>NZ_JBIURV010000004.1:0-355172 GCF_044741025.1 Streptomyces sp. NPDC088246
CCCCCTTCGCGTCGACTCCCTCCTCCGCCTTGGAATCGCACGCACCAGACCGCGTCCGCTATCCGATCGGAGGTCACCCGACAGGCTCTCAGCCGTGGTGGCGGCGCAGCACCCGGAAGGCGAGGGCGACGGCGAGCGCGGCCAGGGCGAGCAGGATGCCGGTTTCGACGAGCTGGAGCGGCCAGAAGTGCGAGGCGGGGTGGTAGTCGGCGAAGTACGTGATGCCGCCCTGGTTGCGCAGGCAGCTCGCGGGGTCCTCAGGAATCGTCGTGCCGGCCCTGAAGCAGTCCTTCCAGTAGATCTCCTTGCCGGAGGCGGTGAGCATGCCCGACTCGATGTGCCAGGCGTGACCGCTCGGGCCGTCGTCGCCGAGGACGCGGGCGGTCGGCCAGAGCTCGTAGCGGCGCTTGCCGAACCCCAGCATGACCGTGCCCAGGGCGAGGGCTGTGAGGCTCATGGACAGGACGGTGCGGCGTACGGCCACGGCGCACAGGGCGCCCACGGCCAGGGCCAGCAGGGCGTAGGCGACGGCGGTCGGGCCGAGGGCGGGTTGGACACCGTTCTCGTACCAGCCCAGTCCGGAGGCGTTCGGGTTGCTCTGCAAGCCCGACCAGCCCCATCGGTAGACGAGGATGAGCACGGTCATCCCGGCGGTCACCAGAGCCGCGGGCAGGGCGAGCCGGGCCGCCAGCCACTGGGCCGGGGAGACCGACTGGGCCCAGGCGAGCCGGAACGTACCGCTCTCCAGCTCGCGGGCGACCAGCGGTCCGGCGACGAAGAGGCCGATGAGCCCGGCGAGCAGCAGGACGACGGTCCCACCGCCTGACAGATACGCCTCGGCGGCGGCGCGGGCGTAGGTGGGCTGGTAGGTGTCGTCGCCGCAGCGGGTGATGTCGCCGTCGGCGCAGAGCTCGTCCGAGCTCGCGACCGCGACCCAGATGCGGAGCCCGACCACGATGGCGATGCCCAGCACCAGGAGTGCGCCGGCCGCCCACAGGGCACGGCGGTGCTGGCGGAGAAGGACGCGGACGGGGCCCCGCAGCCCGGCGGCGGGTGCGACGGGCGCACGCAGACCGATGGCGCTCATACGGCAGCCACCTCCTTGCCGGCCTCGGCGCTCGGCGTCAGCAGAGCAGGCGCCTGGGGCGACCGCAGATGCGCCAGCAGCAGTTCCTCCAGCGAGGGCTCCGCGGCTTCCCAGACGGTGGCGTCCACGGGGCCCTGCCTCCGTACCAGCGCCGTCTGCAGCCGCCCCGCCGTGCGGGACTCGACGACGGTGTGCGGGGCGGTGTCCCGCACCGGACCGGTGAGCAGGGTGTGCGCGGCGAGGAGGTCGTCCGTCTCGCCGCCGAGGCGGACCCGGCCGCCGTCGACGAGCAAGAGGTAGTCGCAGGCGCCCTCCAGCTCGGTGAGGATGTGCGAGGACATCACGATGGTGGTGGAGTGCTCGGCGGCCTCGGCCATCAGTGCGCCCATCAGCTGGTGGCGGGCGAGGGGGTCGAGATCGGCCATCGGTTCGTCCAGCAGGAGCAGTTCGGGCCGCTTGCCGAGGGCGAGGGCCAGTGCGAGCCGGGTGCGCTGGCCGCCGGAGAGGCTGCGGACCCCGGCGTCGCGCGGGAGCTTTCCGGCGATGCGTTCGGCGGTGTCCTGGTCCCAGGTGGCGGGGTTCAGCTCGGCGCCCGCCCAGAGCGTCGCGGCGACCGTCAACTGCGGGTACAGCGGCTTGTCCTGGGCCACGAAGGCCATCTGGGCCCTTGACTCCCCGGGCGCCCCGCCCAGCACCCGTACCGTGCCCTCCGCGGGCCGCAGGAAGCCCGCCGCGAGGGCGAGCAGGGTGGACTTGCCCGCACCGTTGGGGCCGACGAGGGCACACACGCGTCCGACGGGCAGCCGGAACGAACAGTCGCGCAGCGCCCAGCCCCCGCCCCTGCTCCGGTACTTCATGCCGAGGCCGACGGCCTCGATCGCAGCGCCTGTCATCCGGCCTGATCCCCCTTGAAAGTCTTGTCCAGTACGGCGGTGAAGAGCGCGCTCACGTCGTCCTTCTCCAGCCCGGCCGCGCGGGCCCGGCGGGCCCAGTCGGCGAGCTCGGCGCGCAGCGGCGCGTCGTCGGCGGCAGCGGCGCCGCCGAGGGTCCGCGTGACGAAGGTGCCGAGCCCGCGCCGGGCCTCGACGAGGCCCTCGCGTTCCAGCTCCCGGTAGGCCTTGAGCACGGTGTTCGGGTTGATGGCGGTGGCCTCGACGACCTCGCGTGCGGTGGGCAGCCGGTCGCCGGGCTGCAGCAGGCCGAGGCGGAGGGCCTGTTTGGTCTGCTGGACGATCTGGAGGTACGTGGCGACGCCGCTGCGCCGGTCGATGCGGTACTCGACCGCTGCGGACTCTGCCATGTTCACCCCTTTCACTAATTAAGTAGTGGAAGAGTGGCGTAAAGAAGGGGCGACGTCAAGCGACGCCGCCCCCGGGCGAGTTGTGGCTGCTCAGGACTCCGTGCGGTACATCAGGTCCATCTCGTGCGTCGCGAAGCCCATGCGCTCGTAGACGGTCAGAGCCGCCTTGTTGTCCGCGTCGACGTAGAGCATCGCGGTCGGCAGCCCCTCGGCGGCCAGGTGGCGCAGCCCGATCGCGGTGAGCGCCTTGCCGAGCCCGCCGCCCTGCGCGTCGGGCCGGATGCCGACGACGTACACCTCGCCGAGGTGCTGATCGGCGTGCACCTTCGTCCAGTGGAAGCCGATCAGCTCGCCGTCGCGCTCGGCCAGGAAGAAGCCCTTCGGGTCGAACCAGGGTTCCGCCTTGCGGTCGTCCAGGTCGCGCTGGGTCAGCGAACCCTGTTCGGGGTGGTGGGCGAAGGCGGCGCGGTTCACCGCGAGCCAGGCGGCGTCGTCCTCGCCGGGCACGAAGGTGCGGACGGTGACGCCGGGCGGCAGCACCGGCTCCGCGATGTCCAGCGGACTCAGCGGGCGCCGCAGCTGACGCAGTTCGCGGAAGAGGGAGAGGCCGAGGACCTGCGAGAGATGCCGGGCCGCGGACTTCCCGCCGTGCGCCCACACCCGCAGCCGCTTCCCGGTCACGGCGAGCAGCGCCGCACCCAGTGCCCGCCCGTGCCCCTGCCCGCGGTACGCCGGATGCACGACCAGCTCGGCGGCCGGCGCCTCGACGGGGTCGGTGTCCTCCAGCTGCGCATACCCGACCAGGGTCGGCCCACTGGTGAGCAGCAGATGCCGCACCCCCTCACGCCGCCCGCCCCGCAGCTGCAGCCGCCCCTGCTCGGACACGGCCTGCCTGCCGTCGGACCGGGCCGCCTCGGCGAGCAGCTCGGACACGGCTCCGGCCTGTTCGGGGGAGAGCACTTCGAGCGTCTGGATCTCGCGTCCGGGGGCGGGGAGAGGTACGTCAGTCGTCATGTGTACGAGCGTACGGGGGGTGAGGGGGGTTGTGGCCCGGGCAGCACTGCGTGCGTGCTGACGGCCGGGGCCTGGTTTGCGCCCCGGCGTGTACTCGGCCGTCGGCCGGTCGCGGCTCTCGGCGATATGTACGCCATACCGGTGATGTGCGGTGGTCGGCTCCGATACCGACCGCATGGCAACCAGTTCGTAACCCCGGAAACCTGTCGCGCTACGCGCGTTGACCCTAGGCTGCGGCACGAAGTCTCCAGACTCGCCATCACCCTCAAGCCTCCCGCTGAACTCACAAGGGGACCGATGTCAGCGACACCACAGAAGAACCGCGCGCCCCGGCGGGTGCTCGCCGCCGCGGCCGGGCTCGCCACCGTCGGCGCGCTCGTCGCCGCGATGCCGGCCGGCGCCCAGGACCGCGGCCATGGGCACGGCCACCACAAGCCGGCCCGTACCGTCGACGTACAGCTGCTGTCCTTCAACGACCTGCACGGGAATCTGGAGCCGCCGGCCGGCTCGGGGGCGGGCACGGTCACCGAGACGCAGGCCGACGGCACGCCCAAGCCGATTCCGGCCGGTGGCGTCGAGTACCTCGCGTCCTCACTGCGTACCGCGCGCAAGGGGCACCCGTACTCGATCACCGCGGCCGGTGGTGACATGGTGGGCGCGAGCCCGTTGCTGTCCGGTCTCTTCCACGACGAGCCGACCATCGAGGCGCTCAACAAGATCGACCTCGATGTGACGACCGTCGGCAACCACGAGTTCGACGAGGGCGCCACCGAGCTGGCCCGCCTCCAGAACGGCGGCTGCCACCCGGTCGAGGGGTGCTACGAGAAGGGCAAGAAGTTCCAGGGCGCCGACTTCCCCTACCTCGCCGCCAACGTGACGAGCGAGAAGACCGGCAAGCCGATCCTCAAGCCGTACACGGTGTGGAAGAAGAACGGCGTCAGGATCGGCTTCATCGGGGTGACCCTGGAGGGCACGCCGAACATCGTCACAGCCAACGGCGTCAAGGGCCTGAAGTTCCACGACGAGATCGAGACGATCAACAAGTACGCCGAGGAGCTGGACAGCCAGGGCGTCAAGTCCATCGTCGCGCTGATCCACGAGGGCGGGGCGCCCGCCTCCGCCTCGTACAACTACGACTGCGACAGCTCCGGCGCCGGTGACGGCATCTCCGGGCCGATCACCGACATCGCCAAGGGCATCACGCCCAAGGTCGACGCGCTGGTCACGGGCCACACCCACCAGGCGTACGTCTGCACGATCCCGGACCCGGCGGGCAACCCGCGCATGGTCACCTCGGCGTCGTCGTTCGGCAAGCTCTACACCGACACGACCCTCACCTACGACCGCCGCACCAAGGACATCGTCCGTACGTCGGTGAAGTCGGCCGGAGCCTCGAACCCGAAGTCGGCGAACCACATCGTCAGCCGGGACCAGCGCAGGGCCAGGGACATGACGAAGCTGATCGCCCGCTGGAACGCCCTCGCGGCGCCCATCGCGAACAAGCCGCAGGGCTACATCACCGCCGACATCGACGGCCGCAGCTCCAAGGCCCTTGAGAAGCCGCTCGGCAACCTGATCGCGGACGCCCAGTTGGAGGGCCTGGCCCCGGCGGACAAGGGCGGGGCGGTCGTCGCCCTCATGAACCCGGGCGGCATCCGGGGGGACCTGGTGTACGCGTCGGCCGACGGCAAGTCCGACGGGGTGGTGACGTACGGGGAGGCGTTCACCGTGCAGCCCTTCACCAACATGATGAACGTCGTCGACCTGACCGGCGCCCAGCTGATCACCGCGCTCCAGCAGCAGGTCAGCGGCTCCAACGAGGCCGGCCCGAAGATCCTTCAGGTGTCCAAGGGCCTCACGTACACCCTGGACATGACGAAGACGGGTGCGGCCCGCGTGGTGACCGACACCATCAAGCTGGACGGTGCGGCGATCGACCCGGCGAAGACCTACCGCGTCGCGATGAACGAGTTCCTGGCGGGCGGCGGCGACGGCTTCGCGGCACTCGGCCAGGGCACCAACAAGCTGGTCGGCGCGTCCGACCTGGACCTGTTCAACGCCTACCTGGCGGCCCACTCCACGGCCGCCGCGCCGCTGGCCCCGCCGGCGACGGACCGGATCACGGTCATCCAGTAACTCCCGTACGCGGGTGAGAGGGGCGGTGGGCCGGCGGGCCCACCGCCCCGCTGCGTGTGACGGGGTGACGGGGGTTTTCGGGCAGGACGACCACGGCGTCGCCCTCGGCAGGTTCTATGAGCGGGTCGCCTCGTAGTCGGGGAGTGCGGCCGGGGTGGTCCGGGTTGCCGGGCGCATGGTCAGGATCAGTACGGCCAGCCCGGCGAAGACGACCGCGGCGACGACGCCGGTGACGTGCAGGCCGGCGGTGAACGCCTCCCGCGCGGTGTGCAGCAGTTCCGCGCTCTCGTCGGCGGGAAGGTGCCGACCGGCGGCGACCGCGCCGGCCAGCGAATCGGACGTGCCGTCCGTCCGGCTGCGGTAGATCACTGCGGCCACCGTGCCGAGCAGTGCGAAGCCGAGCGAACCGCCGAAGTAGTTGCCGGTCTCGGACATCGATGCCGCCGAGCCGGCGCGTTCCGGCGGTACGGACCCGACGACCAGCCCGGTGCCCAGCGCGAAGAGTGGGCCGGTGCCCAGCGCCAGTACGGCGATCCCGGTCATCACCAGCGGCAGGGCGCCCGCACCGTCGACGCCGACGAGCAGCAGGCTGCCCAGCGCCGATCCCACCAGCCCGCCGGCGATCGCGGTCGTCTGCTTCATCCGCCGGGCCAGCGCCGGCGCGGTCATGGTGCCGACCGCCACGCCCAGGCCCATCGGTGCGAACAGCACCGCCGACGCGACCGGCGAGAAGCCCAGCACGCTCTGCAGGTACTGGGTCACCAGCAGGCCCGTACCGGCCATGGCGATACCGGCGAAGACCAGCGCGACGAGTACGGCCGTGAACGGGCGGTTGCGCAACAGCCGCAGGTCGAGCAGCGGCGCCTGAAGCCGCAGTTGCCGGCGTACGAAGACCAATCCGGTGGCCGCGCCGACGACGAGGGCCACCGCCGGCACGACCGGCACGCTCTCGACGGTCAGCTGCTTGATGCCGTAGACCATCAGAAGCACCGCCACGAGCGACAGCCCGACGCTTGCCGGGTCCAGCCGGCCGGCCCGGTCGCTGCGGAACTCCGGCAGCAGGACGGGCCCGGCCAGCAGCAGCAACGCCATCGCCGGCACGGCGACCAGGAACACCGATCCCCACCAGAAGTACTGGAGCAGGAACCCGGCGAGCACGGGCCCGAGCGCGCCGCCGGTGAACTGGCAGGTCGCCCAGATCGCGATGGCCTTCCCACGCTGCCGTTCGTCGCGGAACATGTTGGTGATCAAGGCAAGTGTGGACGGCGCCAGGGTCGCGCCGGCGACGCCCAGCAGCGCCCGCGCGACGATCAGCATCAGCGGGTCGACCGCGAAGGCGGCCACGACCGAGAACACCGCGAACGCCGCTGCGCCGATCATCAGCAGCCGTCGGCGGCCGATCCGGTCGCCGAGCGTACCCATCGTGATGACCAGGCCGGCCACCATGAATCCGTAGCTGTCACTGATCCACAGCTGCTGGACGTTGGTGGCACCCAGGTCGGCGCTCAGCCGTGGGAGCGCGAGAAGCAACGCCGTCGCGTCGATCGCGACGAGCAAGGTCGGCAGCATGAGGACGACCAGTCCCAGCCATGCCCGGTTGACTCGCATATCCGAAACTCCCTGTTCTCTCGACGTTTCGCCGGTTGGTCGGAGTGGTGGAGAGCTTCTTGACATCGGTACGGACGGACATCTTTCGCGTCTGCCACGGAGGGGTGTCACCGGAAATGACGGCCTCTCGGTCCGGGCGACGCGACGCCGGAAAACTCCGTGCGAAAGTTCTGGCGGAGGATGTCAAGACGACGACGGCGGCTCCGACCAACCGGTCGAAGGGCCCGATCCGGGGCTCGCGAACCACGAGGAGTACGAGATGCAGTTCCTGATCAGCATGCATATGAACCCGGCCGTGCTGGACGCGCTGACCGACCAGGAGAAGGCGGCGATCGGCAACGGCCACGGCGCGTTCATCGAGGCGCTGAAGACGTCCGGCGAGCTGATCACCACGCAGGCGCTGGTCGACCCGTCACAGGCCGCTGTGGTGTCCGTACGCAACGGCCAGCCGGTGGTGACCGACGGACCCTACCTGGAGGCCAAGGAGTACCTGGGCGGCTTCTACCTGATCGACTGCGAGAACAAGGAGCGGGCGATCGAGCTGGCAGCGCAGATCCCGGACACCGCGGTCGAGGGCCTGGGTGTCGAGGTGCGGCAGGTGATGTTCGCCGACGGACAATTGGAGGCATGACAGCATCAGCCATCGAGGACCTGCTGCGTGAGCTCACGCCGCAGGTCCTCGGCACGTTGGTACGCCGGAACGGCCGGTTCGAGGGGTGTGAGGACGCCGTGCAGGAGGCCGTCCTCGCCGCCACCGTGCAGTGGCCGGCCGAGGGAGTACCGAACAACCCGCGCGGCTGGCTGGTGACGGTCGCCTCCCGGCGGCTCATCGACCAGATGCGCAGCGAGCAGGCGCGCCGCGAGCGGGAGTCGGCGACGGCCACCGAGGTGGTGCCCAAGGACGTACCGGACACCGACGACACGCTCGTCCTGCTCTTCCTGTGCTGTCATCCGACGCTGACCGCGGCCTCCCAGACCGCCCTGACGCTGCGGGCGGTCGGCGGCCTGACCACTGCCGAGATCGCCCGCGCGTTCCTGGTGCCGGAGGCCACGATGGCGGCCAGGATCAGCCGGGCCAAACAGCGCATCAAGGCCGCCGGAAGCTCGTTCACCCTGCCGGACGGCGCGGAGCGCGAGGAGCGGCTACGGGTCGTCCTGCATGTGCTGTACCTGATCTTCAACGAGGGCTACACCGCCTCCTCGGGCAGCGAGCTGCACCGCGCCGACCTCGCGCACGAGGCGATCCGGCTGGCCGGGATGGTGCACGCGCAGCTGCCCGAGGACGGCGAGGTGACCGGGCTGCTCGCGCTGATGCTGCTGACCCACGCCCGCCGGGAGGCGCGTACGACGGCGGCCGGCGACCTGGTGCCGCTGGACGAGCAGGACCGTACGAAGTGGGACCGCGGGCTGATCGGCGAGGGGCTGGAGCTGGTCAAGGCGTCGCTGGCCGGCCCGACGCTGGGGCCCTACCAGCTGCAGGCCGCCATCGCCGGCACGCACGCCGACGCGGCCACGGCCGAGGAGACCAACTGGCCGCAGGTGCACGCCCTTTACCTGGTCCTGGAACGGATCGCGCCCAACCCGATGGTCACCCTCAACCGGGCGATCGCGCTCGCCGAGACCGAGGGCCCGGCGGCCGGGCTGGCCCTGCTGTCCACATTGGACAGTGACGGGCGGATGGCCGGGCATCACCGGCTGCTGTCCGTACGGGCGCATCTGCTGGAGAAGACCGGCGACACGGCAGGGGCGTACGAGCACTACCGGCGCGCAGCGAAGTCCACCGCCAGCATCGCCGAGCAGCGCTACCTGGAGTCCCGGGCGAGCCGGGTGGCACGCCTCGTACCACAGGTGCCGGGACCGAAGCAGTGCTGAGTCACAGCCACTGAAATGGCGATCGCCGCCGTCCTAGGGGTTCGTGTGGCGTGTGGGGTGCGTACGGGTTATGCGACCGACGCCGACATACCGGAGTCGCTCGGTGCGGACGGGACGACCATAGTGGTGGGCGATGAGGACGCGGGTACCACTGTGCAGCTCTTCGAGGATCTGCGCTGTCCTGCCTGCGAGGAGTTCGAGACGCAGGGCGCCGGGGCCGAGCTGAACGGGCTGGCCCAGCGCGGTTCGGTGCAGATCCACTACACACTCGCATCGTTCCTCGACGGCAAGCTGGGCGGCAACGGCTCGAAGAAGGCCGTGAACGCGCTGCGCGCCGCACTGGCAGAGGACAAGTTCGTCGAGTACCACCGGGTCCTGTACGCACATCAGCCGGATGAAGTCGTCGACGGCTTCACCGACGACTTCATCCTGAAGATGGCGTCCCGCGTCGAGGGCCTGCGCGGGCCGGGCTTCGGCACCGCGGTCCGGACGATGAAGTGTCAAGCGTTCGTCGACGCATCCGAGAATGCCTTTGAGCACTCCGGGGCCGGCGGTACGCCGACGCTGAAGGTCAGTGGCGCAGAACTGCCGGAGTTCAAGAAGGGCCACCTTGCCGACTACGTCGGGGAGCCCTCCTGGATCACCCGACTGGATCTGTGACCCACCGGGGGCGCGCCGCAGAAGCTGCGTCGGATCCCAACTCGGCTCCGGTGCACGTTCCGTGAGAACGATCGGCGGGTCGGCCGAGGCTTCCGGACACCGTCGGCATGAGTTTTGGACACCACGGGGAATCCTGCGAGGAGGGGCCCGGCCGTAGCGATAGAAAGGCAGTCCCCGATCGAGGAGGACCGCCTGTGGAACTCGGACCGTTCGGCATATGGGGCCTGGCCTTCACGCACGGGGACCGGCGCGAAGCGCAGGACGCCGCAGCAGAGCTCGAAGAGCTGGGGTACGGAACGCTCTGGCTCGGCGGCAGTCCGGGCGGCAACCCCAGCGGGGACCTGGTCACTGCCGCCGAACTCCTGGCCGCGACAAGGCGAGTAGCGGTCGCGACCGGGTGTGTGTCCATCTGGGAACAACCAGCCGACCGGCTCGCCGCCGCCTACCACGCACTGCCCGAGCACCAGCGGGCCCGGCTTCTGGTAGGGCTGGGCGTCAGCCACGCCGACTTCGTCGACCGCTACCACCGCCCCTACGCGGCGCTCGGCTCGTACCTGGATGAACTGGATGCCGCTGCCCCTCCCCTGCCGTCCTCCGCACGCATCATCGGCGCGCACGGCCCACAGATGACCCGTTTGGGCGCTGCCCGGTCAGTGGGGGTGCATCCCTACCTGGTGGATGTGGCGCACACCGCACGGGCCAGGTCCGATCTGGGAAGCCGGCCCCTGCTGGCAGTGGAACAGACCGTCATCCTGCACACCGATCCGGATTCCGCCCGCTCACAGGCCCGCGCCATGCTCGTCCCGTACCTGGAACTGGCCAACTATCGTGGCGCATGGCTGCGCGTCGGCTTCACCGACGAAGATCTGGCCGACGGCGGCAGCGACCAACTGATCGACGCCCTGTTCATCCACGGAAGCCCTGACAAGGTTGCGGCCCGACTCACGGAGCAGCAAAAGGCCGGAGCCGACCACCTTGCCCTTCAGATAGCCACCACGGACCATCGTCTTTTCCCCCGCACGGCATGGCGCGACCTTGCTGCGGCACTGTTCTGAGATGTACCCGTGGGATCACCACTCCGCGTCGGCTTGCCCCCGGCACCCGCGCCGGGTGCCGCTCCCCTGAGAGAACGTCGAGATCGCGTCGGCTCTCTCTCCCGGAATCCGATTCGGGGGAGGGCTGCCGTCGAACCCGTTCCGTTGGTGTCGTGCACCCGTCATAATTTGGCGGCTGACCCCCCACAGCAGACGGAGGCATTCCCCGCATGAGTCCCTACACCGCCACTCGCCGGAACTTCCTGGCCGGCGCTCTCGCCGCCACCGCCACCGTTGTCGTCGGCGCGGGCCCCGCCACCGCCGGGGCCCGGCAGGTCCTCGCCACCCAGGACTGGATGGGCGCCGTCCCCGATGCCACCGCGTTGCAACGCCTCACGATCCCCGGTTCGCACGACTCGGGGGCTCGCTACGGTGGTCCGTGGACCGAGTGTCAGAACACCACCGTGGCCGAGCAGTTGACCAGCGGGCTGCGGTTCCTCGACGTGCGGTGCCGGGCCACAGGTGACTCGTTCGCGATCCACCACGGCGCCTCGTACCAGAACCTGATGTTCGGCGATGTGCTCGGCGCCTGCTGGGACTTCCTGGCGGCTCACCCGGGCGAGACCGTGCTGATGCGGGTCAAGCAGGAGTACTCCGAGGAGAGCGACGCGGAGTTCCGGCGGATCTTCGACCTCTACCTCGACGTCAAGGGGTGGCGGCCGTTGTTCCGTATCGGCTCCGCGCTGCCCTCGCTGGGTGAGGCGCGCGGCAAGGTCGTACTGCTTGCCGACAACGGCGGTCTGCCCGGGGTCCGTTACGCCGATTCGGAACTCTTCGACATCCAGGACGACTACATGGCGGAGCCGTTCGCCAAGTATCCCAAGATCGAGGCCCAGTTCCGCAAGGCCGCGCAGCAGCCCGGGAAGCTGTTCATGAACTACGTCAGCACCGCCGCCCTGATGCCGCCGCGCTGGAACGCGGACCGGCTCAACCCGCAGGTGCAGTCGTTCCTGGACGGATCGGAGGCGGCGGGCTGGACCGGGCTCGGGATCGTCCCGCTGGACTTCCCCGCCACCCGGTCCGGCCTGGTGGAATCGCTGATCCGGCACAACCCCGGGGTCTGAGTGCTCCCGGCGGCCGCGGACCCTTACGAGATCGAGGTGCTCCGGCCGGACGATTTTCTGCTGGACATGCTCGACCTGGCCCCGGTGGATGTGTTCTCCGTCCTGCGCAGGCAGGCAGGCAGGAGGCTACCGACGAGAACCCCGTGACCTGCATGGACTGCTTGATCGGCCGGCGACTGGGGGAGCGCCGCAATGCGCAGCGGAGTTCCGCCGACGACTCCGAGCCCGGTCAGAGCCCCGGCGGCGGCTGCGGGGCCCCCGGCAGCCTGATCGACGCCTCGGTGCCGTCTCCCTCCGCCGCCGGGCGCAGGGTCACTTCGCCGCCGGACTGCTGGACCGTGCGGGCGACGATCGACAGGCCCAGCCCCGAACCGGGGAGCTGGCGGGCGGACGGGGAGCGCCAGAAGCGTTCGAAGACGTGGGGGAGTTCCTCGGCGGGGATGCCGGGGCCGTGGTCCCGTACGGTCAGTTCGCCGTTGCGCAGCGCCACCTCGATCGTGCCGTGGGGCGGGCTGAACTTGACCGCGTTGTCCAGGACGTTGACCACCGCCCGCTCCAGCGCCGCCGGCTCGGCCCGTACGTACCAAGGCGTCAGGTCCGCCCTGACCGTCAGCTCGGGGCCGCGCAGGCGGGCGCGTTCCAGGGCCGTGTCCGCGATGTCGTGCAGAGCGACGACCTGGAGCGGGCCGGGGTCCGCCGCGTCGGGGCGGGCCAGTTCCTGGAGGTCGCCGATGAGCGAGGCCAGCTCGGTCATCTGCGCCTTGACCGATTTCATCAGGGCCTTGCGGTCGTCCGGCGGGATGGCCCGGCCGGTGTCGTCACTGCGGGCGAGGAGTTCGATGTTGGTACGGAGGGACGTCAGCGGTGTCCGCAGTTCGTGGCCGGCGTCCGCGATCAGCTGGGCCTGGCGGTCGCGGGAGCTGGCGAGGGAGGCGGTCATCGAGTTGAAGGAGCGGGACAGCCGGGCGATCTCGTCCTCGCCCTCGACCGGGATGCGGACGGTGAGGTCCTCGGTGCGGGCGACGTGCTCGACCGTCTCGGTGAGCTCGTCGACGGGGCGCAGACCGGTGCGGGCGACCCAGAGACCGGCCGCGCCGGCGCCGATCACGCCGATGCCGGAGACGACCAGGAGGACCCAGGCGAGGGTGGAGAGCGGGTCGTCGACGTCGCTCATCGGGCGGGCGATGGAGACGGCGAAGCTTCCCTGCAGCAGGCCCGGAACCTGGCTGCGGGGCTCGTACGCGTAGGTGTAGACGCGCATCCCCTTGCCGTTCTCGGCCCTGGCCGAGTGCAGGGAGTTGTCGCGCAGGTGGGCGGCCACGGCGATGTCGGCGGCGGTCACTCCGATCGGTGACGTCTTGGCGGCGGTGCACGTGCTCCCGGACACGGTGACGAGCTGCACGGTGTACGTTCCCTGGAGCTGCGGTGCGGTCGCTCGATCGGGGCGCGTACAGGCGACGAGCAGGGTCTGCACATACTCGTCGCTGACCTGGACGTTGCGCAACGAGTCGTCCATCTGCTGCTCCAGCTGGGCCCGCGTCACGAACCAGCAGGCCGCCGCGACCGCCGCCACCGCGACCGCCACCGCTGTCGCCACCAGCAGCGCGAGCCGGGTCCGCAGCGGCAGGGCGCGGAGCCGGTGCAGGGTCTCGGTCATCCGTCACCGCCGCCGGAGCGGAGCGCGTAACCGACCCCTCGCACCGTGTGCACGAGCCGCGGTTCGCCCCCCGCCTCCGTCTTGCGGCGCAGGTACATCACGTACACGTCCAGGGAGTTGGAGCTCGGTTCGAAGTCGAAGCCCCACACCGCCTTGAGGATCTGCTCGCGGGTCAGCACCTGCCGCGGGTGCGCCAGGAACATCTCCAGCAGGGTGAACTCGGTACGGGTCAGCTCGACCCGGCGCGTGCCCCGGGTGACCTCGCGGGTGGCGAGGTTCATCCGCAGATCGGCGAAGTCCAGCACGTCGTCGTCCGGGACGCCGCCCGCCGCGGCCGCGTACGAGCTGCGGCGCAGCAGGGCCCGGATGCGGGCGAAGAGCTCGTCCAGTTCGAACGGCTTCACCAGGTAGTCGTCGGCGCCCGCGTCGAGACCGGTGACCCGGTCGCCGACGGTGTCGCGGGCGGTGAGCATCAGGATGGGTGTGGTGGTGCCTGCGGAGCGAAGCCTGCGGGCCGCCGTCAGTCCGTCCATCCGCGGCATCTGGATGTCGAGGACGATGAGGTCGGGGGCGTACGACTCGGCCCGGGCGAGGGCGTCGAGACCGTCGACGGCGACCTCGGTCCCGTACCCCTCGAACGCGAGACTGCGCTCCAGGGCCTCACGTACGGCGGGCTCGTCGTCGACGATCAGGATGCGCTGCGGATCGTCTTCGGCGGGGCTCATCGCTCGTTGTCCTCTTCTCGTTCCGTGCCTACCGGGCTGCTCTCAGCCTCGCACGGCCGCCGCGCGTCGTCGCGCGGCCCGGCGCTTACGGCCTGCGGCGGTACGGACCTCCGGGGCGCGGGGCGGCTCGGAGGTACCGCGGGCGGCCAGTTCCGTGACGAGCGCGAGGGGCAGGGCCAGGTCGGCCGGGCCGGTGGGGGGCTGCGTGGGGTGGTGCATGACTGTCTCCTCAGGAGCTGTTGCCGGCCCGCAGGGTGTCGAGGTCGGCCTTGAGCGTGTTCACCGGGATCGCGAAGCCGAGGCCCACGCTGCCCGCGCCGGCGCTGCTGGATCCGCCGGACGAACTCGCCGAGTACATCGCGGAGTTGATGCCGATGATCTCGCCGTTCATATTGATGAGCGCGCCACCGGAGTTGCCGGGGTTGAGCGAGGCGTCGGTCTGGATGGCCTTGTACGTGGTGGTGGAGTTGCCGGTGTCGCCGTTGAACTGCCGGCCGCCGAACTCGAACGGCCACTGCTCGCCGCCGCGCTGCCCGCCCTGTGCCTGGTCCTGGCCGCCGGTGTTCTCCTTGGCGACCGTGACATCGCGGTCGAGGGCGGAGACGATACCGCTGGTGACGGTGCCGGTGAGGCCCTCCGGCGAGCCGATCGCGACGACCTGGTCGCCGACCGCGACCGCCGAGGAGTCGCCCAGCGTGGCCGTCTTCAGCCCGCTCGCACCTTGGAGCTTGATGAGTGCGAGGTCCTTGTCGGGGTCGGTGCCGACGACCTTCGCGTTGTACGTCTTGCCGGTGCTGAGCGTCACCTTGATCGACGAGGCGCCGGAGATGACGTGGTTGTTGGTGACGACCTCGCCGTCGGACGTGATGACCACTCCGGAGCCGGTGGACTCGCCCGCGGTCGAGGTCGCGTTGATCTCGACGATCATCGGCGAGACGGCCTGGGCGACACCGGCGACGGTGCCCTTGCTGCTCTGCGAGACGGTGGTGCCGGGGACGACGCCGCTGCCCGTGCTGTTCGTGTCGTTGCCGGTGAGCCGGCCGATGACGGTGGCGGTGCCGCCGCCGACGACCCCTGCCGCGATCGCCACGGCCACCAGGAGGGCGACCGGCCGCCGGGCCCGGCGCCGGGACGGGGCAGGCTCGGGCGCGGGCTGCGGGAGGCCGGAGCCGTAACCGCCGTCCCCGCCTCCGCCGTGCCCGTCGGCGTCGCCGCCCCAGCCGGGCCACACGGTGGTTCCGGGGCCCGTCGCGATCGGCTGCGCGGGCTGGTGGGACGGCGGCGGCGGGTAGGACGCGTCGCCGTTGCCGTACGAGGGGTACATCGGGTACTCGCCGCTCGGGCGCTGGCTCTCTGTCATGTCAAAGAGCGTGTCCGGCGAAGATGAGAGAAGCCTGAGCACGCGCTGAGAAGCCCTGCAGAACCTCGTATGCCCCATATAAGACCGACCGGCACATGGGGGGTGGGAGTAGGAGCGGGGCCGGGTGCGTGCAGCTACAAGGCGGAGGAGGGAAGCAACGCGAAAGGGGTCCCCCCATGCCTTTCGGGCCCTTTCGGGCTATGGGGGAGTTGTTGACCGACGACAACGCCGGAGGGGGTCCCCCTGGCCCTTAAGGCCTTGGGGGAGTGCGTGCCCAGCCCCGCGACGCCGCCCCCCATGTGCCGGTCGGTGCCGGTCGGTGCCGGTCGGTCCAAGGGAGTACGGCCCGCCGGTAAGTACAGGGGTACGGCCCGGCAGGGACAAGAGGTACGCAGGTACGGCCCGCCGGGCCTATCGCGCCCCGACCGTGAGCTCCCCGCAGCCGCACGACCGCCGCACCACCAGCGCAGACGGGAACTGCTTCAGCCGCTCCCGCCGCGACCCCGACACCCGCAACGCGTCGTCGAGCACCAGGTCCACGGCCGCCCGTGCCATCGCCGGGCGGTCCGAGAAGACCGTGGTCAGCGGCGGATCCGTCAGACCGGCTTCCTTCACGTCGTCGAAACCCGCCACGGCGAGATCCCCGGGCACATCGATCCGCAGCTCGCGCGCGGCCCGCAGCACACCGATGGCCTGGTCGTCCGTCGAGCAGAAGATGGCCGGCGGCCTGTCCGGACCCGCGAGCAGCTTCAGCGCCACCTGATAGGCGTCGTAACGGTTGTACGGGGCCTGGAAGAGCCGGCCCTCCGTCGAGCGCCCCGACTCGTGCATCGCACGGCGCCAGCCCTCGACGTGGTCGGCGACCGGGTCGCCGACCACCGGGGTCGACTCCATGCCGCCGAGGCACGCCACGTACTCGTTGCCGTGTTCCAGCAGGTGCCGGGTGGCGAGCTGGGCGCCGCCGATGTCGTCCGTGACGACCGCGACGTCATCGATCGCCTCGGGCCGCTCGTGCAGCAGCACGACCCGCGCGTCCCATGCCTCGATCTCGGCCGCCGCCCGCTCGCTGGGGCCCTGGCTGACCAGGATCAGCCCGGAGACCCGCATGCCGAGAAAGGCCCGCAGGTAGTGGACCTCGCGCTCGTCGCGGTAGTCGGAGTTGCCGACGAGCACCATTTTTCCGCGCTCGGCGGCAGCCTGTTCGACCGCGTGCGCCATCTCCGCGAAGAACGGCTGCCGGGCGTCCGGCACGATCATCCCTATGAGGTCGGTCCGCCGCGAGGCCATGGCCTGGGCAACTCGGTCGGGCCGGTAGCCCAGCTCCTTGATCGCGGCGAGCACCCGCTCGCGCGTGGCCGGGGCGACCGGCCTGGGTCCGTTGTTGATGACATAGCTGACGACCGCGGTCGACGTACCCGCCAGTCTCGCCACATCGTCCCGCGTCACCTTGGCCACGCGCGGCAGTCTACGCGGATGGACCTACCGGCTGGCAGGCCGGACCGGGGCTTCTTCGACGACCTCGGCCACGCGCGACTGCTCCGGACGGATTACGGGTTCGGCGGCCGCCTTCGCCGCGGCCTGCGCCTTGGCCTCCTCGGCGGCACGCTCCACCTTCTCCGGTGCGACGAAGCGGTAGCCGACGTTGCGGACCGTACCGATCAGCGACTCGTGTTCGGGGCCGAACTTGGCGCGCAGTCGCCGCACATGGACGTCGACCGTCCGGGTACCGCCGAAGTAGTCGTAGCCCCAGACCTCCTGGAGCAGCTGGGCGCGGGTGAAGACCCGGCCCGGGTGCTGTGCCAGATATTTGAGCAGTTCGAATTCCTTGAAGGTCAGGTCCAGGACCCGGCCCTTGAGCTTCGCGCTGTACGTCGCCTCGTCGACCGACAGATCGCCGTTGCGGATCTCCATCGGGGAGTCGTCGGCGCTGATCTGCTGCCGGCCGGTGGCCAGCCGCAGCCGGGCCTCGACCTCGGCCGGTCCCGCCGTGTCCAGCAGTACGTCGTCGATGCCCCAGTCGGCGGTGACGGCCGCGAGACCACCCTCCGTCACGACGAGGATCAGCGGACAGCCCGGTCCGGTGGACCGCAGCAGCTGGCACAGCGACCGCACCTGCGGCAGATCGCGGCGGCCGTCGATCAGGATGACGTCGGCACCGGGGGTGTCGACGAGAGCGGGGCCTTCGGCCGGCGCCACCCGCACGCTGTGCAGCAGGAGACCGAGGGCCGGAAGTACCTCCGTCGACGGTTGAAGGGCATTCGTCAGGAGCAGCAGTGAACTCATCGCCGCCCACCTGCCTGGGTCGTCGGTCGGTGATCGTGCACGGTTCGCTCGCCCATTACGTCGGTCCTCCTCGTTCCCTGCGAGAGGGGCACTCCCGGGCTCGGGCCCGGGGGAGTATGCAGCACTTCTTCGTACGTTTCGTGCCGGCTTTCGTACTGTCTGCCGTACGACATTCGTCATACGGGTTTTACGGGTGCGGTCCCGCGCCCCGGGGCCGCTGAGCTTGTGGAAACGTCGCCGTAACAACGCTTGGAAAGCACAAAAGGACCCGGGGGCTGCTTTGCCCGGATCCTCTTCCCAGCAGAATAGCCCACATGAGTTCAGTGTCCGAGGGGCGATTTCCGAGTTCTTCTGTTCCCTTGATCACGCCGGGTCCACTGCGCACCACATTGCGGACCGATGACGGGGTCCGTATCGAGGCGGTGTACGAGCCGTGTACGGCAGACGCCGGGGCTGCTGCGGAAACATCCTTCGACAGTACTGCGATCGTGGTCGCGCACGGTTTCACCGGATCGGTGGACCGGCCCGCGGTGCGGCGTGCCGCCGGGGTGTTCGCCCAGCGTGCGGCCGTGATCACGTTCTCCTTCCGGGGGCACGGTGGGTCCGGCGGGCGGTCGACGGTGGGCGACCGCGAGGTGCTGGATCTCGCGGCTGCGGTGGAGTGGGCGCGGGCGCTCGGACACCGGCGGATCGTGACCGTCGGGTTTTCGATGGGCGGTTCCGTGGTGCTGCGGCACGGGGCGCTGTATACGGGACGATCAACGGCCGGCGCGGAAGCCGGTGGCGTTGCGGAGCGCGAGGGGCGCATTGAGGCGCGCAACGGG
Source organism: Streptomyces sp. NPDC088246 (assembly GCF_044741025.1). Lineage (NCBI taxonomy): Bacteria > Bacillati > Actinomycetota > Actinomycetes > Kitasatosporales > Streptomycetaceae > Streptomyces > Streptomyces sp. NPDC088246. Next base: position 18,685 of record NZ_JBIURV010000004.1, read on the forward strand.
GCGCACGCGGATGCGGTGGTCGCCGTGAGCGCCCCTGCCCGCTGGTACTACCGGGGCACGGCTCCGATGCGCCGCCTGCACTGGGTGGTCACCCGACCCGTCGGCCGGCTGGTCGGCCGCTACGGGTTCCGCACCCGGATCGACCGGAACGACTGGAATCCGGTGCCGCTCCCGCCGGTCGAGGCGGCCGGGCTGATCGCCCCGGCCCCGCTGCTGATCGTGCACGGCGACCAGGACCCGTACTTCCCGCTGGACCACCCCCGGATGCTGGCGGCCGCGGCGGGCGACGGCGCCGAGCTGTGGCTGGAGTGCGGCATGGGCCATGCCGAGAACGCCGCCGACGAGAGCTTGCTCACCCGCATCGGCGACTGGGCGGTGGCGCGGTGATTCATGATGGACAGCTGATGCGAGACGAGAGGAACTCCGCCATGCCTGCGGGAACGATCCGCTACTGGGCCGCCGCCAAGGCCGCCGCCGGGACCGCGGAGGAGCCGTACACGGCCGCGACCCTCGCCGAGGCGCTCGACGCGGTGCGTGAGCGGCACCCCGGTGAGCTCACCCGAGTGCTCCAAAGGTGCTCGTTCCTCATCGACGGTGCCCCCGTGGGGACCCGCAGTCATGAGACCGTACGCCTTGCCGAGGGCGGCACGGTCGAGGTGCTCCCGCCGTTCGCAGGAGGGTGAACCGCAGAACATGAGCAGCAACGATCAGCAGCATCCGTACGGACAGGACCCGGGCTACGGGTACGACCCGCTGAACGGCCAGGAGCCGCAGCCTGCGCAGCCGTACCGGGAGCAGTCCTACGGCGACCAGCCCTACGGCGTGCAGTCGTACGGAAATCAGTCGTACGCGGATCAGTCCTACGGTCAGCAGTCGTACGGGGGCGAGTCCTACGGCGCGCAGTCGTACGGTCAGCAGGCCCCCTACGGAGCCCCGCAACAGGCGCACGGCCCGTACGACCCTAACCAGGCACCCCGGGCGAACCCCGGGCCCGCGTGGCCGGCCGGGCACATGCAGGAGCCCGGCGCGCCTGATGGGCACGGCCCGCAGGATCCCGGTGTCGCCCAGACCTGGGAGGGCCAGACCTGGGACACCCAGTACCAGCCGGCCATCCGGCCCACCCAGCCCGTACAGCACTCCCAGCCGGTGCAGCAGCCCGTTCCGGCCGCCGCCGAGACCGGATATCCGCAGCCGCCGCTGGGTGCCTCCGGCTCCTACCCGCTGCCTCCCGAGGTCCCGGTCGCACCCGTCGCGGCCGAGCCGGTCCGGGCGGCCGCACCCGCCGGCGCGGCTCCGGCCGCCACCGCATCCGCGCAGGATGCCGCCGGTTACAGCGCGCCCACCACCCTGGGCAACAGCCGCATCACCGATGCCCAGCGCGCCCGCGCCGAGGGCCGTTCGCCGATCATCGCGCCGGGCATGCAGCCGGCCGGCATCACAGCGGGACTCGGGCTGCTGCTCGCCCTCGGCGCCGCGATCGGGCCGTACGCCCTGGTCGTACCCCTGGTGCTGCTCCAGGCCGTGACCGCGGCCGGCTGGTTCCGGCTCAACGGCATGTGGCCGGCCCGGCAGGGCATCGCGCTCGCGTTCGCCGGTGGCTTCGTAGCCGACATCGCACTGCTCGCCGCGGGCCGCGAGAACGGACCGGCCGCCATCCTCGGCACCCTCGGCGTCTGGGTGCTGCTCACCGTGGTACTCCAGCTGCGCAGTCACGCGAGCGCCGACGAGCGGATGCAAGGGCTGATGGCCACCGTCGCGTCGGCCGCCCTCTCCGTCCTGGCCGCAGGACATCTCGCGGCGGTCCCGGACGCGGTGACGGTGGGCGCGGTGGCCGTCGCGGTCGCCGTGCTCGTCCGCGCGCTGCCGCTGCCCGGACCTGCCTCGGTCGTGGTGGCGCTGCTCGCTGCCGCGGGCGCCGGTGCGGTGGCGGGGACGTTCACCGACTTCGGTACGAAGGGTGCGCTGCTCGGCCTCGCGGCGGGCGGTTGCGCACTGATCGGGCTGCGGGTGGCGAGCTACGACTACCCGTCACGGTTCGTCCACATGACGGCCGGTGTGGCACTGCCGCTCACCGCCGCGGCCCCCGCCGTCTATCTGATCGGCCGCGCGATCTCGTAGCGCGGAACGGCATCGCCCCGGGAACCGAAGGGGGGCGATCACTCGTCGATCACCCCGGGCGCGCCGTGCATCCATAGTGGATGTGCGGGCGCCAGGGGTCCGGCCGGATTCAGGGTGGGGGAAGAGCGGGCATGCGTGCACTGCGAATACTGCTGGTGGCAGTGGTGGTTCTGGGCGGGATCTTCGTCGCCGTCGACCGGGCGGCGGTGTACTTCGCCGAGTCGGAGGTCGAGGGGCGGGTCCAGGTCACCGGCGCCACGATCGGCTCGACGGACGTCTCCATCAAGGGATTCCCGTTCCTGACGCAGGTCGCCGGAGACCAGCTCGACGAGGTCGACGTCAAGATCACCGGCATCGAGACCGACGCCAACGGCCGCAGGATCCGGATCAGCCGGATGAACGCCGCGCTGCACGAGGTGAAGCTCGCCGACGGCTACTCCAGTGCCACCGCTGCCCGGGCCACCGGCACCGCCGTCATCTCGTACGAGGACCTGACCAAGGCCGCCAGCGACGGCGTCGTCGTCGAGTACGGCGGCAACGGCAAGGTGAAGGTGACCGGCACGGTCGACATCCTCGGCAACCCGCTCTCGCGCAGTGTGCTCTCCACCGTCACCCTGGTCGACGGCCACACGCTCAAGGTGCACGCGGACAAGGTGCCGGGCGAGGGCATCCCGGGGCTGGAGGGTCTGGTGCGGGAGAAGACCGACTTCGAGCGGGAGGTCGGCGGTCTGCCCAGCGGTCTCAAGCTGGAGAAGATCCAGCCGACCGCCGACGGCCTGGAGATCTCGGTGACGGGCACGGACGTACGGCTCGCGGGATAAGACCGACCGGCACATGGGGGGCGGCGTCGCGGGGCTGGGCACGCACTCCCCCAAGGCCTTAAGGGCCAGGGGGGACCCCCTCCGGCGTTGTCGTCGGTCAACAACTCCCCCATAGCCCGAAAGGGCCCGAAAGGCATGAGGGGACCCCTTTCGCGTTGCTTCCCTCCTCCGCCTTGCAGCTGCACGCACCCAGCCCCGCTCCTACTCCCACCCCCCCCATGTGCCGGTCGGTCCAAGACCGACCGGCACATGGGGGCATCGACGACCCTGCGCGCCACATATTGAGACGGCTGCGTCCGATCCGTAGATGACTGACGGGCGTCGACGGCGAAGGACCGACGCGGGAGAAGCCGTAACGCCATGCGTGTCTCGCATCGCGGGCGATCGTGTCTCACGATACGACACGGCGGTGACATGCCCGCCCGCACCTCCCTACGATCGGTCCCATGCAGTGCTCTATTGGCGGTCTCCCACAGCGGGGACGGGCGGATCTCACGAAGCGGCGGGCAGTGGACCTGTGCCGCGTCGCCGCCATGCTCTGTCGCACTGTCTGAGCGGGAGCCTTCGGCACCCCGCATTCCCCGGCCCTTCGACCGATGTCAGGGCCCATCCCGATCGCCTGTGCACGTGCGCCGCACCCTGTGCCGCCGTACATCCGCATCACGCACCGTCTCGCACCATCTCGCCGCAGACTGCCCCGGAGGAGAACAGAATGAGCCGCAGTGACGTCCTGGTAGACGCCGACTGGGTCGAGGCCCACATCGACGACCCGAAGATCGCTCTCGTCGAGGTCGACGAGGACACCTCGGCGTACGAGAAGAACCACATCAAGAACGCGATCCGGATCGACTGGACCAAGGACCTCCAGGACCCGGTCCGCCGCGACTTCATCGACCAGGCCGGTTTCGAGAAGCTGCTGTCCGAGAAGGGCATCGGCAACGACACCACTGTCGTCCTGTACGGCGGCAACAACAACTGGTTCGCGTCCTACGCGTTCTGGTACTTCAAGCTCTACGGACACCAGGACGTCCGCCTGCTCGACGGCGGCCGCAAGAAGTGGGAGCTCGACTCCCGCGACCTGGTCGACGGCGACCAGATCCCGTCGCGCCCGGCCACCGCGTACAAGGCCCAGCCGCAGGACGAGTCGATCCGTGCCTACCGCGACGAAGTCGTGAAGGCGATCGGCAGCCAGAACCTGGTCGACGTGCGGTCGCCCGACGAGTTCAGCGGCAAGCTGCTCGCCCCGGCGCACCTCCCGCAGGAGCAGTCCCAGCGCCCCGGCCACGTGCCGACCGCCCGCAACATCCCGTGGTCGAAGAACGCCAACGACGACGGCACCTTCAAGTCGGACGACGCGCTCAAGGCCCTCTACGAGGACGAGCAGGTCGACCTGGCGAAGGACACCATCGCGTACTGCCGTATCGGCGAGCGCTCCGCGCTCACCTGGTTCGTGCTGCACGAGCTGCTCGGCCAGGAGAACGTCAAGAACTACGACGGTTCGTGGACCGAGTACGGCTCCCTCGTGGGTGTGCCGATCGAGCTCGGCGCCAACAAGTAACTCCGCACGACCCGGACCAGCACGACCCCCGACCCAGAAGGACAGAACACCATGTGTGGAGCAAAGGCCGGCGGCCCCGACGCTTCGACCATCAAGCCCGGTGAGACCACCATCCAGGGCAGCGTGACCCGCGACGGCGAACCCGTCACCGGTTACGTGCGCCTGCTGGACTCGACCGGAGAGTTCACCGCGGAGGTCCCGACCTCGGCGACCGGACAGTTCCGCTTCTACGCGGCCGAGGGCACGTGGACGCTGCGCGCCCTCGTCCCGGGCGGCAGCGCCGACCGCACGGTCGTGGCGCAGACGGGTGGCCTCTCCGAGGTCGCGATCGCCGTCTAGTTCCGAACGCGGCCTCGTGCCGCTTCGCGGGCTTCGAGCCGCTGCGCCGGACTGCGTCCGTCGAACCGGCCCGGAGCTCCCGCGACGCCTTACCGGCCGAAGGGCCGTACCCCGGGGGTTGGACGCCTTCTGTAGCGGGGTGCGGCCCTTCGCGCCGTTCGTGTGGGTGGGAGCGGGCCTACGCTTGAGTTATGTACGCCCGGCGCCGTCGCGGCTATTTCCTCATGATGGGCGGCTGCATCGTCCTCTTCGTATCGGCCTGGTCCTTTGTCAGACTGTGGTCGATGCCCGCCGCGGTAGCGATGTGCGTCGTCGCCATGGTGATCCCGCCCGTCGCGGCCATGGTCGCCAACCGCCGGGGTCCGGAGGACCGCTGGTGGGACGATCCGTCGGGCGACCCGCAGTCCGACGAGTGGTGGGACGAGCTCGACGGCAAGAAGCGGCGGTAGCGGGTACGGCGCGGGTGCGTCAGTAGACGAGGGCCTGGACGCCGTCGGCCATGATCTCGCTGACGAAGACCTGGGCGCCCGCGATCCGTACGCCCTCCAGGACGTCCTGCTCGGTGATGTCGCGACGGGCCGCGCACTGCGTGCACAGGGTGATCTGCCCGCCCGCCTGGATCGACTCGATCAGATCCGGCAGCGGCGCGGCATGCGGCAGTTCGAACTCCGCGGCGCGCCCCGGCAGAGCGAACCATGAGGATTCACCGGTCAGCCAGAGCGAGACCTCCACGCCGCTGGCGACGGCGACCGCGGCCACCGTGAACGCCTGCGAGCAGCGCTCGGCGGAGTCGGCACCGGCAGTCACCTTGATCACGAGCTTCTTCGGCATATGCCGAACTGTAATCGTCGGGTGGGCAACCTCATCTCCTCGGTGGCAGTCAGGTGTGTGCGCGGATAACGGAATTCGTGCCTCAGGTCTCGTGGGGGGACCCCTTTTGGAACCGAAAGACACCATTCCTGACGAGCAGGCCGGGCCGCTCGCGGCGAAGGAGATACCGGCCGGTGCCTTGGAGCCATCGCCGGCGGGAGAGACACCGGAGCCGGAGCCGGAGCCGGTGCTTGAGGCCGGACCCGAGCCCGAGCCTCAGCCCCAGCCCGTTCCCGAGTCGGCGCCCGTGGCCGAGCCCGGGGCCGCACCGGTCGCCGCGCCCGTCGTGAAGCGCCCGCGTGGGCGCACGACCCTGCTGATCGCCGCTGCCGCAGTGCTCGGTATCGCCGGCGGCACCGCCGTGGGCTACGACGTGCAGGCCGGACGCGCTCCGACCGCGCTGCCCGCCCTGTCGCAGCCCGATCTGGTGTACCCGGCGAAGGCGCTGCCCGCGGACAAGGCCCCCGACCCGCTGCCCGCGTCCCAGGACCATCAGGTCAGGACGGACGGCGACCTGCGCAAGCTGCTCGCCGACAGGCCCGCGGGCTGGAGCGAGGACAAGGCGGCGCCGGGCCTCCGCGACGGCTGGCTGGGCGTGGACGAGTACGCCCGCACCTTCAGGGACAAGGGCGACCAGTACGAGTACTTCCTGGAGTCCGACATGCGCCGGATCGCGGGTGCCGCCTGGAAGCGCGGGCAGTACCGCACCGCCGAGACCCATCTCGTGCAGTTCCGCTCGGGCGTCGTGCAGGAGGCCCAGGTCTTGGCCGAGGGCCAGCGTTCGTACATGCCCGGCACCGAGTTCGGTGCGGGCAACGACGGCGATCCGCTCAAGGGAAGCGGCAACGGCCGCTACTACCTCTACGAGGTCGAGCGGAAGCCGGGCTATCTGCCGTCCTATCGGGCCAGGGCCATCGTGTACCGCGGCGACATCATGGCCGACATCAACATCTACGACACCGTACCGATCAGCAAGAAGGACATCCGGACGCTGGCCGAGCGACAGCTGGAGCGCCTGTGAACGACGTGACCACGCAGGTGATGACGCCCGACGGGAGCGCCGACGCTCCCGGGCCCGCGGCCCCGCTTCCCCCGGCCGCCCCCGGCCGGGCACGCCGGGTGATCCGCACAGCGCTCCCCGTCGTGCTGGTGATCGCCGCGGTCGGAGGTGCGGCCGCGTACACCAGCAGCACGGTGGACAGCGCGGACCACAGCGTCAGGACCGTCCTCTGGCAGGAGCCCGAGCGCAAGCCGGGCAAGGACCCGGCCGGTGACGTGGCCCGGGGCAGGGCCTCCACCGAGCTCAGCAAGTTGCTGCTGCCGGTCCCGATCGGCTACCGGCTCGGCCCCGACATCGGAGAGATGGGCAACGACGGTGAGCAGAGCGGCAGCAAGGCGGCAGCCGCGGTGAAGGAGAGCGCCCACGGTCTCGCGGGCAAGGAACGCCGGGACTACGAGAAGCGGATCGACGAGCTCCGTATCGAGGGCATGGCCGTCCGTTCCTATGTACCGGACGGCAACGACCTGCTGGTGGAAACACAGATCATGCGGATGAAGGACAAGAAGGCGGTCCGGAACCTCTACAACGTCAGGTCGGACCTCTTCGAGACCATCGGCATCTTCCGCCAGGGGCCGAAGATCCAGGGACACACGAGGAACGCCAAGTGCTTCCTCCTGCGCAAGGACAGTGAAGGCGGCGAGGACTCCATCGTGTCCATGGAGTGCATGGCGTACGACGGTGAGCTGAGCATCAGTGTCTCGGCATCCGGCACCGTGCCCTTCGACCGGGCGGCCGTCGCCGAATTGCTGAAGGACCAGCTCAACCACATCGCGTCTCCGGGGGAGTACGTATGACCGAGCAGACGACGGAAACGCCCGCCGCGCCCGCCGGGACCGAGCCCGCCGCGCCCTCCGAGGCCACCCCCGTACCGCAGGCGCCCGAGCCTCCGTCGGCCCCGCCGCCGGTGCCCAAGCAGCCCAGGCGCGTCCTGCGGGCCGTCGCCCGGTGGACTGTCGCGGCCCTGGTTCTCGGCGGCCTCGGCGCCGGTACGGCCTTCGGCATCACCTCGATGGAGCGCACCGACGTGCCCGGTCTGGCGACCGAGAGCGACGGCCGCTGGGACTACCCCGAGCTCAGCCTGCCCGCGCTCCCGGCCGGCTCGCCCCGCCCGTACAGCGACGGCAATGTCGCCGAGATCCACCACGCCGACCTGCGGCGTCTGCTGCTGCCCGCCCCGGCCGGAGCAACCGTGGACAAGAAGCTCGATGGCGGCTGGGTGAGCACGGAGCAGTACCTCTCCGAGTATGTGAAGGGCAAGCGCTCCGACATCACACACATACTGAAGGACTCTGCTCCGCGGCACGTCGCCGCCCGCGGCTGGACGATGCCCGACGGCACGTCGTCCCGGATCTATCTCGTGCAGTTCAATTCGACGGCCTTCGCGCAGTACTTCAGGGACGCGATCGTCCAGGACACCCCCTCCGGGGTGCCGCTCGTCGGGACGTCCGAGACGTCCGGGATGGTCCTCGACGAAGGCTGGAACGGCGCGGGCAAGGTGGAGCGCACCGCGTCGTACGCGTACGACGAGGCGAAGCCGTACGGCGAGGCGCAAGTCCGCCAGGGTTACCTGGTCGCCGGCGACACGCTCGCCCTCGTCGTCCAGTCCCGCAAGGGCAAGGAGGGCACTCGGAGTGTTCCGTTCCACCAGACGCTGATCCTGCAGAACCAGCTGCTGGGCTGACCTGCCCCTCGGCGATCCCGGGCAAACCCCGAACCGACGGGACGGGCCCCAACCCATTAGGCTGGGGCCCGGCCCCGAATTGCTGCCATACCGCTCGTTCCAAGGAGCTCCCGTGCTTGAGGCATTCTTCTCCGCCCTGCTGGTCCTGGTCTGCATCGGCGTTCTCGCCTTCGCCGGCGTGACCGTGAAGAAGCTGTACCAGGGTCAGCGCTGACCCTCGCTGCCCTCGCCTCCGTCCGCGCCGGCACCCCCCGTCACGAACGTGACATTCGTGCCCGATGTGTCACGTCCGCAGTCACCCGCCCCCACCTCACAGATCGTCTGAGCCGCTCATGATCGAGATCCCGTCCGACCTCCACCCGGACCTCGTCCCGCTGGCCTTCCTCCTCGGCAACTGGGCGGGCGCCGGTGTCTCCGACTTCCCCGGCGCCGAGCAGTGCAACTTCGGCCAGGAAGTCTCCTTCAGCCACGACGGCCGGGACTTCCTGGAGTACGTCTCGCACACCTGGGTGCTCGACTCCGAGGGCAAGAAGGTCAAGCCGCTGGAGTCCGAGTCCGGCTACTGGCGCATCGACAAGGACCGCAAGGTCGAGGTCGTCATGGTCCGCGACCAGGGCGTCATCGAGATCTGGTACGGCGAGCTGGCCGACAAGAAGCCGCAGATCGACCTGGTCACCGACGCGGTGGCCCGGACCGCGGCCTCCGGCCCGTACAGCGGTGGCAAGCGTCTCTACGGCTATGTGAAGAGCGACCTGATGTGGGTCGGCGAGAAGGCCACCCCCGAGGTGGAGCTGCGCCCGTACATGTCGGCGCATCTGAAGAAGACCGTCACCCCGGAAGAGGTCGAGGCGATGGCGAAGAGCCTCGGCGACCTGCCGGACGACGGCATCGCCTTCTTCAAGTAGTCCGGCCCGTTCACGGGTTTCCCCTCGCGCAAAGCTGCGGACAGGTGCTCACCCGGTCCTACACTGGGCCTGTGGTGAGCACCGACTGGAAGACCGATCTCCGGCAGCGCGGCTATCGTCTGACGCCGCAGCGGCAGCTTGTTCTGGAAGCCGTCGACACGCTGGAACACGCGACGCCCGACGACATCCTCTCCGAGGTGCGCAGGACCGCGTCCGGCGTGAACATCTCCACCGTCTACCGGACGCTCGAGCTCCTGGAGGAGCTGGAGCTGGTCAGCCACGCCCATCTGGGCCACGGGGCACCGACGTACCACCTGGCCGACCGCCACCACCACATCCATCTGGTCTGCCGCGACTGTACGAACGTCATCGAGGCCGATGTCGACGTCGTCGCCGAGTTCACCGCGAAGCTGCAGGGCACCTTCGGTTTCGAGACGGACATGAAGCACTTCGCGATCTTCGGCCGCTGCGCCGACTGCACGGCGAAGGCGGCGTCCGAGGGTGCGGCCCGGACGGCCGACGCGGCCGGTACCAAGCCTTAAGGCTTAGGACCGGCAGCTGGAGGGCGGCCGTAAATCGCGTCGTACGCTGGTCGCATGAAGAGCCCCCTGCTGTCCCTGCCAGGCGCCGTCCCCGCCGAAGGCCGCGACGAAGGCGTCGCCGCGCACTACGGTGACCTGTTCCGCGAGCAGCGCGCCCTCGCCGACGGCTCCGGCCTCGTCGACCTCTCGCACCGCGCCGTCGTCACCGTCACCGGCAGCGACCGGCTGACCTGGCTGCATCTCCTGCTCACCCAGCATGTCAGCGAACTCGCCCCGGGACAGGCCACCGAGGCCCTGATCCTCACCGCGAACGGGCACATCGAGCACGCCCTCTATCTCGTCGACGACGGCGAGACCGTGTGGATGCATGCCGAACCGGGCACGCAGGGCGACCTCGTCGCCTATCTGGAATCCATGAAGTTCTTCTACCGGGTCGAAGTCGCCGACCGCACCGAGGACTTCGCCCTGGTGTACCTGCCGGCCGGCTCCATCGCGGAGGTCCCGGACAGCGTGACGGTACGGGAGACGGCGTACGGCCGGGATCTGTTCCTGCCCCGCGCCGACCTGGAGACGTACGCGGCCGGGCACGGCCCCGTGGCCGGCATCCTGGCGTACGAGGCGCTGCGCGTCGAGGCGCACCGTCCGCGCCTCGGCTTCGAGACCGACCACCGCACCATCCCGCACGAGCTGGGCTGGATCGGCACCGCCGTCCACCTCCAGAAGGGCTGCTACCGCGGTCAGGAGACCGTGGCCCGGGTGCAGAATCTGGGCAAGCCGCCGCGGCGCCTGGTCTTCCTGCACCTCGACGGCAGCGAGGTCGTCCTGCCCGGGCACGGCACACCGGTACGGCTCGCCGCGGACGGTGCCGAAGGCCGTCAGCTGGGCTTCATCACCACGTCCGCCCGCCACCACGAGCTGGGACCGATCGCACTGGCCCTGGTCAAGCGGAACGTCGCGGTGGACGCGGAGCTGCTCGCGGGGGACACGGCCGCAGCCCAGGAGACGGTGGTGGAACCGTAGCTGTGCGTAGATTCTCTACGCGCGACCGTCTGCACCGACTGCTCGACCTGGCTCAGACCTGACTCGGACCCGACCCGCTCAGACCCGGCTCAGACCTCGATGACGACGGTGAACGGGCCGTGGTTCGTGAGTGAGACCCGCATGTCCGCCCCGAACCGGCCCGTCTCCACCTGCGCCCCCAGCGCCCGCAGCTGTGCCACCACCTCGTCGACCAGCGGTTCGGCGATCTCGCCGGGCGCCGCGGCGTTCCAGGTGGGCCTGCGCCCCTTCCGGGCGTCCCCGTAGAGAGTGAACTGCGAAATCACCAGAAGTGGTGCATTCACATCGGAGCAGGACTTCTCGCCCTCCAGAATGCGGACCGACCAGAGCTTGCGGGCGAGCTGCGCCGCCTTCTCCGCGGTGTCCCCGTGGGTGACTCCCACCAGCACACACAGCCCCTCGCCGACGATTTCGCCGACCACCTCGGGCCCGCCCGAAGCGCCCGCGCCGTCGGACACCGTGACGCTCGCACCGTCCACCCTCTGTACCACTGCACGCATACAGACCAACCTATCTTGGGCTGAACGGGTACAGAGCATCCACACAGGCCCCACGGGAGTGGCACCATGCTCGGAAGGCGGTGCGCCGACGCACCGGTCGAGGGGATGGACAACAGCATGAGTACCTATGGAACCGGGCAGTCCCCCGGTGCCGTGCCGGGCACGCGCACCGGCACCAGTACCAGTACCAGCACCAGCACCATGCGCCCACCCGTGCAGCGAACCGGTCACGGTCTGGTGGACGGCCCGTCCGCGGGACCGCAGTCCGAGCTGGACGGCCTGCGGCTGCCGGAGCTGCGCACCCTGCGCCGCGAATCGCAGCGCGACGAGGCCGACCTCAGCTATGTGCGGCGGCTGGTCCAGGGGCGGATCGACATCCTGCGGGCCGAGCTGGCCCGAAGGCTGGATCCGGAGACACCCGTGGTGGACCGGCTCTCGGAGATCCTCGCCGACACCCCGTCCCGGCACCGCTCCTCCGCCAGGCATGTCACGCTCACCACACCGCGCAGCGACGAGTACCGCCGGCTGGCGGCCGAGACGCTCGCCGAGGTCGAACTCTCCGACCTCGACGCCCGTACGGACGAAGAGCTGCACGCCGCGATGGGGCGCCTGGTCCGCTACGAACAGCAGGTCTCCCGACGCCGTCACCAGCTGCAACGGACCGCTGACGATTGCAGTGCGGAGATCGCCCGCAGGTACCGTGATGGTGAAGCACAAGTAGACGACCTGCTCGCCTGAAGCGACCCTTCCGAGGGCTGGTCCGCCCGTCCCCGGAAGGCCACCATGACCTCCAGCGCCGCCCTCGCTGCTCCCTCCGCCATATCCCCCGCCCACCCCGTCCTGGCCGAGGTCGTACGGTCCGGCTTCGTGGAGGGCCGGCACCGGGGCTCGCTGGTCGTGCTGGCCGCCGACGGCAGCGTGGAGCGGGTGCTGGGCGACCCGGCGGCGCCGGTCTTCCCGCGCTCCTCCAACAAGCCGATGCAGGCCGCGGCGGTGCTGCGGGCCGGGCTCGATCTGTCCGGGGAGCGGCTGGCACTGGCCGCCGCGAGCCACTCGGGCGAGGACTTCCACCTCGAACTCGTACGCACGATGCTCGCCGAACACGGACTGACGTCCGGCGATCTGCAGACCCCGCCCGATCTGCCGCTGGATCCGGCGGAGGCGGAGGCGTATCTCGCCGCGGGCCACGTCCGGGACCGGATCACCATGAACTGCTCCGGCAAGCACGCGGCGATGCTCGCGGTGTGCGCGGTGAACGGCTGGGACCGGGCCTCGTACCTCGATCCGTCGCACCCGCTCCAGCAACTGGTCCACCAGGTGGTCGAGGAGGCTGCCGGGGAGCCGGTCGCGGCGGTCGGTACGGACGGGTGCGGGGCTCCGCTGATGGCGATCAGTCTGGTGGGTCTGGCGCGGGCCTTCCGTTCGTTCGTGCTGGCGGAGCCGGGGTCGGCGGAGCGCCGGGTCGGGGACGCGATGCGGGCCCATCCCGAGTACGTGGCCGGAACGCGCCGCCCCGACACCTGGCTGATGCGGGAAGTGCCGGGCACGCTCTCCAAGATGGGCGCGGAGGCGGTGCAGGCGGTGGCGCTGGCGGACGGCCGGGCACTGGCCTTCAAGATCGACGACGGTGCGACGCGAGCACTCGGCCCGGTGCTGGCACAGTCGCTGCGCCTGCTCGGCATCGACGCCCCGGTGGTCTCCCGGATCGGACGCACGCCTCTGCTGGGCGGCGGCGGCGAGGTCGGCGAGATCCGGGCAGCGTTCTGACCGGATTCCCCGTCGGCGGGAAAACCGCGCGACAATCGGTGAGCCTGTATCTAGCGTGGGGTGTATGCGCCTTGACGTTCGTACGATCACCGAATCCGAGTTCCCAGGCTGGCGGCAGGCCCTGAACACCGGCTTTCTGCGCCCGCCGGTGGTGACGGCTGAGGAGGTCGCCGGCCGCCTCCCGTACACCGACCTGGCCCGTACGCAGGGTGCGTTCGACGGCGGGCGGTGCGTGGCCACGTTCCGTTCGTTCGCGCAGGAGCTCACGGTCGTCGGCGGCGCTTCGGTGCAGGCCGACGCGGTCTCCAACGTCACGGTGTCTCCCACGCACCGCCGTCGCGGGCTGCTCAGCCGGATGATGGCCACGGACCTGGCGGCGGCGAAGGAGCGCGGCGACGTGGTCGCCACGCTGATCGCCGCCGAGTACCCGATCTACGGGCGGTACGGGTTCGGCCCGGCGGCGTGGACCACCGAGTGGGAGATCGACGTACCGCGGACGGGCCTCGACCCGCGCTGGTCGGGGCCCTCCGCGCAGGACGGCGGCCGGATCGACCTGGTGAGTGGCGCGGACGTACGCAAACTGGGCCCGGCCCTCCACGAGCGGCTGCGTGCCCGGCAGCACGGCGCGGTCAGCCGCGACACGCGCTGGTGGGAACTGAACACCGGCGAGAACCTGTCCGGCCCCGAAACCTGGACGGAGCCCTTCTACGCCGTCTACAGCAACGCGGACGGCGAGCCCGACGGCCTGGTCGCCTACCGCGCCGACGACAACTGGGGCGACGCCAAGCAACCGCTGAACCGGGCCACGGTGCTCGGCCAGATCGCCGTCACCCCGGCCGCGGAGCGCGCGCTGTGGCACTTCGTCTGCTCGATCGACTGGATCACCACGGTCCGCACCGGCCACCGCGCCCCCGACGACCTGCTGCCACTTCTCCTCCCGGACCCGCGCGCGGCCCGCATCGTGACCCAGGCGGACTGGCTTTGGATACGGGTCCTGGACATCGTACGCGCCCTGGAGGCCCGCACCTACGCGGTACCCGGCGCACTGACCCTGGACATCCACGACGCCACGGGCCTGACCACCGGCCGCTACCGCCTCGACGCCTCCCCGTCCGGCGCCACCTGCACCCCCACCACGGCCGCCGCCGATCTCGCCCTGGACGTAAGGGAGTTGGGGACGCTCTACCTGGGCGACGAGTCCCCGGCGCGACTGGCGGCCCTGGGTCGCATCGAGGAACTCACGCCGGGTGCGGTGGCGCTGGCGGAGGGGATGTTCCGGGCGGCGCGGCGGGCTTGGTGCCCGGATGTGTTCTAGGGCCTGCCGTCAAACGGCCGTCCGGATCCAACCTCCTTTGCGCCGAAAGGAGTTGTAGCGTTCTTCCGGGGCACAGTCGGTCTGTACGGATGCGATCCGTGCCGCCTTGCGGCTGCACGCACCCAGCCCCGCTCCTTCTCCCGCCCCCAACCCGGTTCCGGTCGGCGACGACGTCGTACCCGGCGATGCGTGCGGTGTCTTTGTCGGCGGTGGTGAGTGTGGCCAGGACGCGTACGGCGGTGGTCTTGCCCGCGCCGTTGGGGCCGAGCAAGGAGAAGACGGTGCAGCGGTCGACCCGGAGGTCGACACTGTCCAGCACCGGGGCGAGGACTTTCCGTACGACTTGGTGAGGCCGTGAGCCTCGATCACGGCTGCCATGGGTGCACCCATCCCTTCGGCGTATGGCATACGCGATAGCGCGTAGGGGTTACGCATAACTAGGATGGTCGTCAAGGGAAGGTGGGGTTCCAGGTGACTGAAGAGAAGGGCCCGTCGGGCGGTACGGGCCTGCCGGCCAGCATCGAGGCCGCCTGGGGGCTGCGCGAGCGTCCGGCCAAGGGACCGAAGCCCGGGCTGAGTCTGACCCGCATCGTGGACGCCGCGGTGGCGGTGGCGGCGTCCGAGGGGCTGGGGGCGGTGTCGATGGGGCGGGTCGCCAAGGAACTGGGCGCGTCGACGATGTCGCTGTACCGGTATGTGTCCGCCAAGGGCGAGCTCTATGTCCTGATGCAGGAGGCGGCGATGGGTCCGCCGCCCCCGCTGCCCGCACTGGAGAAAGACGCCGGCTGGCGGGAGGCGCTCGCGCAGTGGGCGTGGGCGCAGCGTCGGGTGTTCCACCGCAGTCTGTGGATGCTCCGCATCCCGATCTCGGGCCCGCCGGCCAGCCCGAACTCCGTCGCCTGGTGGGAGCAGGGCCTCCAGGCTCTCGAAGGCACCGGCCTGAGCGCGGGCGAGGAGGTCTCCGTCATCCTCCTGGTCAGCGGGTTCGTACGGAACGAGGCGCTGCTGATGGGTGATCTCGCCGCCGCAGTGGAGGCGCGCGGCATCCCGGCGCAGGAAGTGATGGCCGGATACGCCCGCACCCTGGACCGGCTCGTCGACCCCGTACGGCATCCGTCGCTCTCCCGGCTGCTGAAGTCCGAGGTGATGGGGACGCCGGACGAGCCCGACCACGAGTTCAGGTTCGGGCTCGAACGCGTGCTGGACGGGGTCGAGGCCCTGGTGGAGGCGCGGGCGCGGGACTGAGGGGGCAAGGCCGGGCCGCCGCCCCCGCTGCCCGCAACTCACTTCGGTACAACCCGGCAGCAGCTCGCAACCCTTCCGGCTGTCGGCGGCCGGCTCGTCCGGCGCCCGTCCGACCGCCCTCGGACGTCAAGTCTGGTTGAGGTCAAGGCGTACGCTTCATGGTCATGAGCGGAGAGAAAGCCTGGCCCGGGGCGGCGGTGCATACGCCCCCCGCAGTCTCTGCGGTCCGTGCGCCGATGAGCCTGCGTGAGCGGAAGAAGCAGCTGACGTACCAGGCGGTCTCCGATGCCGCGATCGCGATGTTCCTGGAGCGGGGCTTCGACAAGGTCTCGGTGGCGGAGGTGGCGGCCGCAGCGGACATCTCCAAGCCGACGCTGTTCCGGTACTTCCCGACCAAGGAGGACCTGGCCCTGCACCGGTTCGCCGACCATGAGGACGAGGCGGCCCGTGTCGTCGCAGCCCGCGCGGACACCGAGTCCCCCCTGGGCGCCCTGCGCCGCCACTTCCTGGACGGCCTGGAGCGGCGCGACCCGGTGACCGGGCTCTGTGATGCGCCTCAGGTGCTGGCGTTCATGCGGCTGCTGTACGGGACGCCGTCCCTGGTGGCCCGCATGTACGCCTACCAGGGCCGCTCGGAGGCGGCGCTCGCCCGTGCCCTGGGCGACCGGGTGCGGGACAGGCTGGCCGCGGGCCAGATCATCGCCGTACAGCGCATCCTGGGCCTGGAGAACTGGCGGCGGATCGACGCGGGGGAGAGCGCGGACGAGGCGTACGGCGGTGCGGTCGAGGCCGCCGAACTCGCCTTCGTACAGCTGCGGTCGGGGCTCGGGGAGGAGTGAAGGACGGCAGCGGCGGACTGGCGGTGTCCGCGTCGGTGTCCGGGTCTATCCGGACGGGCATCAGTCTTCGGCGCTGCCGGTGAACACGATCGAATCGCTGTGCGTCGGCGGGGCCCGCCGCCGGTGACGGCCCGCTCCACCGCCCCGGCAGCTGCATCGCGCCGAAGCCGAGCCGGGGGATGGTGACGGTGCCGCCCAGTTCGAAGGTGCGGGGGCGGGCGCGGAGTCCGAGGCTGAGTCGATCGATGAGGAGGTCATGGGGGCAGCATGGCTACCGGAGGGCCGGATCACCACATTCTTTGTTGCCGGTCACGGCCACGGATTCCGAGACCGGCCGGGCCCGGCTACCGTGAGGCAATGGCCTCCGCGCCGATGCCCGGAACGAGAGCCTTCCCGTCCCACCCGCTCCGCGGGGTCCAGGCGTCGTACGTCCGTCAGGCCAGCTGTCCCTCCGACTACGCGCAGGTCGTCGCGGACTTCGAACCCTGGGAGGAAGGGGTCGTGTTCGAGGCCGCCGGCACCGCGTCGGTCAAAGGCTGACCGGCGGACGAACTCGCCTCGTTCCACGAGGGTTTCATCCAGGGGGTGCGCGAGGAGCTGGCCGACCTCGCCGACCGCGAGTCCGCGACCGTCGCCGCGGTGGCGGTCGTCCTGCAGCGCATCAAGGTGCATGGAGCCGACTCCCACCCGGGGCGTTCCGGGCGGCCGGACGCGTCGCCGTGCGCAACGCCCTGATGCAGGCGTACGGGCCGCCACCCAGGCCCAAGCGCCGCCGCGGATGAGGACGGGGCGTGGCTGCCCCGGCCCCGGGCGTGCCCCGCCTCGGGCGTGCCCCGCCTCGGGCGTGCCCCGCCTCGGGCGTGCCCCGCCTCGGGCGTGCCCCCCGCCTCGGGCGTGCCCCCCCGCCTCGGGCGTGCCCCCCCCGCCTCGGGCGTGCCCCCCGGCCCCGGGTTGCCACCTGATCCGGGGCGTGCCACTCCGGTCCGGGGCTCAGGATTCCACGGCCGACCGGTGCAGGATCCGTGCCAGCTCGCGCGGCTGGGAGAACATCGGCCAGTGGCCGGTGTCCATCTCGACCAGTTCCCAATGCTCGCTGCCGGCCAGCAGCTTGGCCACGTCGCCGTTCGGCTCGTCGCCGTCGAGCAGGCACTTGATGTAGGTCGCCGGAAGCTCGCCGAGCGGGCGTGCCAGTACGGCCGGCTCGGTCAGCGTGGTGCCCGGATGCGGTGTCGAGCCGCCCACGATCCGGGCGATCTGCTCGTCGGTGAGGCCCTGGCCGTCGAAGTCGGCGTCGGTGAGCGGTGCCCAGAGGCCGTCGTTCCCGGCGATCGAGGCCTCCAGCGCCTCGCGGCCCGCCCACCAGCCGGAGGCGAACGATTCGCCGTCGACCGGAATCTCGGAGTCGACGAACACCACACGGGCCAGCCGGTCACCGATGCGTTCGGCGGCCTGGCCGACCGGGATGCCCGAGTAGCTGTGCCCGACCAGGACGACGTCGTGGAGATCGTGGCGCTCCACCTCGTCGACGATGTCCCGGACGTGGGTCTGCTGCCCTGCCTGCACGCCCTGCTTCTCGGCGAGGCCGGACAGTGTTACCGGGTGGGTGCCGTGTCCGGCCGTACGCAACTCCGACACCACCTCGTCCCACGCCCGCGATCCGAGCCACGCGCCTGCCACCAGTACGAATTCAGCCATGGTGGCAACCTAGCGTGGCGGCCCCACCGCTCGCCCCGGTTTTGCCCAGGTGCGGCGTGGGCGCATCAGAGTCCGTGTCAGCCGAGCGGGGAGGCGTGGCCCGGCCTGCACCCGGAAGGGACGTTGTCGCCACTGATGTCGAAGTCTCCGCAGGTGAGAAAGGCATCGTTGAACTCGCGCCCCGGGCCGTGGCCAGCACTCTGGTGGCAGCCCCGGCCAGGCCGAACAAGAGGAACCCGGCGGCTGCGGCGGGCTTGCTGTGCACGGCTGCCAGGAGCGCGCCCCGGTGTCACCGATGACGGACGCGCCGTCGCGATCGCCGTCACCGCCGACCGGGCGCCCACCGCACAGGGTCCCGCCGAGGGCTCACTTCCCGAGCGGCTGGTTGAAGCGCAACAGGTTGCCGGCGGGGTCGCGGAACGCGCAGTCGCGAACGCCGTAGGGCTGGTCCATCGGCTCCTGCAGCACCTCGCCGCCCGCGGCGCTGATGCGCTCGAAGGCGGCGTCGCAGTCGTCCGTCGCGAAGATGACGCCGCGCAGCATGCCCTTGGCCATCAGCTCCGCCATGGCCTGTTTGTCGGCCGGTGAGGCGTTCGGATCGGCGGCGGGCGGTTCCAGGACGATGTTCACGTCCGGCTGCGAGGGCGCTCCGACGGTCACCCAGCGCATCCCCTCGAACGCGACGTCGTTGCGTACCTCAAGGCCGAGCACATCGCGGTAGAAGGCGATCGCCTTGTCGTGGTCGTCGACAGCGATGAAGCATTGGGAAAGGCTGATCTCCATGCCGTTCACGCTATGGCTTGGTGGCGGGGCTCGCTCCACCGTTCCTGACCGGCCGCGTGTGGATCTTGGCCATGCAGGCCGGGATGGCGGCGCCATGGTCATGGCTCCGCGCCCGGTAGGCGCTCGGGCTCTCGCCGACCAACTGGGTGAAGCGGGAGCTGAACGACCCCAGCGACGTACAGCCGACCGCGAAGCAGACCTCGGTCACTGTGAGGTCGCCGCGCCGCAGCAGCGCTTTCGCCCGCTCGATGCGGCGGGTCATCAGGTAGCCGTATGGCGTCTCGCCGAAAGCGGCGCGGAAGCTGCGGGAGAAATGGCCCGGCGACATCAGGGCGCCACGCGCCAGCGCCGGGACGTCGAGCGGCTCGCCGTAGTCACGGTCCATCCGATCGCGGGCCCGCCGCAGCCGGACGAGGTCGTCGAGGTTCTGCCGTCTCACCTGACCAGTTTCACACAGCTCCCGAGGCCGGAGATGAAGCATGGACGACGCCCTGGAGCCGGAGCTGACCGAGGACGAGCCGAGCGACCGGCTCGGCGACGACGACCGCGAGGCCTGCGTCCGCGGCAGTCATGGCCGAAGCCCTCGGGTGCACCCCAAGGCGGTCGGTCTTGCTCGTCCTGCTCGGACACGTCTCGCCATCAGCCGAGTGGGACGAGTCGAAACACATGAGAGAACTCGTCCCACGGCGTCCGCGAGGGCCTCGGTCAGGTGCCGACGTAGGCCGCGAGGTGCTCGCCGGTGAGGGTGGAGCGGGCGGCGACGAGGTCGGCGGGTGTGCCCTCGAAGACGATCCGGCCGCCGTCGTGGCCGGCGCCGGGGCCGAGGTCGACGATCCAGTCGGCGTGCGCCATGACCGCCTGGTGGTGCTCGATGACGATGACCGACTTGCCCGAGTCGACGAGCCGGTCGAGCAGGCCGAGCAGGTGCTCGACGTCGGCGAGGTGGAGGCCCGTGGTCGGCTCGTCGAGGACGTAGACGCCGCCCTTCTCGGCCATGTGCGTGGCCAGCTTGAGCCGCTGCCGCTCGCCGCCGGACAGCGTGGTCAGCGGCTGGCCGAGAGTGAGGTAGCCGAGCCCGACGTCGGCCAGCCGCTCGAGGATCTTGTGCGCGGCCGGCGTGTGCGCCTCGCCGGCGCCGAAGAACTCCTCGGCCTCGGTCACCGACATCGCGAGCACCTCGCTGATGTCGCGACCGGCGAGGTGGTATTCGAGCACCGATGCCTGGAACCGCTTCCCCTCGCACTCCTCGCAGGGGCTGGAGACGCCGGCCATCATCGCCAGGTCCGTGTAGATGACGCCGGCACCGTTGCAGGTGGGGCAGGCGCCCTCGGAGTTGGCGCTGAACAGCGCCGGCTTCACGCCATTGGCCTTCGCGAACGCCTTGCGGATCGGGTCGAGCAGTCCGGTGTACGTCGCCGGATTGCTCCGTCGCGAGCCGCGGATCGCGCCCTGGTCGACCGAGACCACACCCTCGCCGGCGGGGATCGATCCGTGCACGAGCGAGCTCTTGCCGGAGCCGGCGACGCCGGTGACGACCGTCAGCACACCGAGCGGGATGTCGACGTCGACGTTCTGCAGATTGTTCGCCGTCGCGCCGCGGATCTCCAGGGTGCCGGTGGGCTTGCGCACCGTCTCCTTGACAGCGGCCCGGTCGTCGAGATGGCGGCCGGTGACGGTGCCGCTGGCCCGAAGCCCCTCGAGGGTGCCCTCGAAGCAGACGGTGCCGCCCCCCGTACCGGCGCCGGGGCCGAGGTCGACCACGTGGTCGGCGATCGCGATCGTCTCGGGCTTGTGCTCCACGACTAGCACCGTGTTGCCCTTGTCCCGCAGCCGCAGCAGCAGGTCGTTCATCCGCTGGATGTCATGGGGGTGCAGCCCGATCGTCGGCTCGTCGAAGACGTAGGTGACATCGGTGAGCGAGGAGCCGAGGTGCCGGATCATCTTGACGCGCTGCGCCTCGCCACCCGACAGCGTGCCCGCCGGCCGCTCGAGCGAGAGGTAGCCGAGCCCGATCTCGACGAACGAATCCAGGGTGTGCTGAAGCGCGGCGAGCAGCGGCGCCACCGACAGCTCCTTGAGGCCGCGGACCCATTCGGCCAGGTCGCTGATCTGCATCGCGCAGGCGTCGGCGATGCTGATCCGCTTGATCTTCGACGACCGGGCCCCCTCGCTGAGCCGGGTGCCATCGCACTCGGGGCAGGTGGTGAACGTGACAGCACGCTCCACGAACGCCCGGATGTGCGGCTGCATCGCCTCCTTGTCCTTGGACAGGAACGACTTCTGGATCTTGGGGATCAGTCCCTCGTAGGTGAGGTTCACGCCCTCGACCTTCACCTTGGTCGGCTCCCGGTGGAGGAAGTCCTGCATCTCCTTCTCGGTGAACTCGCGGATCGGCTTGTCCGGATCGAGGAGGCCCGACTCGGCGTAGACCCGCACGGTCCAGAAGCTGTCCGACTTCCAGCCGGGGATGGTGAACGCGCCCTCGGCGAGCGACTTGGAGTCGTCGTAGAGCTGGGTGAGGTCGATGTCGGAGACCGTGCCCCGGCCCTCGCAGCGCGTACACATGCCGCCGGTGCGGTTGAAGGTCGCTTTCACCGCCTTCTTGGCACCGCGCTCGACGGTGATGGCACCGCTCGCCCGGACCGAGGGGACGTTGAAGGCATACGCACTGGGCGGGCCTATGTGCGGCTTCCCGAGCCGGCTGAAGAGGATGCGCAACATCGCGTTGGCGTCGGTGGCGGTGCCGACCGTGGAGCGGGGGTCGGCACCCATCCGCTGCTGGTCGACGATGATCGCGGTCGTCAGCCCGTCGAGTACGTCGACCTCGGGCCGCGCCTGCGTCGGCATGAAGCCCTGCACGAAGGCGCTGTAGGTCTCGTTGATCATCCGCTGCGACTCCGCGGCGATGGTGTCGAACACCAGCGAGCTCTTGCCCGAGCCGGAGACTCCGGTGAACACCGTCAGCCGGCGCTTCGGGATCTCGATGCTGACGTCCTTGAGGTTGTTCTCGCGCGCACCGTGCACGCGGATCAGATCGTGGCTGTCGGCAACGTGCGGCGCAGGCGACTGCGTGTCAGTCCTCGTGGCCATGCTCATCGTGTCTCCATCTGTTGGGCGGGGTCGCCTTCGCGGTCTCCGTCGGCGTCGCCTGGCTCGATCCGACCAGCTTCGAGCGTACGTGTGGTTGTTCTCCGCTTCGGCCCGTGGAGCCTCTGGGCCCCGGCGGCCACGCGGCGTGCCCTCCGAGGCGTCAGACCAACCAGCGGCCGTCGCGCATCAGCTCGCGGTCGGGCAGCTCATTCACCTCGCGCCAGGCCTGGATGCGGCGTGGGGAGATGCGGAACCAGCGGTACGGGGTGGCCTGCGCAATGGGGTCTCCCCTGCTCGAACGAAGTTGAGAGCTTGGGGAAGGGTCGAAGCCGGTGCGCGCGGCGAACCGGTCCCCCGCGGCTGCCGGCAGCGCGTCGATCTCGAGGACCTCGACTCCGCCCTCGATCATGGACACGTCGCGGGTGTGGCCCAGCCCCAGCCGAACGGTTCGGGTGGCGGCGAGGTTCCTGCCGGTCGGGCTGTCCGTCGGCGTGGCCATCAGCAGCGCCTCGCCGTCCCGGTCGAAGGACAGCGGTACCAGGTACGGCGCACCGTCCGCCGAGGCACTGGCCACTCAGAGATCGATGTCGTGGGTGAGCCGATGCCCGGTGTCGCGACGGCGCCGAGCGCGGGAGCGGGGGTCGGCAGTCATTGGTCCTGAAGCAGCCCGAGGACGTTGCCGTCGGGGTCGGTGACGGTGGCCACCAGGCGGCCGCCACCGACGTCGTGTGCCGGCTCCTTCACGGTGGCACCCGCGGCGGTCACCTCGGCCAGCTTCGCCTCGATGTCCGGCACGTGCCAGTAGGCCACCGGTGAGGTCATGCCCTGCTGTCCACCGCCCGGCACCAGCCCGATGTGCTGGCCCGCGGCCTCGAAGCCGACGTAGTAGGACTCGTCGGCCTGCGGCGCTACGCCGAGCAGGGCGGCGTACACCTCCTTGGCCCTCGCCAGGTCGGAAACGGGATGCAGCACGGTCTTGATTCCCTGGGTGGCAGAGCTGGCCATGGTCACTCCTGCAAGTCGTGGGTCCGGTCGGGATTGTCCGGCTCGAAGGCGAATGGGAAGTGCGCAATTCGACAGCCCGATCGCCCCGGACGGCGATTTCACCGTTGGCCACGCTAGCTGCGGCTCGGGGGCCGGCGCTTCTCCATTCCTGATCAGGTTGAACGAGACGCCGGATGTTCGTCCGTCTCGCTCAACCTGAGGTGTCTCGTCACGATCCCTTGGGCTTGTGGGCGAGAAAGAAGGCCTAGGGAGTTCATCTTCGTCGCGCGACGTCCATAGCTCAGCCCACGAGAGACCTCGCTGCGCAGACTGACCGGGACTCGATCACTTCGCCGAGCGGATCCAGCGGGAAACCCTCACAGGCCGGCACTGGGAACGGATGTCCTGTTCCAGATAACTGTGGGCATGGTGAGGCTCGGTAGCCGGTCACCGGGTCGACGCGAGCGGGGGTCAGCAGGCCGAGCTCGTCATAGAGACGCAGCGCCTTCGGTGACAGGCGGGACGCCTTCGCGAACGTCCCAATGGTCAGCAACCCCATGCTCACTCCTCCTCATGCCGAGCACATCGCCCGGCCCCACCGATGCTGTGGCCTCCCCCAAGGTGAAGGTCAACTATCGGGGCACTGACTGCTCTTCCGTGTAGCGACGTTCGAGCCAGCCTTGCGCTGAAGAGGGTGAAGGACCTTTCGTTCCGCGGCTGCATCCGCAGGCCCATGGGAAGGTCCTCCTGGACCGTCGGCATCGCCGTACGCGGTGCGTCACCGCATCGGGAGGAGCTTGTCCGTCCAGAGCGGACGACAAAAGGCAAAGGCAAGGAGGTTACCCACTCCTTGCCACTCTCAAGATATAGCGCACCGGGGGGCTTGCGGCAAGGCCCGGGTCGTGCCGCAGAATCGTCGGCCGAGGCCAGAACCTGCGGAAATCAGGGATTCGCGAAGTACGTGTGCTGTTGTCGACGTATGGGTCACGCGGGGACGTCGAACCGCCGGTGGAACTCGCGGTGCGGTTGCGGAGACTCGGCGCGGAAGAGCGCGTGTGCGTGCCGCCGGACTGCGCGGAGCGGCTGGCCGAAATCCAATCTCGTTGAATGGGCGTTCTGATGATTGACGTGATCGTGGTCGGCGGCGGACCGACCGGCTTGATGCTGGCCGGCGAGTTGCGGCTGGCCGGAGTGCACGTGGTCGTGCTGGAGAAGTTGGCGGAGCCGACCGGGGAGTCCCGCGGGCGCGGTCTGCACGTGCGCAGCGTCGAGATGATGGACCAGCGTGGCCTGCTTGACCGGTTCCTCGCGGTCAGCGAGCGGTTCTCGGTCGGCGGTTTCTTCGGCGGCATCATGAAGCCGTGGCCGGACCGGTTGGACACGGCGCACCCGTACGGCCTCTCCACCCTGCAGCCGGTCACCGAGCGGCTGCTCAATGAGCGTGCGCTCGAACTCGGTGCCGAGATACGGCGCGGCTGCGAAGTGGTCGGGTTGAGTCAGGCCGAAGACGGGGCCGGGGCCGGGGTGACCGTCGAGCTGGCGGACGGCACGCACCTGCGCTCGCGCTACCTCGTCGGGTGCGACGGCGGCCGCAGTGCGGTGCGCAAGCTGCTCGGCGTCGGTTTCCCCGGCGAGCCCGCCAAGGTCGAGACGCTGCTGGGCGACATGGAGATGACCGAGGATCCGGCGACGGTTGACGCCATCGTCGAGGAAGTCCGCAAGACCCAACTGCGGTTCGGCGCCATCCCCAACGGGGACGGGACGTACCGCGTCGTCGTGCCGGCCGACGGCGTGGCCGAGGACCGTGCGACCGCGCCGACGTTCGAGGAGTTCAAGGAGCAGCTGCGGGCGGTCGCGGGCACCGACTTCGGCGTGCACTCGCCACGCTGGCTGTCCCGGTTCGGCGACGCCACCCGGCAGGCCGAGCGCTACCGGGTCGGCCGGGTGCTGCTGGCCGGCGACGCGGCGCACATCCACCCGCCGACCGGCGGGCAGGGGCTCAACCTCGGCGTCCAGGACGCGTTCAACCTCGGCTGGAAGCTGGCCGCAGAGGTCAACGGCTGGGCGCCGGTGGGGCTGCTGGACAGCTACCACGCCGAACGGCACCCGGTGGGCGCCCGCGTGCTGGACAACACCCGCGCGCAGATCACGCTGCTCGGAACCGGTCCGGGTGCGACCGCGCTGCGGGAGCTGTTCTCGAAGCTGATGGACTTCGAGGAGGTGAACCGGTACGTGACCGGGATCATCACCGCGGTCGAGGTCCGCTACGACTTCGGCGAGGGCCACGAACTGCTCGGCCGGCGGATGCGGGACGTGGGGCTGAAGCGGGGGCGTCTCTACGAGCTGATGCACGGCGGCCGCGGGCTCCTGCTCGACCGGACCGGCCGGCTCTCGGTGGCGGGCTGGGCAGACCGGGTCGACCACGTCGTCGACGGCAGCGAGGAATTGGACGTGCCTGCGGTACTGCTGCGGCCGGACGGCCACGTGGCGTGGGTCGGTGAAGATCAGCAGGATCTGCTCAGTCAGCTGCCCAAGTGGTTCGGTGCTGCTGCCGGCTGAGCACGCAGTTGTGGCCCGGAAGGGTGGGCAGTGTTCTGCTGTCCTGTCCCAGACAACTGTGGGCATGGTGGGGCTCTGACCTGTGGTGCTTACGGTTGAGTGGGACGAGCCGGCTCCTCCTGTCCCGCTCAACCGTAGGCAGCCACCTCTGGGGGTGTGCATCGCGAAAGTCCACCGATGGCCCTGGCGTTCCTGGTGGGGTGAAGCTGCGGGATCCCACTGGGCCCGGGTGTGCCGGTGCGCCGGCCTGAGCCTGCTCGTGCGATTCGGCCCGGCGCACCTACTGCAGCACCGCCAAGCGCCTGGTGGAGTGTCAGCGCGCTGCGAGGTTTGCGAGCAGCTCGGCAGCGGGCTTCGGGCGGACGAGCCAGCGCAGGTGGCTCCCCTCGAGTGTCCGAACCGGCATGTGGACCCAGCACACCCAGGCTCTGTGATCACGAGGCGTTGAGGGCGATGCCGTGATGGCGCCGTCGCCAATCCGTACGCCGGGCATGACGGTCGCCCGGTCCCTGAACCAGACGTCGTTGCCGACGACTGTGTCGCCGCGGCTGGGCATGGCGGTGACGATGTCGCGCAGCCGCTCCTCCCGGCCAAGGCGTTGTTCTTGTCAACGGCTGTTCACGGATGCCTCGTTCGAGGCGGTGACCACACCTGGATCAGTGGAACGTCGCGGCGCCGCGGAGCCTTCCGCGGGCTTGGACCTCGCCAGCCACAGGCCGGTGACTACGGCGGTGGCCAAAATGATGGCGCCGGCAGCGAGGAAGGCGCTGTTGAGGCCGGTCTCGAAGGAGGCGCCGCCGGATTGCCGGGTGCGGACGATGGCTCCGAGTACCGCCACGCCGAGCACCGCGCCGATCTGCCGGGTGGTGCTGCTGATGCCTGAAGCGAGGCCACTTTCCTGCGGGCCGACTGCTTGGATGGCGGCGCCTGTCAGTGGGGACATGGCCAGTGCGAAGCCGATGCCGGTGAGTCCCAGCCGCCACCACACGTTCCCGTAGCCGGTGTCGGCGTGCACCATGCCGAGCGCCAGCAGTCCCAGGCCGGCCAGGGCCAGGCCGGTGGTGACCACGATTCGGAAGCCGTACCGGGCGGCGAGTCGGCCCGCGTACGGGCTGACGATCACCATGGCGAGGGATACCGGCAGGGTCTGCAGGCCGGCGCGCAGGATTGAGCTGCCCTGGACGTACACGAAGAACTGGGAGAAGAAGAACGACGATCCCATGAGCGCGAACCCCACCACGACCATGGCGGTGTTGGACACGGTGAACAGGCGCTGCCGGAACAGCGGCAGCGGCAGCATCGGAGCGGAACGACGGGCTTCGACGGCGACGAAGGCGGCGAGGAGGATCGCCGCGGCGGCGAAGCTGCCCAGGATGACCGGTGAGGTCCAGCCGCGGGCACCCCCCTCGATCAGCCCGTAGGTCAGTACCCCCACCGCCAGAACGGACAGCACCGTGCCCGGGATGTCGATAGCGGGGGCGCTCGGGTTGCGGGACTCGCCGAGGTGGCGTAGGCCGACCAGCAGCAGGACCACGCCGATGGGCAGATTGACCAGGAAGATGGCGGGCCAGCCGAAGGCTTGTGTGAGCACGCCGCCGGCCACGGGGCCTGCGGCCAGACCGATTCCGCTGAGTCCGGCCCACAGCCCGATCGCCTTGATTCGTTCCTGCGGCACGGGATAGGAGGCGGCGAGCAGGGCGAGCGAGGCAGGGCTCAGCGCCGCGGCCCCGATGCCCTGCAGCACCCGGCCGGCGACCAGCCAGCCGAGCGAGGGTGCGAGGCTGCACAGCAGCGACGCGGCGGTGAACACCGCCACGCCGGTCAGGTACACCCGCTTGCGGCCGAATCGGTCGGCGAAGACACCGCCGGACAGCAGCAGCATGGCGACCAGCAGTACGTACGCGTCGACGATCCATTGCAGTCCGGTCAGCTGAGTGTGCAGCCGGTGCTGCATATCGGGCAGTGCCGCTCCAACGATCGTGTTGTCGAGCAGGACCATGAATTGGCCTAGGCAGGTCACCGTGAGCAGCACGGCCCGGTTTGATCGACTGCCTACGGTCGCATGCGATGCAGCCATGGGATGCCCCTCAATCGTTGGTTACGCCCGGTCGCGGTCGACGCAGGTGGTGATACACCTGAGCGCCCTAAAGCAGTCGGCAACTGCGTTAGGTGACTATAGGGAGGATCGCCCCGCAAACGCAAGTCGCGACTGCGTTAAGGTGGGGGCATGAACGAGAGTCAGCGAGCCCGGCGGCCCGGTGGGCGCAGCGCCCGCGTCGGCGCGCAGGTGCACCAGGCCGTCACCGACCTGATCAGTGAGCGCGGCTACGGCAACTTCACCGTCGGCGAGGTCGCAGCCCGCGCAGGCGTAGCCGACAGCAGCATCTACCGCCGGTGGGGCGACCTGGAAACCCTGCTCACCGACGTGGCGCTCACCCGCCTCAATGCGCAGTCGCCGATGCCCGACACCGGGAGCCTCGCCGGCGACTTGCGCACTTACGCGGCCCAAGTGGCCCGCGAGATCACCGGACCCGACGGTCCGGCGGTGCTGCACCTGGCCGTCGCCCTGTCGAGCAGCGGTCAGCAGGGGCTGCAGGCTGGGGCCGACCTCCGCGCCGAACGCACCCGGCAACTGCAGTCCATGCTCGATCGCGCCCGCGACCGTGGCGAGCACGCACCCGACGCGTTCGACGTGCTGGACCACATCCTGGCCCCGATGTATATCCGCGTCTTGTTCGGCATGGTCCCGCTCACCCCGGGCTACATCGACGGGCTGGTCGACCGATTGCTGTGACCTGACCCGGTTCCCGCGACCAGCCCTCGGACGCGGTGCCAGGACTCCGCGAGGTGCTCGCCAACACGCGCCAGCTCAGGCTTCCATGCCTTGGCTGGCTCACGCGGCCTGACTGAATCCGTCGGTCGGCGAGCCGTCGCCGCGGATCAGAGTGAAGTTGACGTCCAGGTGCGGGTTTTAGGTGTCGGGGCGGCCATCCGGACTCCAAGACGGCCGCAGCACCGCCGCCTGGCAGGCCGCCGCCGTCACGGTGCACATTGCCGCGTCATCCGGCTCGCTCCAGGCACGACTCATACCCCACATGCCCACCACAGGTCGCTGACCAGTACCAACCGCACCATTTGCCCTGACCACGAAAAGCCGGGAACCGGCGCTCAGGCCGTACCGACTCGAACCGGACCGGCCACAGGTGTCCCAAGGCTCCCCGTTCACGGATGCCGACCGCGCTGACGTACTCCAGTTCGACGTCCTACGCCGACACCTCGCGCACACTCATCCACGCCTCCGGTACGGCGCTGACCAGCCACTTCGACCGTAGAAGCGCGGAAAGAGACAGACCAGGCAAGCGGCACCCCTCCGTCGCCTACACCGATCCGCCGATCGACCCCCTGGCTGCCGCAGCCGTCTTCGGGATCGCCGAACAAATCCTCACCACCGACTACGACGCCACGTTCGCCGTCTTCAACCCACTGATCACCCGAGCCCGAAGCGCTGAGCCCGCCATGGCCCACCTACAGCGAGCCCTCTACGCATCCCGGCCGCTCCAGATCACGCTCAGCCACCACAGACACGACGTCTGGGGGCGGGGGACGAAGCGCCTCGCACGCGAACACCCCGAACTCGTTCCCATGCCACCTGCGGGACCACCGGTGAGCCGTGACGCGGTAGTTGAAACCGATAGAACGTGGTGCCCTGGCCGTTCTGAGCACGCCTGACACGGTTGTTGGGCCCGATGTGTCAGGGCCTCGAACCTTGTCAGCCCGCGGGCCGGGCAGCGGCGACGCAGAACTCATTGCCTTCCGGGTCGGCCATCATGATGTGGTGCCCGTTGAACTCCTCCACGGTGATACCGCCCGCCTTCACCAGCAGGTCGGCCTTCGCCCTGATCCGTGCCCACCGTTCCTCGGGACTGCCGTGTCCTGGCACCCGGACGTCGATATGGAGTCGGTTCTTTGCCGTCTTCGGCTCAGGGACCTTGAGGATGGAGAGCCGGGGTCCGATGCCGTCGGGATCGCAGAGCCATGCCACGTCGTCCACTGAGTCGTCCGCCGGAAGGTTGAAACTCGCGTGCCACTCTTCGCGGGTCTTGAAGGGAGCGGGCGGCGGCTCGTCGACATAGTCCAGCGCCGTTTTCCAGAAGCGGCCGAGGAGCTTCGCGTCCTTGCAGTCGAAGGTCAGACTGATCCTGGTCGTCATGGCCGGAGCGTACTGCGCACCTCTGACAGTCGCGGCTGAGCTGAAGGAGCGGCCAGCCGCCGCTGGTACGCAATGATTCGCCGGACACTGCCCAGGTCGCGCGGCGCCAGCAAGCGCGGCCAGGTTCCAACTGCCGTGGCACGGCTCAACCGGTGACAACAATCGCTGGAAGGTGACTGTCCGGTCTCAGATAAGTCCGGGTGAGGCGGTCCCCTGACCTGCGGTGCCCGGACTTGAGTGAGACGGCTTTCGCAAGGTCGTCTCACTCAAGTCCCGGCAAACGGCTTTCTTGGTCAGATGTGGAGTTCGGACGGGAAGCCGGTCCAGCGCAGTTTTGCGGGCAGGTGCCGCATGTCGTTGTAGAAAAGCACGGAGGACGGCCTGCCGGGTGCGTAGCGGATGACCGTCAGAGCTGCGTTGCCGTGGTTGAGGCCCATCCAGCGCCACTCGGGCGCGTCGAGGGCAGCTCGGATCAGCCATCCGATGAGGAAGTTGTGGGTGACGACCAGTTCATGGCGGGGGCGATCGCCGTCGACCGGGCCTGTGAATTCTGCGAGTGCTTCCCGGGCCAGTGCTGGACCGCGGTTGCGCTCCTCTTCCGGAACCTGAGCGAGGAAGCTGAGCATGGCGTCGGCCGAATCTGGCGGCAGCTCCTCCTTTGTAGGCAGGTAGGGGATGTAGTCGCCGGCCAGTTCCGATTGGTGCAGTGGGACGGCGTCAAGTTGTGCGCTGATCAGCTGGGCCGTCTGCTGCGCCCGAGGTAGCGGCCCGTGGTGTATCGCCGAAAGTGGGGTGCTCTGGAGCCGTTCACCGAGCAGAACGGCTTGGCGCCGGCCGCTGTCCGTCAGGGTTGTCTCGTCTGCTGACGCTTCACCGTGCCGGGCGAGGTAGAGGTATCGAGTGGTTGTGTCTGTCATGTCCCGGGTCTCCGTCGTCATCCGTGATCTTGTATGTCAGGGATGGACGCTGAGCTCTTTGTGCATAGTTCCGTCGCGGCTGTCCTGTCTCAGTTCTGCCTCGTCGGAGGCTTATGGGGGGCAGGAGGGCTTCGATCTTTCTGGCTGTGGCTTCGATGGTCGTGCTGACCCATGTGCGGCTGGTGCCCCGCAAGGGCGCCTGCATCGGGAAGCGGCGATGGAATTCGGCGATGGCCTGCGCGACCACGAGGAGGTCGTCACTGAGGAGCGACCGTCTCCATTGGACGGATGCGAACAGGCTGATCAGCGTGACGTGTTCGGGGTATCCAGCCGCGATCAGCCAGGGGGCCGCCTTGTCCTGTTCGACTGTTGGCGCCTTGATCCGGACCAGGTCGTGGAGGAGCTCGGCTCGGTGGACGAGCCGGTAGTGGCGGTGAGCCAGACCGCTCCAGAGCTTGCCGGTGGTGTCCTGGCAGATGCTGGTGACGATCGGACCGTAGCGCCGCCGCAGCCGCCAGTACTGGCGTTGGGCGCGGATCACATCAGGGGT
Organism: Streptomyces sp. NPDC088246; assembly: GCF_044741025.1. Lineage (NCBI taxonomy): Bacteria > Bacillati > Actinomycetota > Actinomycetes > Kitasatosporales > Streptomycetaceae > Streptomyces > Streptomyces sp. NPDC088246. Next base: position 50,092 of record NZ_JBIURV010000004.1, read on the forward strand.
TCGGGACAGGTCAAGCTGCTGTTCGGGAGCGAAGACGTTCTTGCCGATCCAGAGGTTGTGGCGGAGGCAGACGTTGTCGTGCGTGGAGGCCCAGACCTGGGCGGGGAGGGTGGAACCGGTGCGTATGACGACGCAGCGGCGGCAGGCCCAGCGAAGCACGTGGTCGGGGGCCGGGGCAGGCGTTTTCGTGGTGGGCGACACGTCGCTCGCCCGGAGGTCGGGGATGGTTTGGGACAGGTTCTGCCGGGACTGGCCGCTGAGGATGCAGAGGATATCGACTTTGGTGAGGCGCGAGTCCAGCCAGCGTGAGGGAGAGCGCAGGCGGGCCAGAGGGACGTGGTTCGCCAGTGCGAGGCGGTTCCAGTAGGACGATTCGCACTCGCCGGGGAAGGGCGGCAGCGTGATGGGCAGAGGGCGGATGAGGGCCGGGTGGAACGTCATGGTTCAGCCGGTGCGGGGCAGAAAGGCGGTGCGTCCGCGGGTGGAGGACTCGCTGCTGTGGTCGATGCGGATGTTCTTGACCGTGGTCCGGGTGATGCGCTCGGTTCCGTCCAGGATCGCGGAGATCGCTGCTGCCCGGATCAGGTGGGAGAGGCTTCCAATCATGCCGCCGGTGCGCTGGTGCAGGTGTTTCGCCATCTTCACCAGGGTGTTCGGCTCGTGCCGGTGGAGACGGAGGGTGTTCTCCATGGACGCGATCAGGGACCGCCACTCCGCGTTGAGCGGGAAGGGACCGGTGCGGAGGAGGACGCAGCGGCCAGCCAGCTGCTTGCCGCGGATGCCGGTGAACAGCCCCGACTGTTCGACGTTGATGCCGGCATAGACGAAGGTCGCGGGCAGGTGCTCGGTGAAGTACTTCAGGTGGTCGGAGAGGTCTTCCCCGGCGATGGTGGCGTGGTTGAGCAGGTGGATTTCGTCGACCAGGACCAGGTCGGTGCGTGCCTCGATGAGCACCTGGCAGACGGCGCTGGTCACGTCGATGGTGTTGTGTCTCGGGCCGATCACGGGCAGGCCGAGGAACCGCGCGAACTCCAGGGCGAGTTTGCGTGGGGAGCCTTTGGGCGGGGCGGTGATGTAGACGACCGGGATGCGCTGGCTTCCCGGGTAGCGCTGTCGGACGCGTAGTTCGTGCAGGCGGCCGAGCTGCTTGAGCGCGGTGGTCTTTCCGGTGGTCCATTCCCCGGAGACGATGAGTCCGCGGCGGGCGCCGTGCTCGCGCTGGTTGAGCAGGGTCAGCAGCCGCCCTTGGTGGGCGATGTCCTTGACCGTGGAGGTGCGCACGACCTGGAGTTCGGAGTGGTAGGCGATGCGGGCCTCGTCGTAGGCGTCTCGCATCGGGGGGCTCAGGTCCTGCCACTGCTGCTCGGGCAGCAGGTGGAAGACGGCCGAGTCCTCTTCAACAAACCGGCGCCAGCCCTCCAGTCGCGTGGACGGGTCCGTGCGGTCCTCGCCGGGCTCAGGCACGTCCTCGCCTTCCGGCTCCGGCGTGTTCACCACCACCGTTCGGCCTCCTTGCGTGCGTCGAAGATCTCCAGCGGGATCACGTCGGCGAGTTCGTCCTCGTCCGTCTCCACCGGTTCGGCAGCGCTCTCTTCGGCCGGCGCGTCCGGGCGGGGCCAGGAAGGTTCGGCAGTGGCCCGGGTCCGGGCGGCGACCTTGCGGCCCCGGCGCGATGCGCGGGGCGGTTTCGTGGGTGTGTCCTCCGGGCCGTCGGCGGCGCGGTCCAGCAGGGCGACGGCGGCTTGGGCGATCTCGTCCTCGGTCGCCGGGTCGGTGCCGCGCTGGGCCAGGATGCGGCGGGCGTGGTCCCAGGCGAGTTCGCCCATCGGCGTCGGGGCGGTGCGAAGGTGCCGCCAGATGGCGGTGATCCAGCCGCCTTCACGGTGGTTGCGTACCCAGACGCGGGAGATGTCGTAGGGGTCGTAGTGGACTTCCCAGCTCCGCCCGTCCACTCCGGCGCCGGACGGCTGGCGGCGGAAGGGGTTCAACTCGGCGCTGTCGTAGGTGCGGTGGCCCAGGCGGATGCCGTAGGAGTTGATTCTCCGTCGGCAGCGGGGCAGCAACTCGATGTACTCGTCGGGGCTGAGCGCGACCGGGACGTGCCCAGCGGCAGCGACCAGGGCGGCGTACTTCTCGTTCGGAGTCAGTGCCTTGCCGGGCATCAGTGGGTCCCGCAGTCCGTCGTGCGGCCGGTTCTGCCAGTGGACGATCCATTCCTGCAGCAGTTCCTGGAGCTGATGGATCGTCCAGACGGCCTCTGCGGCCGGATCGGTGCCACGGTGTTCGGTGCTGCGTCCCTTGTGGCCGGGAAGGTGCTGGACGAACATCGAGGCCACCGACCCGAGCGTGGTCTCGATGTGCGGCTTGTCCGTCGGGGTGTCGGGGTGGGCGGGCTGGAAGGAGATGCCCAGTGACTGGCAGGCAGAGCGGAACGTGTCGGAGATATAGGCCTTGCCCCGATCGCAGACGATCGTCTCCGGCGTGATCACCGGAATCGCCGCCGCCTGAGCCAGCCGCTCGTCCAGCGCCGTCAGCGAGGCGTGCGGCAGCACCGAGCGGGACATCCGCAGGGCGTCTGCCCAGCCCGGACGCATCGGCTCCGGCGTCATCGCCCGGGCCAGCAGCAGTGCGGCGTCCACCGCCTTCGTCGACGGCCGCAGCACCGCCGCCGCCAGCGTGCGGGTCGCGATGTCCACGATGCCGGTCAGCTCGACTGTGTCCACCGTGCCGTCATCGTGAACGACCAGCACATCCATCGGAGTGGAGTCGATCTCCATCACCTCGCCCGGCCGGGCCGCGGTGAGCTGCCCGAACATGCCCTCCGGTTGCTTGGCCAGCGAACGGCGGGTGCGGGCCGAGCCCAGCGTGTGCCGCCCGGCGCTGACCGCCTTCAACAGCCGGTAGAAAGCCGCCCGCGACGGCAGCGGCACCACTCCCGGTCCGTGCTCGGCCTCCAAGAGGCGTTCCATCCGGCGCCGCAGCACCTGCGCGGAGACCGTGGACCGGCCGGTCTGCTCATCCACAACCTTCCGCAGGGCCTCGACCACCCGCCGGTCGGCGCGGCCCGTGCCGTCCGAGGCGGTCCGCAGCCGCGGGTCGACCAGCCCCAGCACCCCCTCCCGCTCGAACCGGGCCCGCATGTCCTGCAGCGCGGTCAGCGACACCGCCATCCCTGCCGCCGACAACTCGGCGACCTTCGCCAGCTCCCGCTGCCGCAGGGACCAGACCGCCGGGTCGTACCCGGGTTTCACCGGCCCGTGCGGATCGTCCAGCGGCCGCCCGGAGAGCATCTCCACCAGATGCCGCTGCCACCACTCCGCCCGCTCAACCGCCTTGGCCGGAAGCCCCTCCAGCACCCCGGCCGCCGGCACCACCGTCCGCACCGAGGCCGGAGTGACCACCTCGAAGCCGTCCGAGGACAGCAGATGGGCCAGCATCACCACGCTCGCCGACTGACCCTCGTCGACCAGCCGGACCGCAGTCCCCTCCAAAGCGGCAACCGTATGCAGCCGCCTGTCGAAGCGCACCCGGTCACCCGCTCGCAGCAGTCGCGGACGCGACGGCATCCCCGCCTCCCTCCCGGACCAGGTCGAGCCGGACCCGCGTGTCCGCCGACAGCAGCCCGGCCTCCAAGTCCGTGGTCAGAACCTGCTGCCAGAGCAGGTGGAACAGCACCGGCAGCACCGCGATCTGGTCGCCCACCCTCCGAGCTCCGTCCAGCAGACCGGCGCCGTCAGCGAACACCTCCACCAGACGATCGGCGAGGTCAGGGCGGTGCACCCGCGGATGCCGGTAGCCGGCCAGCCATCGCACGTTCGCCATCAGCACGGCCTCCGGCGTGCCGACCCGCGCGAATTCCCAGCCCACCGACCGGCAGGCCGCCGCAGTCACCGCGAACTTCACCGCGTCCCCTGGCCCGATTCGCTCATCCGGGCGCACGTCCACCACCAGGGCCGTACCATCCGCGCGCCGGACGAAGAAGTCCGGCGTGTGGCGCACCCGCTTCCCGTCGGGCCCCGTCCACGACAGCCGAAACGGCTGCGAGGACATGCCCGTCACCAGCGGATCGAAGTCGAGCAGCATCAGGCGATCGCGCTCCAGCCACGACTCATATCACCACATGCCTGCCGCACGTCGCCGACCAGTACCAACCGCACCAGTTCCCCTGACCCCGGAAAGCCGGGAACCGTCGCTCGGGCCGTACCGACTCGAACGGAACCGACCACAGGAGCCCCAGAGACCCACTTTCACGAAGCCCAGCCGCGCTGACGTACTCCAGCTCGACGTCCTGTACCGACACCTCGCGCACAACCATCCGGGCCTCCGGTACGACGCCGACCAGCCACGACGACCGTAGACAGCGAAGAGGCGGCGTACCCGGAGAAGACCGAGACACCCCACCAAATGCCCGGAGATGACTGAGACGTCAACTCACTTGCCCGGAGATCTCCGAGACTGCCCGGACATCACAGAGACAGGACAGTGACATCTACCGCGTGAAGTCACAGAGGGCCATGCGAGTGGTGTGGCGCACTTTTGCAAGCAGGTGCTTGCAAAAGTTAGCAAGGGTGGCGCACCATCGACGTATGGCATCACTCAACGTCGGCAATCTCGGTGAGTATCTGCGCGAGCAGCGGCGCAATGCGCAGCTGTCGCTGCGGCAGCTCGCCGATGCCGCCGGGGTGTCCAATCCCTACCTCAGCCAGATCGAGCGCGGGCTGCGCAAGCCGAGCGCCGATGTGTTGCAGCAGGTCGCCAAGGCGCTGCGGATCTCCGCCGAGACCCTTTACGTACGGGCCGGGATTCTGGATGAGCGGGAGCGGGAGGAGCTGGAGACGCGGGCGGTGATCCTGGCCGACCCGTCCATAAACGAGCGGCAGAAGAATGTTCTGCTGCAGATCTACGACTCCTTCCGCAAGGAGAACGGGTTCGAGCCCGGACCGGAATCCGGCGCCGAAGCCGGACCGGCGACCGGCGGCGAGTCCGGACCGGGAGCCGGTGCGGACGGCCGCCCCGGTGCCGACGGCCCCCGCACGGCCGGCGGCAGCGATGCCGGCACAGCTTCAAAGCCTTCAAAACCCTCACACTGAGTCTGATGATCCGGGAGGACCACAGTCATGGCCATCACCGATGACCTGCGTAAGACCCTCACCGACCCGACCCCTCTCTACTTCGCCGCCGGTACGGCCGATATCGCCGTCGAGCAGGCGCGCAAGGTCCCGGCGCTGATCGAGCAGCTGCGTGCCGAGGCGCCGGAGCGTATCGAGGCCGTGCGCAACACCGACCCCAAGGCCGTGCAGGAGAAGGTGACCTTGCAGGCCAAGGAGGCGCAGGCCACCGTGCAGGCCAAGGTCACCGAGGTGATCGGGTCGTTCGACAGTGATCTGCGGAAGCTGGGCGAGAGCGCCCAGGACCTGGCGCTGCGCAGTCTGGGCGTCGCTGCGGAGTACGCGGTGCGGGCCCGGGAGACGTACGAGAAGGTCGCCGAGCGCGGCGAGCAGACCGTGAAGACCTGGCGTGGTGAGACGGCCGACGAGATCGTCGAGATCGCCGTCGTCGTCGAGCCGCGCAAGGAGTCCAGGCCGACGGGCACCACGAAGACGGAGCCTGCCGCCAAGCCGGGGCCGGCAAAGGCTTCGCCCGCCCCGAAGACCGTCAAGCCGGAGAGCAAGGCCCCGGTCGCGCCCGCCAAGAAAGCGCCCGCGCGCAAGCCCGCTGCGAAGAAGACCACTCCGCCGACCGCGAAGTAGGGCCTCGGCTCACAGCCGGAGTGTGTACCGGGGCGCGGGGCGGGCACCTTTCGGGGTGTCCGGCGCGTTGTCCCGGTACCTTGGCCGCGAGGCGCTCATCCACTTATTAGGCGGTGCACACCATGTTGCTCACAGGATTCAGCACACTCGTCTGGCTGCTCTACATGGCCATGCTCGTCCTGGCCGTGGTCGCACTGGTCATGGCCGCGACGGCCCGTGAGGACGCCTACCGGGCCGCGGACAAGCAGAAGAAGTCCTTCTGGCTGATCATCCTCGGTATCACCGTCGCCGTGAATCTCTTCGTGCCGATGCTGTTCCTGCAGCTTGCGGGCGCGGTCGCGTCCATCGTCTTCCTGGTGGACGTACGGCCCGCGCTGAGGGCGGTCTCGGGTGGCGGCGGCCGGCGCGGTGGCTCCAGCAGCGACGGGCCGTACGGGCCCTACAACGGCGGGCGCTGAGCGCTCGCAGGGTTTGCCGGGGCCGTGGGTGATGCCGGTTCGGGGCGGGGGCGCGGGATGCTCCGGCCCCGGTTGGCGTTCAGGCCCCGTCGGCGGATGTGTTCCTGGTCGCGGTTGAGCAGCAGGACCGCGACGTCGTCGGTCAGTTCGCCGCCGTTCAGCTCCCGCACCTGGGTGACCGCGGCCTCCAGGAGATCCTCGCCGGTGAGCCCCTGAGCCAGCTGGCGGTTGATCATCGCGATCATGCCGTCCTGGCCGAGCCGCTGAGAGCCGTCCGGCCCCACGCGTCCCTCGATCAGCCCGTCCGTGTACATCATCAGGCTCCAGGAGCCGCCGAGATCCACCTGACGGCGAGGCCAGCGCGCACGCGGCAGCAGACCCAGAGCCGGGCCGCCGTCCTCGTACGGGAGAAGGTGCGCGGCCTGTCCGTGCCGGGCGATCAGCGGGGCGGGGTGGCCCGCCAGGCAGAGGCCGGCGCGCCGGCCGTCGGGGGTGATGTCGACGGTGCAGAGCGTCGCGAAGATCTCCTCGCTCTCCCGCTCGTGCTCCAGGACCTGCTGGAGGGTGGAGAGCAGTTCGTCGCCGCAGAGCCCGGCCAGCGTCAACGCCCGCCATGCGATGCGCAGTTCGACGCCGAGCGCCGCTTCGTCCGGGCCGTGCCCGCAGACATCGCCGATCATCGCGTGGACGGTGCCGTCGGGCGTACGGACCGTGTCGTAGAAGTCCCCGCCGAGCAGTGCGCGGCTGCGGCCGGGGCGGTAGCGGGCCGCGAAGCGCAGATCGGAGCCTTCGAGCAGCGGGGTGGGGAGCAGGCCGCGTTCGAGGCGGGCGTTCTCCTGGGCGCGCAGCCGGGACTCGGTGAGCTGGTGCTGGGCGACGTCGGCGCGCTTGCGTTCGACGGCGTAGCTGATGGCGCGGCTGAGCAGCCGTCCGTCGAGTTCGTCGCGGAAGAGGTAGTCCTGGGCGCCGACCCGTACCGCCTCGGCGGCCAGCTCGGCGTCGTCCTCCGCCGTGAGGGCGAGGACGGCGTGGCGCGGGGCGATCCGCAGGACGTGCTTGAGGGTGGCGAGCTCGTCGGCCCCTTCGGCGGGGGCGGAGCGGGCCTCGCTGCCGGTCGGCAGGGCCAGGTCCAGCAGGATGCAGTCCACGTCGTCCGTGAGGAGCCGGCCCGCCTCGGTCAGGTTGCGGGCGGTGCGGATACGGACCCGCGTGCCGGCTGCGGCCGGGAGCTCGGGGACGGTGAAGGTGCCCGCCGGGTCGTTCTCGATCACCAGGAGGGTCAGGTCGGCGCCGTGGGAGGTCTCCGCAGCGGAAACGGCGCTCTGCTGGGGTACAGGTACGGGCATCGGTTCGGGTTTCCTTCCCTCCCCCCGAGGGCGCGGCGGAACGACGATCGACGATCCGCCAGACGGGGACCATAGCGGTCCGCGGTGGGGGAACGGAATGGCGTTCCGTAATTGCCCGCTGTCATATGCACCGCCATAAGCCGCGTCAGGTCACGGATCCGGCGAGATGCGCGGGGGTGGGGCGGGTGCCGGGGCATGACAAAGGTCACGCGGGACGGTGGGGGGTGGGTGGTGCGGGTCACTCCCGTGGGGGTGCTGTGGGGCGCCCCCACGGCGGGTGCTTCGTCCTCGATCGCCGGACGGGCTTGATCTGCCCGTCAGGGCAGCGCCCCCTACTTGTCCGGGCGGACCACGCCGAGGATCTGCATCGAGCCCGCGCCCGCCAGTGTGACGTTCCGGCCGGGGCGGGGGGCGTGGATGATCGCGCCGTCGCCGATGTACATGCCCACGTGGCTGGCGTCGCCGTGGTAGATGATCAGGTCGCCGGGGCGCATGTCCTTGATGGCGATGTGGGGCAGCAGCCGCCACTGCTCCTGCGAGGTGCGCGGGATCGGCCGGCCCGCCGCCGCCCAGGCCTGTGACGTCAGCCCGGAGCAGTCGTACGAACGGGGGCCCTCGGCCCCCCAGACGTACGGCTTGCCGATCTGCTCGGTCGCGAAGGCCACCGCCTTCTTGCCGCTCGCACTCGCCTCGCGGTTGATGTCCTTCAGGGCGCCGGAGCTGAGCCAGGCCGTCTGCAGCTTGTACTCGGCCGCCTGCTCCAGCTTGAGCAGGCGGGCCCGCTCCTTCTCCTCCAGCTGGTCTTCCAGCTTCTTCGCCGCGGCGATCTGCGCGTTTATCTTCTTCTTGGCCTCGGCCTGCTTGAGCCGGTTGGCTTCGAGCTTCTCCCAGTTGGTGCTCGCGTCCTGGGTGTACGTCTCCAGGTCCTGCTGGGTCCTGGTCAGTTCACCGAGGACGCCCTGGGCGGCCTGCTGGCCCTCCCTGACCCGGCTCACCCCGTCGAGGAACAGTTGCGGGTCGTCGCTGAGCATCAGCTGGGCGCCCGGCGGCAGTCCGCCGGTGCGGTACTGCTCGCGGGCCTGGGCGCCGGCCTGGTTCTTGAGCTCGGCGATCTTCGACTGGCCCTCGACGATGGCCCTGGCCAGCTTCACGATCTCGCCGGACTGCTTCTTGGCCCGCTCCTCGGCGAGGTTGTACGCGTCGGTGGCAGCCCCGGCCTTGCGGTAGAGGGCGTCGATCTCCTCGCGTACCGCTTCGAGGCTCTTCTTCGGCGTCTTCGACCCGGAACCGGACCGGGTGTCGGGCTGCGTCGCCGAGGGGGAGGGGGGTGCGGGTGCGGCGAAAGCCTGGACCGGCGCGGTGAGTACGGTCAGCGCACAGACCAGAGTGATCGCGGCTGCGGCAACGTGACGTCGGTTCACGGGATCCCCTCCGAATGAATCTGATTTACCGTCAGTAACTTCTTGCCGATGACGAGATCGTGCCATGCCGTACCGAAAAGCAACAGAGGCACACACCTGCTGTCCTGACGGTCACACGGGTCGACCGACGCCCCGGGAATCGCTCCCCACATCCCGGGAATCGCTCCCCATCGTCCTGACGAACGATGCCCTGTCCGCGTTCCCGTACGCCTCCCCGCATGCGGGTCCGGCGGGTCTGTTCAGTACCTGTTGGGCTGCCGGTTGGGCTGGAGAGCGGTCCACTTCACCGTGACTTCGCCCTGGCGCCACCGCCGTACCCCGTCCGTCAGCGGCCAGTCGCCCGACAGCGCCCGCACCGCCGTGATCCAGCGCTGCCGGGCACCCAGTGACGCGTACGGAGCCGCCGCGGCCCACGCCCGGTCGAAGTCCCGCAGGAACGCATGGACCGGTTCGCCCGGCACATTGCGGTGGATCAGCGCCTTGGGGAGGCGTTCCGCGAGGTCGGAGGGGCGGTCCAGGGAGGCGAGCCGGGTCGCGAACGTCACGGTGCGCGGGCCCTCCGGGCCGAGCGCCACCCATACGTGCCGGCGCCCGATCTCGTCGCAGGTGCCCTCCACCAGCAGTCCGCCCGGCGCCAGGCGCGCGCAAAGCCGCTGCCAGACCGCGGCGACCTCACCCTCGTCGTACTGGCGCAGCACATTCGCCGCCCGGATGAGGTCGGGGCGCTCGGGGAGCGGGATCTCGAAGCCGCCGTGCAGAAAGGTGAGGCCCTCGCGCTCGTACGGTTTCGCCGCCGCGACCCGCTCCGGGTCGATCTCGATGCCGACCACCGTCGTGCGCGGCTCGGCGGTACGCAGGCGCTGCAGCAACTCGACGGCGGTCCAGGGGGCGGCGCCGTACCCGAGGTCGACGGCGACGGGGGTGCCGGCGCGGCGCAGGGCCGGGCCGTGGGTGGCGGCGATCCAGCGGTCCATGCGGCGGAGCCGGTTCGGGTTGGTGGTCCCGCGGGTCGCGGTGCCGATGGGGCGCATGACAGCGAGCGTAACGATCTCACGGGGGCGGAAGGCGGCCCGGGTGCCCGCCCCGGTCCGGCCCGGTGGGCGGCGCGGGGCGCCCGGCACCCCGACCCGGCATACGGCCCCCGCACTGCAATGATTTGGTAAAGCGGAAATGAAAGGAGAGATTCCGCTGTTGCAGCCCCCGAAGGGGCTCAGGTCCCTTCGGTGCCATGCCCTGAGTGAGGAGGACCGGACGACGTGAGTCAGTACGTCTCCCGGCTCGGCAGCAGCCGTGTCGCGCCGCGCCTCAGGTTCCCCGCCGCCTTCCCCGGCGGTCACCGCAAACCTCGCCGCATCGCGATGCTCTCCGTGCACACCTCGCCCCTGCACCAGCCGGGCACGGGTGACGCGGGCGGCATGAACGTCTACATCGTGGAGCTGGCCAAGCGCCTCGCCGCGATCAATATCGAGGTCGAGATCTTCACCCGGTCCACCACCGGCGGGCTGCCCCCGACGGTGGAGCTGGTGCCCGGTGTCCTGGTCCGGCATGTCGACGCGGGGCCGTACGAGGGTCTGGCCAAGGAGGAGCTGCCCGCCCAGCTCTGTGCCTTCACGCACGGCGTCATGCAGGCATGGGCCGGCCAGCGCCCCGGCTACTACGACCTGGTCCACTCCCACTACTGGCTCTCCGGTCATGTGGGGTGGCTCGCCGCCCAGCGCTGGGGCGTCCCGCTCGTCCACGCCATGCACACCATGGCGAAGGTCAAGAACGCGGCGCTCGCGGAGGGCGACACCCCCGAGCCCGCCGCCCGCGTCATCGGCGAGACCCAGATCGTCAGCGCGGCCGACCGGCTGATCGCGAACACCGCCGAGGAAGCGGACGAGCTCATCCGCTTCTACGAGGCCGATCCCGGGTCCGTCGCCGTCGTACACCCCGGGGTCAACCTCGACCGCTTCCGCCCCGCCGACGGGCGCGCCGCGGCCCGGGCGCGCCTCGGACTGCCGAAGGACGCCCTGATTCCGCTCTTTGCGGGCCGCATCCAGCCGCTGAAGGCCCCGGACGTGCTGCTGCGGGCCGTCGCCGTCCTGCTGGACCGCGACCCCGCGCTGCGTCGCCGGATGGTCGTACCGGTCGTCGGCGGACCGAGCGGCAGCGGGCTCACCAAACCGGAGGGGCTGCAGAAGCTGGCGGCGCGGCTGGGCATCGCCGATGTCGTACGGTTCCAGCCGCCGGTCGGGCAGGACCAGCTCGCCGACTGGTTCCGGGCCGCGTCCGTGCTGGTCATGCCCTCGTACAGCGAGTCCTTCGGCCTGGTCGCCATCGAGGCCCAGGCGGCGGGCACCCCGGTCGTCGCGGCGGCCGTGGGCGGTCTTCCGGTGGCGGTGCGGGACGGGGTCAGCGGCTTCCTGATACCCGGGCACGACCCGCAGGCGTACGCGCAGGCGCTGGGCCGGTTCGCCGAGGCGCCGGAGCTGGTCGCCCGAATGGGTGCGGCGGCCGCCGCACACGCCCGGGGTTTCGGCTGGGACACCGCCGCGTCCGCGACCGCCGACGTGTACACGGCCGCGATGCACGAACACCGCCGTCGCGTACGCTCGCACCATGGCTGACGTACCCGATGAAGCGGTGACGACGCAGGTCGCGCAGGTCGCGCAGATCATCGAGGCGACCCTGAAGGACGCCGAGCTCGAATGGGAGAGCCCCGAACCCGGCAGCTACGTCGCCAAGCTGCCCGGCACGCGGAAGCTGTTCACCACCTGTTCGCTGCGCGTCGGCAAGCACTCGCTCTCTCTCAACGCCTTCGTCGTCCGTCACCCGGACGAGAACGACGCGGCGGTGCACCGCTGGCTGCTGGAGCGCAACCTCCGTCTCTTCGGCGTGAGTTACGCGATCGACCAGCTCGGCGACATCTATCTGGTCGGCAAGCTGCCGCTCTCCGTGGTCACCCCGCAGGAGCTGGACCGGCTGCTCGGCACGGTCCTCGAAGCGGCCGACGGCTCGTTCAACACCTTGCTGGAGCTGGGCTTCGCGAGCGCGATCCGCAAGGAGTACGAGTGGCGGGTGTCGCGCGGCGAGTCCACGCGGAACCTGGACGCGTTCACGCATCTGACCCAACGCCCCGCCGGCTGACCTTCCGTTGCTGCTGATGCGGATCGACGGGCTCACCCCGTACAGCGCCACGGTCGGCGTCAGCGAGGTGACGGAGTTCGACCAGATCGACGTCCCCGACTTCGCCGGCGATCTGCACACCCGGCTGGAGGCCTACGGCGCGCCGGAGGCGGTGTGGCCGCCGAACCTCCACGAGGCGCAGCGGGCGTTGTTCGGCTGAGGGGGAGGCGGCGCTGTGGTCAGTCCCGTGCCCGCAGTGCCGTTTCCACGTCCCCCAGAGCCGATTCGAGCTGCGGACCGACTTCCTTCCACACCCCGTCGAGGTGCTCCTGGGGAACGCGGCGCGGAACGGTCTCCACCAGCATGATCAGGTAGAGGTAGCAGCGGTACAGCGCGAGCCGCAGCCGCACGGACGCGTCGAACACCAACGGCTGCCCGCTCCCGCTCCCGTACCCGGCGAGGAAGTCCTCGTCCTCCTCCATGTTCGCGAACAGGGCGAGCGATACGAAGTCGGCGACCGGGTCGCCCCAGAACATCCGCTCACCGTCGATGATCCCGCCGATGGTGCGCGCGCCGGGCTCCCCGTCGACGAGCAGGTTGCCCTGCCACAGGTCGAAGTGGACCAGAGCGGGCCGGGTGACGTCGCCGAGTACGGGCGAGGCTGCGGCGATCAGAGCGCGGATATCGGCTGCGGGGCGCGGCAGCCGGGCGCGGTAGGTGTCCGCATCGGCGAGTACGGCGTCCGTCATCGCCGTGAACGCCTGCCGCCAGGTCGGGGCCAACGGGCCCAACGCCCCGGCCGGATAGCCGAATCCGCCGGGGCCCGTGACGGAGTGCAGCCGGGCGACGATCCGCCCCAGCTCGTTCCTGAGCCGGCGCTCCTCGGCGTCGGACAGGGCGCGGTCGCCCGCGGCGCCGGCGATGTCGTACCAGGGCTGACCCGGGCAGGCCGACATGATCACGTACGGGCCGGTCGGGGCGTCCGGGTCGAGTTCGCTGTGCAGGACACGGGGAACTGCCGCCGAATCGCCCGCGCAGGTGTAGAACTCGACCTCGTTGACCAGCAGATCGCGTTCGTAACTCATCAGGGTTCCGTCGGTCGTGGGCGGCGGTATCTTCACCACCCAGTCGCTGCCGTCGGTGAGAGAAACCCGGGTGACGGCGTTGAACGTGCCTCCGGCGAGGGGTGCGACTGCGGCGATCCGGTCCTCCGTCACGCCAACGGACCGGAGAACGGCCGCGGTTGTGCCTTCTGGCTGCATGGGATGAATTGCCCTCTGTGTCGGTGTTCGATCCGGCTTGCGGCGACGGACAGCGTTTTCACAGGACGATCACGGCGCCATCACGATCACATCCCGTGCCCTGGTTGATTGATCGTCAAACCAACTGCTGCTCATAGAGTGAGCAAAACCCGAAGACCCAGCTCAGAGAGACGGACCGGACCATGCGATCCACCGCCATACGCCGTACCGCCGTTGCCGCCACCGCGGTGTCCCTGGCCCTGCTCGCCACCGCCTGCGGCGGCGGATCGGACTCCGGTTCCGGTGACAAGGGGGCGGATGCCAAGGGCAAGGAGTCCGCCGCCGCGAAGCCGGCCGCCAAGGCACTGACCGCCGCCGAGCTGGAGAAGGCGGCGCTGGCCCAGGGTGACGTCAAGGGGCACAAGATCTCCAAGGCTGCGGCCAAGGACGTGATCTCCGGCGACGACATCAAGGTCGAGAAGGAGGTCTGCGCCCCGTTCGCCGACGCGCTGATGGGGGCGCAGGTCGGTGAGCCCGCGGCGTTCACCAAGCGGACGGTCGTCAGCGAGCCCAAGAAGGGCAGCATGGGCAAGCAGGACGGCGTGGATGCCGAAGACGCGTTCAAGGCGGCGTTCGACATCACGACGACGCAGCTGGCCCTCGGCTCGTACGACGGCAAGGGCGCGGAGGAGTCGGTCGCCTCGCTGCGCACCGCCGCCACCGACTGTGCGGGCGGGTTCGACTTCACGGCTGCCGGTGAGAAGCAGAAGGTCAGCAAGATCACCGAGGAGCAGGTCAAGGGCGGGGAGGATGCGGCCGCCTGGACGGTGCAGGTGGAGCAGGACGGCGAGAAGATCCAGTTCAAGCTCGTGGCCATGCGCCAGGGCCCCTCGTTCGCCTCGTTCTCCTCGATGAACCTGGCCGCGATGGGCGGGGGCGAGGACTTCGAACTGCCGACCGCGGTGGTCGAGGCCCAGGCGGCGAAGCTGGCGTAAGGGCCGGGCGCGGCTCTGCGCGTCCCTTGTGGCGGCGGTCCTGCGCCGCCGAATCCGGGGAGTGAGGCACGACCGCTCGGGCACCCGAGGCATCTCCTCGGTTCGGTGCTGGTTCAGGGCAGCGGGACGAGCCTCACCACGGTGACGATCAGGACGGACCCGGAGACGTAATAGAGCACGATCGCCCCGGCGACCGTCGCCTCGCGGCGGTCGCGCTCGCTCGTGACGGCCGACGACCCGTGCCCGTACGGGTCGCGGCCCAGGGTTCGCGCCATCTCGTCCCGGAAGACCTCGCCGTAGCGCATCTTGGCCAGGGTGTCGTCGGCCGGCGGGGCGTAGGAGATGCGGAAACTCAAGCGACGGTCCGCCTCTCGGCCTCGTCCTGCGCCAGCCGGTCCAGGATCTTCTCGGCCTCCGGATCGGGTACGGCCTCCAGCATCCAGTGCCGCATGACCGCCTGGATCTCGCTCACACCGGCGTCGTTGATGGCGCGGTCGAACTCCTCACGTCTCTCCTCGGGCAGGGTGGCCCGGATGTCCGGAATGCTGTTGGGCACGTCGACTTCGGCGCCGCCGACGAAGGTCTTCAGGGGCTCGCCCATGATTGCTCTCCCCGCTCTCCTTGCTCTCTCCGCACGGCCCGTCCGATCGGCTCCGCTCGTGCACAGGCCGGTACTTGGGCCACCGTAGTGCCAGGGGCGGCGACGGACGCGGAACCCGCGCGATACGTTCGCCCCGTGACGGGAACTTCGTGGGACATATTGCTGATCGGTGGGGCGTCCGGCATCGGCAAGAGCCGGGTCGCCGCGCAACTGGCCGCTGAGGCAAAAGGGTTCATGGTCGAATTCGACGACGTCGTCAGCGCCGTCGAGGCCATGACGACGGCTGAACACCACCCCGCTCTCCACCACTTCGACGACATCCCCGACGTCGCGCAACTCGCCGTCGAGCAGGTGCTGGACCTTCAGATCGCCACCGCCAGGGCCCTGGAGCCTGCGGTGTTGGGGGTCGTACGCAACCGCCTGACCGTCGACGTGCCCGCCGTGATCGAGGGCGACTACCTCACCCCGGCCGCCGCTGCGGCGGCGATCCACGAGGGCCGGGCGGCGGGCCGCCGCGTGCAGGCGGTGTTCCTGCACGAGGGGGACGCGGACCGGATCGCCGCCAACTACGCCTGCCGGGAGCCCGACAGCGGGGTGCAGCGGCATCGGGCGCGGGTCAGTGCGGAGTACTCGCGATGGCTGGGCGACCAGGCCCGCCTGCGTGCCCTGCCGGTGGTCGCCTGCCGCCCGTGGGGCACGCTGGCGGCGCGCATCGGGCGGGCGTTGGGTGCGGAGGGGAATCGATATGGGTTGCTGGAGGTTCCCGGGGCATGAGGAAGCGCGGGGGTAAGGGGCGCTGTTCACAACGACTCATCGATGTCGGCTGATACGTCATGGAGCTGCGGCGGTAGTCCGCCGCGCTTCGGGGTCGATCGGGTTTGTGCGCGGTTGTTGGTGTCAGGCACTGATGTCAGGCCCCGGAGCGCCCTTGGCAGGAAGCACGGTTGGCCCCTACGGCGTGATCCAGTCCGCCCAGCCAAACGTGAACTTGTATGCGGCGCCCACTGCGCTTCGTCCTCGGCTACCCGCCAGAAGCGCCACGCCCAGAGCGACGACGAACAGCGCGGCGAAGGCTCCCGCGATGATCAAGCCTGTCCTAGGTGACCAGACCACTCCCACGAAGACGCTCGCGGTGATCACGATCACCAGGCCCACGTGCGCAGTGGGCAACTCCACGCGGAACAGGTTTCGCATCGAACTATGCGATGCCCGCATGTCTGCGTTGTACCGGTCTCTTGCCGCGTCAGGATCGGCATGCGGCCCCTCCGGCCATCGCTGCTCCACCAGCGCCCTCCCCAGTCGCCCGTGCCGCTGGGCCTAGACCTTAGCTACTCCCCAATCCTCAACCTACCACTCGCGCTTCTGCCCGGGCTGTGCCCTGTGCTTGCGCCGGAACAGGTTGAGCACATCTTCAACGTCGCTCGACAGCACGAGACATGGTCCCGGCGCTGAAGGGCCGTCCGCGGCTCCTACGCCCGGACGATCTATTCCAACGTGCGAGCCACCCTGAGCGCGGCCGTCGACGACGGTCATCTCCCGCGCAACCCGTGTGCCGCCCGTTCGGTCCGCCCACCGACCGTGGACGCCAAGCGCGTCATTCCCTGGACGCCGGACAGAGTCTTCGCCGTACGTGAGGCCATGCCAGACCGCTATCGGGCAATGGTCGACCTCGGCGGCGGCTGCGGGCTGCGACAAGGGGAGATTCTGGGCGTCGCCGTGGACGCGATCGACTTCGAGTCGGACACGCTGCACGTCGTCCAGCAACTCAAGCTCAGCCGCAGCAAACCGGTCTTCGCACCGCCCAAGGGCGGCAAGCTCCGCGACGTCCCGCTCCCGGCCCCCGCCGCTGAATCGCTGCGGGCCCACATGAACCGTTTCCCGCCGGTCGAGATCACGTTGCCGTGGAAGGTCGCGGACGGACCGCTTGTGACTGAACGCCTCGTCTTCTTCGGTCCGCGCGGTGGCCACTTCTGGCGTACGTCCCTCAACGACGAAGCGGAAGCCCTCGTTGGCTGCTGTCGGCATCATCCCGGTCTCCGAACGGGGCAAGCCGTATGCCGAGTCGCGGGAGAACGGAATGCATACACTGCGCCACTTTTACGCCTCGGTGCTCCTGGACGCGGGGGAGAACGTCAAGGCCCTCGCGGAGTACCTCGGCCGCTCGGACCCCGGGCTGACGCTCCGCGTGTATGTGCATCTGATGCCCTCCAGTCAGGAGCGCACGCGCTCGGCTGTGGCCGCTGTCTTCGCGACGGCCCGATCGAGCACCTGACGGCCCAGCGGCGGCCCCAGCGCAAAAACAAGCCCCCTACTCGCGGATAAACCGCAGGTAGGGGGCTTGTCTTGCCCGCGTTACTTCTTCTTGCCCTGGTTCTTCACGGCCTCGATGGCGGCCTTCGCCGCGTCCGGGTCGAGGTACGTGCCGCCCGGCTTGATCGGGCGGAAGTCGGCGTCCAGCTCGTAGGCGAGCGGGATGCCGGTCGGGATGTTCAGGCCCGCGATGTCGGCGTCGGAGATGTCGTCGAGGTGCTTGACCAGGGCGCGGAGGCTGTTGCCGTGGGCGGCGACCAGGACCGTGCGGCCGGCCAGGAGATCCGGGACGATGCCGTCGTACCAGTACGGCAGCATGCGGACGACGACGTCCTTGAGGCACTCGGTGCGCGGGCGCAGCTCCGGCGGGATCGTCGCGTAGCGCGGGTCGTCGCTCTGGGAGAACTCGGTGCCGTCCTCGAGGGCGGGCGGCGGGGTGTCGTACGAGCGGCGCCAGAGCATGAACTGCTCCTCGCCGAACTCGGCGAGCGTCTGCGCCTTGTCCTTGCCCTGCAGGGCGCCGTAGTGGCGCTCGTTCAGCCGCCAGGAGCGGTGGACGGGGATCCAGTGGCGGTCCGCGGATTCCAGCGCGAGCTGCGCGGTACGGATGGCGCGCTTCTGGAGGGAGGTGTGCAGGACATCGGGGAGCAGGCCGGCGTCCTTGAGCAGCTCACCGCCGCGGACTGCCTCCTTCTCGCCCTTCTCCGTGAGGTTGACGTCCACCCAACCGGTGAACAGGTTCTTCGCGTTCCATTCGCTCTCGCCGTGGCGGAGGAGGATCAACTTGTACGGTGCGTCGGCCATGGGCCCGAGCGTAATCGAAGCCGTACGGGCGCTGCGCGGCCGGTCACAGGGCGGACAGGCGGGGCGGGTGAGGGGCCGGGACCGGGACGATTGACTGCAGGCGTCAATTGACTGGCGGACCGGAATCCGGGATTCGTAATGTTCGGACAGCCGACGGGCCTCTTACCTTCGGTGCCCGTTCCGTACTTCCCTGGGGGGATTCCGTATGTCTGTCGCCGGTTTCAGACGGGCCGCACGCGAATCCGTGTCCGGTCTCCCCAGGGAGTTCTGGTGGCTGTGGACCAGCACGCTGGTCAACCGCCTCGGGGCGTTCGTCGCCACCTTCATGGCGCTCTACCTGACCCTCGATCGGGGCTACTCCGCCTCGTACGCCGGTCTGGTCGCCGCGCTGCACGGGCTCGGCGGGGTCGTCTCCTCGCTCGGGGCGGGGGTGATGACCGACCGGCTGGGCCGTCGGCCCACCATGCTCATCGCGCAGACCTCGACCGCCGTGTCCGTGGCCGTGCTCGGGTTCATGGTCCATCCGGTGGCGATCGCGGCCGTCGCCTTCGTCGTCGGCATGGCCAGCAACGCCTCGCGGCCCGCCGTACAGGCCATGATGGCCGACATCGTCCGGCCCGAGGACCGGGTGCGGGCCTTCTCGCTCAACTACTGGGCGATCAATCTGGGCTTCGCCGTCTCCTCGGCCGGGGCAGGGTTCGTCGCCGAGTACAGCTACCTCGCCGGGTTTCTCGGGGAGGCCGCGATGACGCTCGTCTGCGCGTTCGTCGTCTTCATGAAGGTGCCCGAGTCACGGCCGGAGAAGGCGGCGCCGGCCGGGCATGCGGTCACCGGCGCCGACGAGGTCCGGCTCTCCACCGTGCTGCGCGACGGGCGGTTCATGAGCGTCGTC
This sequence comes from Streptomyces sp. NPDC088246, assembly GCF_044741025.1. Lineage (NCBI taxonomy): Bacteria > Bacillati > Actinomycetota > Actinomycetes > Kitasatosporales > Streptomycetaceae > Streptomyces > Streptomyces sp. NPDC088246. The sequence goes on from NZ_JBIURV010000004.1 coordinate 69,018, forward strand.
GGGCTGTCCTTCGTCATCGCCCTGATCTTCCAGCAGGGTTACGTGGGGCTGCCGGTGGCCATGGGGGCGGATGGGTTCTCCAGCTCCGACTTCGGCACCGCCGTCGCCGTCAACGGTGTGCTGATCGTGGTGCTCCAGATCCCGGTCACCCGCTTCATCCAGCACCGTGATCCGCGCCGGCTGCTCATCGTGTCATCGCTGCTGGCGGGGTACGGATTCGGGCTCACCGCGTTCGCCGGTTCGGTCGCCGTGTACGCGCTGACCATCTGCGTCTGGACGGTCGCCGAGATCGTCAATTCGCCCGTCCAGACCGGTCTGGTGGTCCGGCTCTCGCCCGCTCAGGGCCGCGGCCGCTACCAGGGCATGTACACGATGTCCTGGTCCGCGGCGGCGCTGGTCGCACCGCTGATGTCGGGTGTGGTGATCGACCGGTTCGGGGCCCAGTGGCTGTGGGGGACGTGTGGGGTCCTGGGTACCGGGGCCGCGCTCGGGTACTGGCTGCTGATGCGGAATCTGCCGGGGGAGGACGGGGCAGCCGCCGAGGGCGGCCAGCTGGCGGAGAGCGGCCGGACGGTGACGGGAAGTGGCCGGGATGCGGGGGATGTCGTCGCGGTCGGTCCCGGGGCCGGCGCCGATGCCGATGCCGGGCCCGGGCCTTCCGCCTAGGGGACGCGCGGACGCCGCCCGGCGCCGCATCGGCACACGAAGGGCGCCCCGCGCGGAGCAGTCCGCTCCGCGCGGGGCGCCTTTCCGGCTCCGTGCAGGCCCGCCGGTCAGCCGCAGCAGCCACCGCACTGGCACGGGGCCCCGGACTGGCATCCGCATCCGCAGCCCGAGCCGCAGCCGCAGGCGCCGAGCACGGTCAGGTGCACCACTTCAGCGGGTGCCTCCTGCTGGAGTTCGGTCGTGGGGGAATCGGCCATGGTTCCTCCTCATTGCGCACGACAGGGTCGTACGCCACGACGACGCGCGTACGACCGGGGCGTACGGACAAGGCGTGCCGCCCCACCCCATTGCATGCCCAACCGGGCGGGCGCATCAACGGCGCATACGCGCAGAGACACATGTGCGACGGGATGCGACGGCGTACGCCGCTACACGCCCTCCACCGTCGCCTGCTGCTGGATCTCGTCGGCGTGCTCGCCCGTCACCAGGTAGACCACGCGCTTGGCGACCGACACCGCATGATCGGCGAAGCGCTCGTAGTAGCGGCCGAGCAGCGTCACGTCGACGGCCGTCTCGATGCCGTGCTTCCAGCGGTCGTCCATCAGGTGCTGGAACAGCGTGCGGTGCAGCAGGTCCATCTCGTCGTCGTCCTGCTCCAGCTGAAGCGCCAGGTCGACGTCCTTGGTGATGATCACCTCGGCCGCCTTGGCCATCAGGCGCTGCGCCAGCTGCCCCATCTCCAGAATGGTGGCGTGCAGGTCGTGCGGCACCGCCGATTCCGGGAACCGCAGCCGGGCCAGCTTGGCGACATGCTGGGCGAGGTCGCCCGAGCGCTCCAGATCGGCGCTCATCCGCAGCGAGGTGACCACGATCCGCAGATCCGTCGCCACGGGCTGCTGACGCGCGAGCAGGGCGATGGCCCGCGCCTCCAGGTCGTGCTGGAGGTCGTCGACCTTCTGGTCCGCGGCGATCACGCTCTCCGCGAGCTTGAGGTCGGCATCGAGCATGGACGTCGTCGCCCGGCCGATCGCCGAACCGACCAGCCGGGCCATCTCGACCAGGCCTTCTCCGATCGAGTCGAGTTCCTCGTGGTACGCGTCACGCATGGAAGTCCCTCTCCAGTCCTCACTAAGGCCGGGGCCAGGTATGAACCCCACGCTGCCACCATGGGCGGCGTACGCGTCGGCTTCCGGCCGCCCAAGTGAACCAACCCTTGCTCCTCGGTGAACTCTGGGCGACGAGTGTTCGGATCCGCACTCGGATGGCTGGGAGAGTCCTCCCGGACCCGCATAACCTTGACGTATGGACGTGAACGCGGCAGTCGCCGCAGCTGCGGCGATCGGCGGTGCTTGTACCGGCGTGATCGCCATGCTGGCGTTCCGCTGGAGCGAGCGCGACCAGAAGAAGCCGACGCGCACCTCCCTGCGGCCCGACAGCAATGCCCCCCTGCCCCCCGGGGTGGACACGGTCCTGTCCGTGCTCAGTTCCTCCGCGGTCGTGCTCGACGAGAGCGACAGCGTGGTCAAGGCCAGCTCCGCCGCCTATGCGCTGGGCCTGGTCAGGGGCGGGCGGCTCGCCGTCGACGCGATGCTGAACATGGCCAGGGACACCCGCCGCGACGGTGAGATACGGCAGGTCGAACTGGACCTCCCCAGGCGCGGTACGGGTCGCGGCGAGGCCCTCGCGGTCTCCGCCCGGGTCGCCCCGCTGGGCTCCCGGCTGGTGCTCCTGCTGGTCGAGGACCTCACCGAGGCCCGCCGCATAGAAGCGGTACGGCGCGACTTCGTCGCCAACGTCAGCCATGAGCTCAAGACCCCGGTCGGCGCGCTCTCGCTGCTCTCCGAGGCCGTGATGGACGCTTCCGACGACCCGGAGGCGGTGGAGCGGTTCGCGGGGCGGATGCAGATCGAGGCGACCCGGCTGACCAACCTCGTACAGGAGATCATCGACCTCTCCCGGGTGCAGAACGACGACCCGCTGGAGGACGCCGAGCCGGTCCGGGTGGACGACCTGGTGGCCGAGGCCATCGACCGCTGCCGCCAGCAGGCCGGCTCGAAGCAGATCACCATGGCAGCGGGTGGCACCGCGGAGCTCCGTATCTGGGGCAACCGCGGCCAGCTCGCAGCGGCGCTCGGCAACCTCGTCGAGAACGCCGTCAACTACAGCCCCGCCCGTACCCGAGTGGGCATCGCCGCCAGGCGACTGTCCGTACCCGGCGGGGACCAGATCGAGATAGCCGTGACCGACCAGGGCATCGGTATCTCGGAGAAGGACCGCGAGCGGGTCTTCGAACGCTTCTACCGCGTCGACCCGGCCCGCTCACGGGCCACCGGTGGCACCGGCCTCGGCCTCGCCATCGTCAAGCACGTGGCCGCCTCGCACGGCGGGGAGGTCACGGTCTGGAGCTCGGAGGGCCAGGGCTCCACCTTCACCCTGCGGCTGCCCGAAGCGGGCTCCGTACGGGAACGGGACCACAGCTCGGGCGGACCGCTCATCGTCAACGGCGACGAGGGCCCCCGCGGACCCGCTCACCCCGACACCCTTGATCCATTCCCTGCCCCGGAGGTCCTTCCGTGACCCGAGTGCTTGTCGTCGAGGATGAGGAATCCTTCAGCGACGCCCTGTCCTACATGCTCCGCAAGGAGGGTTTCGAGGTCGCCATCGCGGCCACGGGCCCGGACGGGCTTGACGAGTTCGAGCGCAACGGCGCCGATCTCGTGCTGCTCGACCTGATGCTGCCGGGCCTGCCCGGTACGGAGGTCTGCCGTCAGCTGCGCAGCAGGTCCAACGTCCCCGTGATCATGGTCACGGCCAAGGACAGCGAGATCGACAAGGTCGTCGGCCTGGAAATAGGAGCCGACGACTACGTCACCAAGCCGTTCTCCTCGCGGGAACTCGTCGCCCGCATCCGCGCGGTGCTGCGCCGCCGCGGAGAGCCGGAGGAGGTCACGCCGGCCGCGCTGGAGGCGGGCCCGGTCCGGATGGACGTGGACCGCCACGTCGTGACGGTCTCCGGCGGCAAGGTCGACCTCCCGCTCAAGGAGTTCGACCTGCTGGAGATGCTGCTGCGCAACGCCGGCCGGGTCCTGACCCGCATGCAGCTGATCGACCGGGTCTGGGGCGCGGACTACGTGGGCGACACCAAGACCCTCGACGTCCACGTCAAGCGCCTGCGCGCCAAGATCGAGCCCGACCCGGGCGCACCGCGCTTCCTGGTGACGGTGCGGGGCCTGGGGTACAAGTTCGAGCCGTAAACCGGCCCGTATGCGACGGCGGAGGGCGCCCCCCCCGAAAGGGAGGGCGCCCTCCGCCGTCCGCGTACCCGCGTACGGTCAGCCGGTCTGCGCCGAGGCGGACGCGGCGTCGCTCGGGGCGACCGTGTCGCTGTCGGACTCCGACGTGCCCGGGGCCCCCGCGGCCGGCGAGGCGGAACCGGACGGCGTGGTGGAGGCCTCGGGCGACTGCCCCGGCGCCACCGGCAGCGAGCTCGGGCCGAAGCCCTGGAAGTAGCTGGTCGCCGGAACCACGAACGCGCCGAGCGAGATCTCACCGGTCGAGCTGAACTTGAAGACGACGGGCTGCACATTGCCGGCCTGCGCGGCCTCGCGGCCGTTCTCGATGACGGCGGACGCATTGCCCTCGCCGCCGAGAACCACCCTGCCGCCGGCCGGGACCACGACCGGTCCGGTGCCCTTGGCGGCGTGCAGCTTCACCGCGACGCTCGTACCCGGCAGGGTGACGGAGTCCAGGGTCTGCTGCTTGGTGCCTTTGTTGAACAGCGTCGCGGAAACGACGGCCGGGCCTTCGGCGTTGCGCTCGGGCTGGGTGATGACGTTCGCGTTCTGGATGCTGATGTCGCCGGAGGCGGCGGCAGCACTGTCCGGCCTGACCTTGAGCGTCGCTGCGTCATTGCCCGCACCGCATGCGGTGAGCGAGGCGATCGAGAACACGATGGCTGTGGCGGCGAGGGCGCCGTGTCGAAGGCTGCGGCTCACGGCGGCGGCAACTCCTTGAACGTGTCGGACTGCGGACGGGAGGGGCGGGCGACGTAAAGCCGCCCTAAGGGTGTGTCAGCGGCCTCAGGCTACCGAGCCGCCAGTCCCGCCCCGCACCCGACCCGCCCCTTCGCGCACCGGCACTTCCCGGAGCCGGTGCCGTTCGGGGTCCGCACCCGGCCGAGGTTCGCGGACCGGCGCATCCCGAAACCGGTCGACACGCGCCGTTCACATATCGCCGGTGATCAATTCATGGAGCGTGGCGCATTCCGCGCGCATAACCGATCGCATCGGGGCGCTGATCAATTTCATTGATCCATCACACTTACGTCCGTACGGGTGATCGATGTCCGAACGGAGTACGGAAAGTCCATCATCCGGAATCCGGCAAAACGGGACGTTCGACCACTTTGAAGGGGGGGTCGGATGTGTGTAACGTGCGCCTTTCGCCCTGCCCGTACAGCCGCTCCGACCTGCGAATACCGTCTCCCGTGAGCCTTCCGCAGCACGTACGTGTTGCTGTTGTCAAGCCCCGAGATATGCCCTGACCTGCGAAAACGCCATTCAGGAGAAGCTGTTCTCGTGTTACTCTTGATAGCCACGGAAGGGGTACCTGTCACATGACGTTCAAGGTTGGCGACACCGTGGTCTATCCCCATCACGGGGCCGCGCTGATCGAGGCTATCGAAACTCGCCAGATCAAAGGCGTGGACAAGACCTACTTGGTGCTCAAGGTCGCCCAGGGCGACTTGACGGTTCGTGTGCCGGCGGACAATGCGGAGTTCGTGGGTGTGCGCGACGTGGTCGGGCAGGAGGGGCTGGACCGGGTCTTCGAGGTGCTGCGTGCACCGTATGCCGAAGAGCCGACGAACTGGTCCCGGCGCTACAAGGCAAATCTGGAGAAGCTCGCCTCCGGCGATGTCATCAAGGTCGCCGAAGTTGTTCGCGACCTGTGGCGTCGTGAGCGCGAGCGTGGACTCTCCGCAGGTGAGAAGCGCATGCTCGCCAAGGCTCGCCAGATTCTGGTGAGCGAGCTCGCTCTCGCGGAGAACACGAACGAAGACAAGGCCGAGGCTCTGCTCGACGAGGTACTCGCGTCCTGAACCGGCTTGCGCCGGTCGTAAAAAATGTGCCGCGGTGCCCGCTGACAACCGTATTCACGGTATGTCGTCGGGCGCTGCGGCATGTCCGGATTCAGCCAGGACGCGTCTGGATTACGTTCTGACTCACCGATGCGTTGGCTTCATCGGCGATCCCCCCGATACGTTGCTCGCGATCTTGTGTAGCCGATCCCGAGCGACCGGTGCGGCTTGTCCGACTTCGACCGGGTGTCACGGAAAGGGCCCGGTCGAGTCATGGCGTGGCGCCCGGCTCGCTTGTGGCCATACCCATGTCGGCTGGGGAAACAAACATGCCGGAGCTTCGGAGTGCAACCGATGTCTGATCAATCGCGTCCGTACCGCACCGCCGCCGTGATTCCCGCGGCCGGCCGCGGCGTACGGCTCGGCCCGGGCGCCCCCAAGGCGCTCCGCGCGCTGGGCGGGACGCCCATGCTCATCCATGCGGTACGGGCCATGGCGGCGTCCCGTTCCGTGTCCCTGGTCGTCGTCGTCGCGCCGCCGGACGGCGCCGCCGAGGTCAAGAACCTGCTCGACGAGCACGCCCTGCCCGAGCGCACCGACTACCTCGTCGTGCCCGGCGGCGAGACCCGGCAGGAGTCGGTGCGGCTCGGTCTCGACGCCCTGCCCGAGGGCGTCTGTGTCGTCCTCGTCCACGACGCGGCGCGCCCGCTGGTGCCCGTCGACACCGTGGACGCGGTGATCGAGGCGGTACGGGACGGGGCGCCCGCCGTCGTCCCCGCGCTGCCGCTCGCCGACACCGTCAAGGAGGTCGAGCCCGGTCCGCCGGGGGAGCCGGAGCCGGTCCTCGGTACGCCCGTACGGGCCAGGCTGCGCGCGGTACAGACTCCGCAGGGCTTCGACCGCGACACGCTCGTACGCGCGCACAAGACGGTCGCCGTCAGCGGCGAGGGCGCCACGGACGACGCGGGCATGGTGGAGCAGCTCGGGGCGCCCGTCGTGGTCGTACCCGGGCACGAAGAGGCGTTCAAGGTGACCCGGCCGCTGGATCTGCTGCTGGCCGAGGCGGTACTCGCACGCAGGAGGGCGAACGATGGCTTCTGAGGAACGGACCGGGCCCGTGATCCCGCTCGTCGGGATCGGCACGGACATCCACGCCTTCGAAGAGGGCCGCGAGCTGTGGTGCGCGGGACTGCTGTGGGAGGGCGAGGGGCCCGGCCTGGCGGGGCACTCCGACGCCGATGTCGTCGCGCACGCCGCGTGCAACGCGCTCTTCTCCGCCGCCGGGCTCGGCGACCTCGGGCAGCACTTCGGCACGGGGCGGCCCGAGTGGTCCGGCGCCGCCGGGGTCACCCTGCTGACGGAGGCGGCGCGAATCGTACGGGCCGAGGGCTTCGAGATCGGCAATGTCGCCGTTCAGGTCGTCGGCGTGCGGCCGAAGATCGGCAAGCGGCGCGACGAGGCGCAGAAGGTGCTGTCGGCCGCCGTGGGGGCGCCCGTCTCGCTTTCCGCCGCCACCTCCGACGGGCTCGGCTTCACCGGTCGGGCCGAGGGCCTCGCGGGGATCGCGACGGCACTGGTCTACCGCACGGACTGACCTGCCGGTGGGTGGGTCGGGGGCCTCGTGCCAGTCCCCGTGTTTCCCGAGGCCCACGAACGCAGGAACGGGAAGCGGGAGCGGCGACGCGGGTGGGGTACGGGTAGAGGCGCCATCGACCCCACTTGGAGGACGTACGCCATGGCTGCCGCACCCTCCTGGGCACACCCGGCCGGTACAAACTTTTCCCCGCGATTCCCAAGGGGTCGCGGGGCACTGGTGCGCGCCCACTACCCTTGAGGCGTGACTATTCGCCTGTACGACACCAGCGCCCGGCAGATCCGTGACTTCGTACCGCTCACAGCGGGCTGTGTCTCGATCTACCTCTGTGGCGCGACTGTCCAGGCCGCCCCGCACATCGGGCACATCCGATCCGGGCTGAACTTCGACATCATGCGCCGCTGGTTCGAGTACCGCGGCTACGACGTCACGTTCATCCGGAACGTCACCGACATCGACGACAAGATCATCGCGAAGTCGGCCGAGCAGGGCCGCCCGTGGTGGGCCATCGGGTACGAGAACGAGCGGGCGTTCAACGCCGGCTACGACGCGCTCGGCTGCCTCCCGGTCACGTACGAACCCCGCGCGACCGGCCACATCACCGAGATGATCGAGATGATGCGGGGCCTGATCGAGCGCGGCCACGCCTACGCGGCCGATGGCAACGTCTACTTCGACGTGCGCTCCTTCCCCGGCTACCTGGAGCTCTCCAACCAGGACCTGGACGATCTGCGCCAGCCGTCCGGCGAAGGCGAGACCGGCAAGCGCGACCAGCGCGACTTCGCGATGTGGAAGGCGTCCAAGCCCGGTGAGCCGAGCTGGGAGACCCCGTGGGGCCGCGGCCGGCCCGGCTGGCACCTGGAGTGCTCCGCCATGGCGCACAAGTACCTCGGCACCGCCTTCGACATCCACGGCGGCGGCATCGACCTGATCTTCCCGCACCACGAGAACGAGATCGCCCAGGCCAAGGCGTACGGCGACGACTTCGCGAAGTACTGGGTGCACAACGGCTGGGTCACCATGTCCGGCGAGAAGATGTCGAAGTCGCTGGGCAACTCGGTGCTGGTCAGCGAGATGGTCAAGGCGTGGCGTCCGATCGTGCTGCGCTACTACCTCGGTACCCCGCACTACCGGTCGATGATCGAGTACAGCGAGGAGGCCCTGCGCGAGGCCGAGTCCGCGTTCGCGCGGATCGAGGGCTTCGTCCAGCGCGTCACCGAGAAGGCCGGCGAGACGGTCGAGCCCGCCACCGAGGTGCCGCCCGCGTTCGCCGAGGCGATGGACGACGACCTGGGCGTCCCGCAGGCGCTCGCGATCGTCCACACCACGGTCCGCCAGGGCAACTCCGCACTCGCCGCCGACGACAAGGAAGCCGCCGTCGCCCGGCTCGCGGAGGTCCGCGCGATGCTCGGCGTCCTCGGCCTCGATCCGCTCGACGAACACTGGGCGGGCGAGAGCGACCGCGGCGACGATCTGCACGGGGTCGTCGACACGCTCGTACGTCTCGTGCTCGACCAGCGCCAGTCGGCCCGCGAGCGCAAGGACTGGCCCGCCGCCGACGCCATCCGCGACCAGCTCAACCAGTCCGGACTCGTCATCGAGGACAGCCCGACCGGGCCACGGTGGACACTCGGCCCGCGCCAGTAGTTCTCACCATGTGCCGCCCGGCGATCCGGGCGGCACACTTTCATTACGTACGCACGTCTGAAGCAACGAAACAGGTAGGTCATGGCCGGGAACAGCCAGCGCAGGAACCGCCGCACGTCCAACAAGAAGGGCATGCAGGTCGGCAGCGGTGGGCAGCGTCGCCGTGGCCTGGAAGGCAAGGGACCGACGCCGCCCGCCTCCGCCCGCAAGGGACACAAGAAGAACCGGGTGGCGAACGCCCAGGCCAAGCAGGCCGCGGCCCGCCGACCCGCCCCACGGCGCGGTGGCGCCAAGGGCACGTCCGAGATGGTCGTGGGCCGCAACCCGGTCTACGAGGCGCTGCGCGACGGCGTCCCGGCGACCACTCTCTACGTCCAGCAGTACATCGACAACGACGAGCGGGTCCGCGAGGCGCTCCAGCTCGCCGGCGAGCGCGGCAACATCAACCTGATGGAGGCCCCGCGCCCCGAGCTGGACCGGATGACGAACGGCCTGAACCACCAGGGCCTCGTCCTTCAGGTCCCGCCGTACGAGTACGCGCACCCGGAGGACCTCACCGCCGCCGCGTACGACAAGGGCGAGGACCCACTGATCGTCGCCCTCGACGGCGTCACCGACCCGCGCAACCTGGGCGCGATCGTCCGCTCCGTCTCCGCGTTCGGCGGCCACGGCGTGGTCGTGCCGGAGCGGCGCGCGGCCGGGATGACGGCGGGCGCATGGAAGTCCTCGGCGGGCACGGCGGCCCGTACGCCGGTCTCCCGGGTGACGAACCTGACCCGGGCCCTGGAGGGCTACCAGAAGGCCGGCATCACGGTCGTCGGTCTCGCCGCGGACGGTGAGCACACCGTCGAGGACCTGGAGGCCCTCGCCGGCCCCGTCGTCATCGTCATCGGCAGCGAGGGCAAGGGCCTGGGCCGCCTCGTCGGCGAGACCTGCGACTACCGGGTCCGCATCTCGATGCCGGGCGGCGCGGAGTCGCTGAACGCGGGTGTCGCGGCCGGGATCGTCCTGTACGAGGTCGCGCGGCGCCGGGGCTGAAAGTCACCCGGCCGGGGGGCGGCCGACCGGGGCGCTCCCCTGCCGGACCCCATTGACGGGCCTCGGACACTTCGGGCCCGTCAAGGCAGTGTCCTAAACACACATCACTCGGTTAGATGAGTGTGGACACCAGAACGCCTCGGTTCGACGAACAACCCGCCCTGAGCATGGCCAAGGTGGACTGCGACCCTGCGCAGGTCATCGTCAACCACGCCAGCTTCCGGGTGCGGCTCGCCCCCGGCCAGCGCCCGCGGCTGCGCGGTCTGGCCCCCGCCGGCGCGCCCAGGATCCCCGCCATGAGCGGCTCCGCCGGAGCTGTGCGCGGCAGGCGCTCGCCCGTCGTGTGGAGCGGCCGGTCCGCCCCGGGCGACCCCGGCGCCACCGGACTCCTCCAGGCCGTACGGAACTCCACCGCGGGCCGCCCGGCCACCGCGTACGATCCCTACGACTCCTACGCTGGCCACGAGTTCGACGGCGGGCTCGGTGCGCGCGGCACCCAGGTCATCGAGCGCCTCGAAGACACCCGGCCCAACCCCGTCATCACCGCGCCCCAGCAGCCGGGCCGCCACGGCAGCGGCCCCCTGCTGCCGCCCATGCGCCGGGCGGTCGGCGCCTACGACCCCGTCGACACCGGGCCAAACGAGTACGAGTACGACGACATCACCGAGGCCGGGGGGCGGCGCCACGGCGGCGATTCCGTGCGGCACGCGTACTACCCCGGGCGCCGGATGAACCTCGGCGTCGTGCTGCTGCCCATGCGTGTCTTCCTCGGCTTCATCTCCATCTACGCCGGCATGGGCAAGCTGTGCGACCCCGTCTACTTCGACGGCGGCGAGCGCGGCTCCATGGTCAAGTGGCTGACCTCGCTGCACCCCTGGGGCCTGGCCGAGCCACTGCGCGACTTCGCGCTCTCGCACCCGGTGGGCGCCGGACTCACCGTTGCCTTCCTCCAGGTCGTCGTCGGCGTCCTCACCGTCCTCGGCCTCTGGCAGCGCGTCGCCGCCTCCGTCGGCGCTCTCCTCTCCGCCGCCCTGCTGGTCACCGTGACCTGGCGCACCGTCGCCGTCTACGACGCGCCCGACATCATCTACCTCGCCGCCTGGAGCCCGCTGATCATCGCGGGCGCCCCCGTCTACTCCGTCGACGGACGGCTAGCAGGTGAGGCCTGGCGCAGGCTCGGCCCGCGCTCGGCGATCTGGGACCTCCGCCGCCGGGTGCTGCGCCGGGGTGCCGTCGTCGCCACCGTCGTCGTCGGCCTCACTCTTCTCGTGGGTTCCATGCTCGGCGGCGCTGTCCGCTCCTCCGAGGTCGTCACCGTGCCCGGTCCGAACGGCGACCCGACCAACCAGCTCCCCGGCTCTCCGCTCCCGCAGGAGTCCGGTAGCGGCCGGGCCTCCCACACGCCCGACGGGCGGCGCCCCTCGCCCTCCCGCAGCAGTGCCTCCACCACCCCGTCCGCCAAGGTGTCCACGCCCGCTGCGGGAGCCGTCCGCGAGTCCGGCCAGGCGGGTGCCGGTGCCGGACAGCCCAGCCAGACCCAGGGCACCGCCCAGCAGCCCCCGCGGACGACCCCGCAGCAGCCGCCGTCCAGCAGCTCCGGCCCGAGCTCCTCCGGCTCCACCGGCACCGGCGGCGGTTCCACGGGCGGCGGCTCGGACAGCGGAGGCTCCACCGGCGGAACGTCCGGCGGCGGGCAGAACCCCATCGGCGGTCTGCTCGGCTGAGACCCCCGGACTGCAGCAGACGAAGGGCGGTCACCGGAACGAACCGGTGACCGCCCTTCGCGTACTGCGCCGCTCTTTCCTACTGCCCGTCGAGCTCCTTGGCGGCCTCGGTCAGGTCCTTCGCCGTGTCGATGGCCCGCCAGTACGCCCCGTGCGGCAGCGGGTACCCGGCGAGCCTGCGCTCGCGGGCCAGCCGCGGGAACGTCGTCCGCTCATGGTCGCCCCGGTCCGGCAGCAGCGTCGTGAACGTCGGCGAGAAGACGTACACACCGGCGTTGATCAGGTACGGCGACGGCGGCGACTCGATGAAGTCGGTGATGTGCCCGAACGCGTCCGTCTCCACCGCACCCCACGGGATACGGGGACGGGCCAGGGCCAGTGTGGCGGTCGCATCGCGCTCGGCGTGGAACGCGGCCATCTCGCGCAGGGAGAAGCGCGTCCAGATGTCGCCATTGGTGGCGTACCAGGGCTGTTCCGGATCGGGCAGCCGGGCGGCGGCGTACTTCAGCCCGCCGCCACGGCCCAGGGGCTCGGACTCCACGACGGTCGTCACGCGCAGCGGCAGCACTGCCGAGTCCAGCCACTCCTGCAGTACCTCGGCCAGATGACCGCACGACACCACGGCATCGGTCACGCCCTCGGCGGCCAGCCAGGACAGCTGATGGCCGATGATCGGAGTCCCGGTGCCCGGGATCTCGACCATCGGCTTGGGGCGGTCATCGGTGTACGGGCGCAGCCGTGATCCCTGGCCACCCGCCAGGATCACGGCCTGCGTCGGATACGTATGCATGCCAGGCACGATATGCGGTGCCCGGACCACGGGTCAGCTGAACTGTGCGACGCCCGAGGCGAACGACGTGTCGCAGACGGGACGCGAGAACCGGTGGGCGCGCGTCGGACCGTACTGCTCGACCGCGGCGCGGCCCAGCGCCTTCGCGATCGACATGCAGTGCCGGGCGAGCGAGGGGCGGCCCTCGACGGAACGCTGCAGGTCCGTCAGCGCGACACCCGGGTCCTTCTCCCGAAGCTCCACGAGCAGCCGGTCACGGAGGATGTCCTGCGGAGTGCGCGCCTTGGCACGCTTCGAAAGATTGTGAGCCGATGCGGTCAGGACCTGCGACTCGGAATTGTGCGCTGCCCACGGCACGCTGGTGACGGCGAGAGTCCCGGAGAGGACCATCACGACGGGCAGTACGAAAGCGAGGGTTCGGCCGATGCGGCGCGCGGTGTGGGTCACGCAGCGAGCGTAGCGGGCAGTGATGATTTGGCGACATTTCGTCACCCTTGAGGGGGATGGTTCGAGGACGCTTTTCGAATCGTGTGTTGACGAGTCGCAGCGAAATGACCGGTGTGCCGGGGATTTCGGCGCTGTTCGGATCCAAACCCAAACACGCCCCACGGCGTGCGAACGGCCCCGCACGGAGAACGTGCGGGGCCGGCTGCGGTGCGGGTGTGCGTGGCGTCAGTCGGTGAGACGCGCACCCGTCGAGGTCGAGAAGACGTGCAGCTCGTCCGGGCGCGGCACGACGTGCAGCTTGGTGCCCTTCTCCGGAACGGCGCGGCCACCGACGCGGACGACCAGGTCCTTGTCCTCGCCGCCGACCCGCGCGGAGCCGTAGACGAAGCCGTCGGCGCCGAGCTCCTCGACGACGTTGACCGAGACGGCCAGGCCGGCCGGGGCGTCGGCGCTGTCCTTGGTGAGCGACTTGGCGGCGGCGCCACCGTGCTCGACGATGTCGAAGTGCTCGGGGCGGATGCCGACCGTGACGGTCGTGTCGCCCTTGTCCGCGGCGGCGGAGAGCGCCTCGCGGGAGACCGGGACGACGCTGTTGCCGAACTTCACTCCGCCGTCGGTGATCGGGACCTCGACCAGGTTCATGGCGGGGGAGCCGATGAAGCCGGCCACGAAGAGGTTCGCCGGCTTGTCGTACATGTTGCGCGGCGAGTCGACCTGCTGGAGCAGACCGTCCTTGAGGACCGCGACACGGTCACCCATGGTCAGGGCCTCGACCTGGTCGTGCGTGACGTACACGGTCGTGATGCCCAGACGGCGCTGGAGCGAGGCGATCTGCGTACGGGTGGAGACACGGAGCTTGGCGTCGAGGTTCGACAGCGGCTCGTCCATGAGGAAGACCTGCGGCTCACGCACGATGGCGCGGCCCATTGCGACACGCTGACGCTGACCACCGGAGAGCGCCTTCGGCTTGCGGTCCAGGTACTCGGTGAGGTCCAGCATCTTGGCGGCCTCTTCGACCTTCGCCCGGATCTCGGTCTTGTTGACACCGGCGATCTTGAGCGCGAAGCCCATGTTGTCCGCGACGCTCATGTGCGGGTAGAGCGCGTAGTTCTGGAACACCATGGCGATGTCCCGGTCCTTCGGGGGCAGGTGCGTGACGTCGCGGTCGCCGATGCGGATCGCGCCGCCGTTGACGTCCTCAAGACCCGCGAGCATGCGCAGGGAGGTCGACTTGCCACAACCGGAAGGACCGACGAGGACGAGGAACTCGCCGTCCGCGATGTCGATCTCGAGCTGGTCCACGGCCGGCTTGGTGGAGCCGGGGTAGACGCGGGACGCCTTGTCGAACGTGACACTGGCCATGCTGAATCTTCTCCTTCACCGGCAGGAACGTGCCGGACGATCCGAGTAAGGGAGTGGTCTGGTCCACTTGGGTGAATCCTCAGCGACGCTACCTGGCCATGTGGAATCTGTCAGTAGTTCGAGGGGCGCGAAATTTTGGGACCGCACAGGGGGCGGGTGTTGGTTACACTGCTCCGGCATGCCTCCTTAGCTCAGCTGGCCAGAGCAACGCACTTGTAATGCGTAGGTCGTCGGTTCGAATCCGACAGGGGGCTCCGGGAAACCCCCAGGTCAGGCACTAGCTGACCTGGGGTTTTGTCTTACTCGGGGGCGTGGCGGACGTACGGGTGAGGGAAAGCGGGACGGCCTGCGTGAGCGGCTTTGAGGCCGCTGTACCCACCCCGTGCGAAGGAGCGCCGGCTGCCGTCCCTGGCATCACGATCAGGGGCAGTGGGCGGCAGCGGGCGTCCGTGCCAGGTGGATCCTGCTGGTGGACCCGCCCCGCGAACGGCCCCGGCAGTACCTGCGACGGACTCCATTGCGAAACGATCGATGAGCCATGGGCGCACTCGCGGAACTCGCCTACGCCATCCGCGACTTCAGGTCGTACACGGCTCGATGCGTACGATCTGGCGCATGGGTGGGCTCAGTATGAACTCGGTGTACTGGGGCGGATACGGTGTGGTGATGACGGCCGCGCTCATGGCGGGTTGTCCGGCGATGGCGGCGACGGCGCCGCTCCTTGTCGTCGCCGCGTTGGTAGCCGTCGCGGCGGCGATGTTTCCCGCGCTGTGGTCGCCGCGCACAGCACACTGGGTCCCGGCCATCGTGTCGGGCGCCTGCGCGGTGTCCCAGGTGACCACTTTCGTCTTCCAGGGGCCGGTCGCCGGTGAAGCGGAGACCTGGTTGCTGGTGGAGAGCGTCGGCCTGACGGTGCTGGTGGTGCCGGCGGTGCGCAGGCCCCGTGGGCGCACCGCGCTGCTGCTCACAGTGCTCCTGACCGCGACCATCACGGAACTACCGCTGCGGATGCTGCTGAGGGTGGATCCACCGGCTACCTTCGAGCAAGCCGTCAAGCTCTGTCTGGCCTGGCTGCTGTTGGCCGCGGCGGCCAACGGCATCGGCTGCTATCTGCGGGTTCTGGACGCGCGCGGCAGGGCGGCGCTGGCCGCTGAGCGACGGACCCAGCGACTCGAACTCGCCCGGGATCTCCACGACTTCGCCGCCCATGACGTGACGGGGGTGGTGGTCCTCGCGCAGGCCGCCCGGGTCCTGGTGGACCAGGACCCGAAGCGGGTCGGGGAACTGCTCACGCACATCGAAGAGGCGGGCAGGCAGGCCCTGTCCTCGCTGGACCGCACCGTGCACGTGTTCACCGGTGACGACGCGGCGACGGACCGGCACGGGCGGCATGCCGGGGAGACGGCCGATGCGGGCGGCGATGCGCTCCGCCCGCGTCCGCGGGACCTGGACGGGCTGAAGGCGCTGACCGACCGGTTCGCCCGCACGGGCGGTGCGGCGGTGCGGCTCGATCTGGCCGACGGCGCCTTGGCCGACCTCCCTTGGCGCGTCAGCGAGTTGGGATACCGGGTGGTGGTGGAGGCGCTCACCAACGTACGGCGGCATGCCCCCGGCGCGTCCGAGGTGTGCATAGCGGTGTCCCGTGCGCCCTACGGCGGCATGGACACGCTCAGCATCACCGTGATCGACGACGCGCCGCATGTCGGCTCGGAGGAGGCCTCGGGGGAGGGCTCGGGGGAGCCCGGGGAGCCCGGGGAGCCTGGGGAGCCCCGGGGGCCTGAGCGGCTGGGCGGTGGGACCGGCCTGGCGGATCTTCGAAGGCGCGCGGCGGACATGGGGGGTGAACTCGCCGCGCGTCCGCACCCTTCGGGGGGCTGGCGGGTGAGCGTGCTGCTGCCGCTCGTGGCATCGGGGCCCGGCAGCGGCAGCGAAGAAGACCGGCCGAACGGCTGATGCCACGGAAGCAGGCGCTGAGCGACCATGAAGGGGCCGGCCGAGGGGCGCGGTCCCTGATCCGGTGATACACCCGGGCGGGAGATTACTGGTCAGGAGATTCGGGGGGATCTTCCAGATGATTCGCATTCGCATGTCTGCCGAGGATCTGACGTGTATTCGTATCGGCTCGGGCCTTGGTCCGGAAATCGAGGCGATTTTCGCGCTGGAAGTCCTGCAGGGGAGTGCGAACCATTTTCAGGCGTGGCGGAACGGCCTGCGTGAACGGCTTTCCTTGCAAGGGGATCTGGCGGCCCGTCTTGATCACCTCGTTCGGACGCCAGGAGTGTTCCGGGACGTCCTGAAGGTCTGGACGGGCGACCACGACATGGCGTCGGGCGAGAAATCAATGCCTTTTCGGTCGCACGCCGAGGCAAGAGAATTGGTACGGGATTTCTGCCGTGTGGCCGTGGCGCCCGGCTGGCCCGAGATCCAGGCGCGCATCGACGCCGAGACGGACGCTTGTCGGCAGATCGCGGGCAGCGCCGGAGTGAAGAGGCTGCTGAGCAGCTTGCATCCACGAATTCGCTGGCAGGGCCGGTGCCTTGAGATCCCTGCGGACGAGCCGAGCGAGGTCGTCCTGGACGGCCGGGGGCTGGTACTCGCTCCCTCGCTCTTCCTGCAGAGTGCGGGAGAGATGCTGGTGAACGCCGAGGGGGCAGGGAACAGCGTCCCGACGCTGGCCTTCCCGGTGCGGTTCGACCCGCGCCGGGAAGTTCTGCTGACCGGCGAGTCCGACGGCGCCATCACCGCACGCGACAGACAGCAGTCGCTCGGGGCGCTCGTCGGGCGGACCAGGGCCGCGCTCCTGCGCGCCGTGCTCGACGAGTCCACCACCGGCGAGCTCGCCGACTCGCTCGGGGTGACAGCCGCAGCGGTGAGCCAGCATGCGGCCGTCCTTCGATCAGCCGGACTCATCACGAGCCGTCGCAGCGGCAGCAGCGTGCTGCACACGGTGACGATGCTGGGCCTGCATCTGTTGCGTGGCGAGAGCGCCCGGCGAGCCGGTCATCGAACCGCCTCCGGTGCCCGGCTCACGGCCCGGGCCTGAGGCCCGCTTCCCAGGCCCAGGCGGCGATTTCCACCCGGTTGCGCACTCGCAGCTTGCGCTGCAGGTTGCTCAGGTGGGACTTGACGGTGCCCAGTGAGATGAAGAGTTCCGCGCAGATGTCGGCGTTGGTGAGCCCTTCGGCCACCAGGGTGGCGATCTCCTCCTCGCGAGCGGTCAGAGGCTCCACGGGTTCGTACGGGCGACGACGCGGTTCGGTATAGCGGCGCAGCAGCCTCATCGTGATCTCGGGGCTGATGAGCGCGTCGCCGGCGACCGCGGATCGTACGGCCTCGGCGAGCAGCGCGGGCCCGGAGCGTTTCAGGAGGAAGCCGCACGCGCCGTAGCGCAGTGCGGTGTGCACGTATTCGTCGAGGTCGAACGTGGTCACCACGACGACCTTCACTTCGGGGGCGACGCCGACCAGTCGGCGGGTCAGTTCCAGGCCGTCCATGCCGGGCATACGGATGTCGGCGAGCAGCACGTCCGGTCGCAGTTCCCGGACGGTCTCCAGTGCGCCGGGTCCGTCGGCGGCCTCGGCCACGACCTCCAGGTCCGCCTCGGCTTCCAGGATGTGCCGGAAACCCTCGCGGACACTCGCCTGATCATCCGCGACGACTATGCGCGTCTTCATGGTCGCATCATGCCACGGAGGGTGTGCACCGATGGGTACTTGTTATGGCCGCGGTAATTGATTCATGGTGGCGCTCATCGCGCTCGCCCATCGCTGTACCTCGCCGCAACCATCTCTGACTTGGTGAATTTAGAGACCGCTAAATGGTGTTGGTGCGGAGGTTCGAGATGGGGAATCGTAAGTGTCGTCACCGAGGCGCGGAAGTCCGGAGATGGAGAAAGGGGGGTGGGTGTCTTATGGGCGTGAGATACGAGTCCTATGCGATTGCGGATCCAGTGTGGTACGAGGTGTTGGAGCGATGTAGCGACGAGGAATCCAGATTCTCCGTCAGCGGGTCCGAACCGCCTTCCGGCTGGCGGCGGCAGACCATGGGCGTGTGGGAGTACCTCGACTTCGAGGGCGGCCGGCCGGCATGCGGTCGACCGGCTCCACATCGAGAAAGCCGCCCTGGAGCGGGTCGGTCACCTGCACTTCGTGCCCACCCTGTACGAGTACTTCACCGCCTGGGAGCACCACTACCTGGCCACCGGCTCCGCCGGAGCGCTGCTCGCTCTCGCGACCGGTGCCCCCCTCGACCGGCATGGAACGGGGGCGAATGACATGGCGGACATCCTGGCGCTGCGGGAGCTCGACGAGGAGGCCGTTCTCGACGCTCCGTTCAGCTCGCGCTCCCTCTTCAACTGCTGAAACAGCTCGTCATGGAAGCGGGAGTCGGTCCGGGAGGGCCGCGGCTCGTGCGGCCTTCCCGGAAACCGAACATACCCGTAGAAGGGTAGGAAATCGCAATGTCCTCAGCGCCGACCGTACCGGCACAACCTCTTCAAATGCCGGGGTTCATAAGGTTGTTCACGTCTGAGGTACGGGTGCATCCGGGGCGCGTCGCCGGAGCCGCGGTGGCCTGTGCGGTCACCGCCGCCGGTGTCGGTGCGTGCCTGGTGCTGATGACCGGCGTGAGTGGCACGGGCTATGCCGAGAACTCGGCCGCGGCGGCCACCGCCGACAGCGCGCAGGACCTCCTGTCCCTGTTGCTCACCCTGCTGCTGATGTCCGCCGTCCTGGTGACCGGGTCCACGGTCTCGCTGTGGACGGGCCAACGCCTCGGCCAGTTCGCCGTGTTGCGGGCGCTCGGGGTGTCGGCCCGCCGACTGCGCGCCATGGCGATGCTGGACGTGGCCGCGCTGTCGCTGCTGTCCGCAGTGGTCGGCATGGGCGTCGGCATCCTGCCCCTGGCCCGGTTCGTCCGGCAGGTGATGGCCGACAACGACCTGTACCCCGCGGCTGCCGGGCTGCCTTCCCCCGCCGTGACCGTACTGGAGGCGGCCGCGGTCTGCATGGGAACCTCCGTGGTCGCGGTGGTGGCGGCGCTGACCGCTGTCCTCGCGGCGGGCCGGGTACGCCCGATCGACCTGCTCAAGGACAACGCTCTGGCGATGGCGCCGAGCCGACGGAGCCCGGTGCGGCTCGGCATCGGTATCGCACTGCTCGTCACGACGTGCCTGCCGCTGCTGGTCCTGATGGTCGTGCCCATGCTGCCGGGGATGCTCAAGGCGGCGCTGGCCCCGGGCCTCGCCCCCATGATCATTCCGGTGCTCGCGGTACTCGCCCCGTGGTACGTGCCCCTGCTCGTGCGGCCTCTCGGCGGGCTGCTGCGACTGCTCGACAGACGTGTCGGACGGATCGCGGCCGCCGGGCTGCGGGCGGCACCCGTGCGTACGACCGCGGTCGCCGTGCCCGTGCTCCTCGCCGTCGGGCTCGCCGCGGCGATGCTCGGCGCCGGAGCGACCATGGGCGAGGCGGTGCGGGACCAGACTGAGCGCGGCCTGCGGGCCGACGGCGTGGTCAGTGCCGAGCCGGAGCACCGGCTGCCGGCCGGCGCCACCGCCTTCCCCGGCGGCACCGCGACTCCTCTCGTGCACACCACGGTCACCGCGCCGAAGACCTTCTACGACGACAGCCCCGAGCCGGTCCGCGCCTGGGGCGCCGACGCGCGGGCGCTGCCCGGGGTCCTCGACCTCGACGTGGAGCAGGGCCGCCTCGACGCGCTCACCGGAAGCAGCTTCGCCGCCGGTGCCACACAGGTTGAAGGGCACCACTGGAAGATCGGCCAGACGGTCAGGTTGCGGCTTGCGGACGGCAGTTCGCACCGGCTGCGGCTGGCCGCCGTCTACGGCCGTGACCTCGCGTTCCCCGAGTTCCTGCTGCCCGGCTCCCTCGCGATGGCCCACACCCCGGATGCCTACGCCGAACAGATCCTGTTGCGCGGCGACATCACCTCCTGGCCGAAGGCAGCAGGCCAGGAGGTGGCCTCGCGCTCCGCGTATCTCGCCGACCTCGCACCGCGCAGCCCGCAGGACGACCTGGCCGCCCATCTGATCGTGGCAGTGGTCAGCGGCTACGCGCTGCTCGCCGTCGCCAACACCTGCGCCCTGGCCCAGCGCGACCGCCGTGCTCAGCGGGCGCACCTGCGTGCCCTGGGGCTCACCCGGTGGCAACTGCTGCGCTGTGTCCTGTACGAGTCGTCGGGCGGCGCCGTCGTCGGCGTGGTGCTGTCCGCGCTGACCGCACTGATCTGCCTGACTCCGCTGGCGGCCGCACTCGGCGTACATGCCGTGCCGACGTTCGACGTGCCCTGGACGCTGGGCGTGCTCGGCGCCGTACTGGCCGCGGCGGCGCTCGCCTCCGCCCTGTCCGCACGCCCGCTGCGTGACATCCGTGAGCAGTTCGCGGGCAGTGCGTCATGACTCGCCCGCCGCGCCCGCCGCGTACGCGAGGACTCGGCCGGTCCTTCTGGCTGTTGTTCACCGGGGAGTCCGCCTCGGCCCTGGGCACCGCCGCATCCGTCATCGCTCTGCCTGTGGTCGCGTTGCGCCGCCCCGGCCCCGACACCGCGGCACTCGGCGCCCGAACACTGCGTCTCCTCGCCGCCGCGACCGGCCTGAAGCCCCCGAGCCCCACGGCGGGCAACCCCGCACCACCCCGATCACCGATGAACCCGAGGAGCACGATATGACCTCACCCCGCCCCTGGCCGGTCGGCGTCCCGCCCCACCGCACGCCGCCCGTGGACCCCGCGGCGGCGGCCTCCGCGGTGAACCTGACCAAGGCGTACGGGCAGTCGAACGCCCAGGTCGTCGCCCTCGACAGGGTCTCCGTCACGTTCCGCCGCGGCGAGTTCGCCGCGATCATGGGGCCTTCGGGTTCGGGCAAGTCGACGCTCATGCACTGCCTGGCCGGACTCGACTCCGGCACATCGGGCGGGGCCTGGCTCGGCGACGTGGAGCTGTCACGCCTGGGGGATCGCGCCCTGACCCGGCTGCGCAGGGAGCGGATCGGCTTCGTCTTCCAGGCGTTCCACCTGATCCCGGCACTGACCGTGCTCGAGAACATCGTGCTGCCCCTGACCGTCGCCGGACGCAGGCCGGACCAGCAGTGGCTGCGCTGGGTCATCGACACGGTCGGCCTCGCCCACCGGCTCGGCCATCGCCCGGCTCAGCTGTCCGGAGGGCAGCAGCAGCGGGTCGCCTGCGCGCGCGCCCTGGTGGGCCGCCCGGAGATCGTCTTCGCCGATGAGCCGACCGGGAACCTGGACTCACGAGCGGCCGCGGACATCCTCGGGTTCCTGCGCCGGTGCGTGCGCGAGCTGGGCCAGACGGTCGTCATGGTCACCCACGACCCGCTCGCGGCCAGCCACTCCGACCGCGTCGTCTTCCTCTCCGACGGCCGCATCGTCGACGAACTGGCCCACCCCACCTCGGACCTCGTGATGAGCCGTATGCGGCAGTTCGACACGAGCATCGGCATCAGCCACTGGGCAGGGCCCGACGCGGGGCCATGACCAGTCCGGCGAAGTCCGTCACCTGCCACCCACGCAGGGCCGTCCACGAAGGAGTCATGCATGTTCGGCACCGACAGACGTGCAGTCGTTCCCGTCGGATTCGTCGCGCTGCTGCCGGCTGCGCTGGTCCCCCTCACGGCCGAGCGGGCTGATGCGGCCCCGACGGCGGACAACTGCCCGCAAGGCATGGTCTGCTTCTATCCGCAGGCCGACTGCCAGGAATCCGTGCAGATCGCTGATCTCGCTGCGACGCCGGGATGCCGGTCCACGATTCCGGCACGCTCGGTGATCAACAACAGCAGCTCGCCCGTCGGGCTCTACGTCGACGACGAGTGCACTCGGTACCCCGACCGAGTCGAGGCCTGCGGAACCCGGGACACGCTCGCCGCGTCCGCCGTCACGGCGGACCGACTCATGAAGCAAGGCCAGGTCACGGGGTGCGCACGGCCGCTTCGGGATTCCGCGGTACCGCCCGGCACCACCCTGGATGATCTTGCAGGCCCTTGTGATGCGTAGGGCGTCGGTTCGAATCCGACAGGGGGCTCGGTGAAAGGCCAGGTCAGACATTCGTCTGACCTGGCCTTTTCTGTTGATCCGACAGGGGCTCAGAGGAACCCCAGGTCACGCGGCCCGTGACCTGGGGTTTTCTTATGCATGAGGCGTGGCGGGGCGTGTGGTCGCGGTGTCGTGGGAGGACTTGCTAGCGCGGGAGGCGCAGCGACAGGCCGTCGAGGACGACCTCCAGGCCGTAGGCGAACTTGGTTTCGCGGATCTCTGCGGGGTCGACGGCCGGGGGTTCGGCGTAGGCGTCGGCGAGGTGGTCGTGGCCGGCCGCGGCCTGCTGGGCGGCGGGCATGAGGCGGGCGATGAAGGCGGCCTCGGTCTCGCCGGAGCGGGCGACCGTGGTGAGCCAGGCCGCCTCGGTGGTGCTCATGCCGATGACGTAGGACATGACGGTGTCGATCGCGCGGCTCGGCTCGGGAAAGCCGGCGGCCGTGAACAGGGCGGCCAGTCGCTCGGCGAAGGACATGAGGTTGGGGCCGAGGTAGGCGAGGCCCGCCTGGCCGAGGACCGAGGACAGCCACGGGTGGCGCAGGGAGGTCGCCCGGAAGGACCGGGCGGCCTCGGTGGCGGCGGCGCGCCAGTCGGGGCTGTCGGCCTCGGGGTCTGCCCGGACGGAGTCCGGGGAGGGGACGACGATCTCGGCGGCGACCTCGTCCACCGCGAGCTCCATCAGCTCGTCCTTGGTCGCGACGTGCCGGTAGAGGGAAGTCGCACCGGCGTTCAGGCGGGCGCCGAGCTTGCGCATGCTCAGCGCCTCGATGCCCTCGGCATCCAGCATGGCGATCGCCTCGCGGACGATCGCGGCCCGGCTGAGTGCGGGCTGGTCGGGCGCGGGCTGCTGCCGGGCCCACACGGACGGGATCGGGTTCGTCCTGGCGGCCATGACCCTCCTTCAAGGCGTACAGCGTTCGCATTCAGCGTACAGGAATAGGTGCTTGCGAACGATGTACTCGCATGCGTACGGTGTTCGCAACGAGGAACGTCGTGCGCAGGCCGAGAGGAAACCCCATGGAAACCCGTAATCCGCGCCGCTGGTGGATCCTCATCGTGCTGTGTCTCAGCACGCTGGTCCTGGTGGTCGACAGCATGGCGCTGACCGTCGCGGTGCCGTCGATGACCGAGGACATCGGCGCGAGCGCCCAGGACATCCAGTGGATCCTCGACTCCTACATCCTGGTCTTCGCCGGGCTCCTGCTGACCTCCGGCAGCCTCGGCGACCGCTTCGGCCGCCGGAAAATCATGATCATCGGCCTGTTGCTCTTCGGAGTGGCGTCGCTGGCCGCGACCTTCTGCACGAACCCCGGCGAGGTGATCGCGGCGCGGATCACGATGGGCGTGGGCGGGGCGCTGATCATGCCCTCGACGCTGTCGATCCTCATCACCGTCTTCGACGAGGAGGAACGCCCCAAGGCGATGGCGGCGTGGGGCTCGGTGTCGATGCTCGGCCTGGTCGGCAGCCCGGTGCTCGGCGGCGTGCTGATCGACCACTTCTCCTGGCACTCGATCTTCTTCATCAACGTCCCGGTCGCCGCGCTGGCCGTCCTGTCGGCCCTCGTCCTCATGCCGGAGTCGAAGGGGCCCTGGCAGAAGCCCGACCCGATCGGAGCGGTGCTGTCCGCGGTCGGCATGACCGCCCTGATCTGGTGGATCATCGAGCTCCCGCAGCACGGCGCCTTCGGCGGCCGCGCGGTGATCACCCTGGCCGCCGCGGTGATCGCCCTCGGCGGGTTCGTGGTCTGGGAGAACGTCACCCCCGCGCCGATGGTGCCGCTGGTCCTGTTCAAGCACCGCAACTTCAGCGGCGGTTCGCTCTCGCTGACCCTTGTGCAGATCGGCAACGGCGGCCTGCTGCTGGTGCTCACCCAGTACCTGCAGTTCGTGCTCGGCTATTCGCCGGTCAAGGCGGGCCTCGCGTTCGTACCGCTGGCCGTCGCCGCGCTGATCGGCAACGGCGCCGGCGCCGGGCTCGCCGCGAAGATCGGCAACCGCTTCCTGGTACTGGGCGGGATGCTCGTCATGGCTTCCTCCTTCGCGCTGCTGACCACCGTCTCGGCAGACTCCGGCTTCACCGTCCCGGCGGTCGCGCTCGGACTGCTCGGCCTCGGCGCCGGCCTCGCGATGCCGGCCGCGGTCGGCGCGCTGATGGGCACCATCCCGGCGGAGAAGGCCGGCGTCGGATCGGCCCTGAACGACACCATCCAGCAGGCCGGCGCCGCGCTCGGCATCGCGATCCTCGGCTCGCTCCTGACGAGCGGTTTCCGCAGCGAGATGCCCGCCGACGCGCCCGAGCAGGCCAAGCAGTCGATCGCCGGCGCACTGGCCGCCGCCAACGGCGACACCGGACTGGTCCACACCGCCCGGGAAGCCTTCACCGCCTCGATGTCGACCACCTTCACCATCAGCGCGATCGGCGTCCTCGCCGCGGCCCTCCTGGCCACCCTGGTCATGCGCGACACCAAGCCCGAGCCCGCCGCGGCCCAGGCCGAGGAGCCCGAACTCATCGCCTGACCCCGTGAAGAAGGCCGGTGCCCCGGGAGGGCGCCGGCCTTCTTCCGTTGCCGGTGCGCCGACCGGGCCGGCAGGTGGCGGTCGGCTCGCAAGCCGATCAACGCGCCCTCCACGACGGGTGGTTCACCTTCGTTTCCCTGCGGAACCCGCCCGCACCCTCTCGGCGCACGGTCGATAGATTGCCCCGCACGGGGCGGTCTGGGCCGCAGAGCCTGAGAACCGGAGGGACACAGTGAACAGTCATGTGCGTTCGCGCGTATCGGCGTATGCCATTGCCACCGTGCGGGACCAACTACTTTTGACTCAACTCTCCGATGCCTCACCGGTCTTCGAGCCCGGGCTGTGGCACCTGCCCGGCGGCGGAATCGATCCGGGCGAGCAGCCGCGGGAGACGCTGGCACGCGAGTTGTACGAGGAGACCGGCCTCGAACTCCTTGGCGCCCGCCTGGCGGACGCGCGGGCGTATACGGCCACCCGGCTCGGGATCAGCTGGAACCTGGTGGGGCTCTTCTACATCGTCGAACTCAAGCCCGGCCCGCCGACGGTCACCAAGGCGGATGACTCCACGAGCGCGGTGACCTGGATGCCCCTGTCCGGCCTGGAGGACTCGATCCTGTCCCCGGCCGCGATCGACGGTCTCGGGATGATCACGAAGTGACGCGACCTCCGTACGGGTGACCGAACGGACCACGGGCACCCGCCACCGCCCGGTGGCGGGTGCCCGTCCGTTTTCCGGTCAGTGCCGTCCGGACAGCCGGTCCGCGGCCTTCGCGATGGGGTCCGTGCCGAGGCGGAGCGAGGTGAGTTCCCGGCGGTCGGCGGTGCGGTAGGCGGCGTACATGCCGTGGACACCGAGCCAGCGGAAGGGTTCCGGTTCCCAGCGGCGGACCCGGTGGTTGACCCAGGGCAGTGCGGTCAGTTCCGTGGGGCCGGACTGACCGGAGTCCTGCTGGATCAGGTCGCGCAGCGTGCGGGCGGCGAGGTTGGTGGTGGCGACGCCGGAGCCGACATAGCCGCCGGCCCAGCCGAGGCCGGTGGAGCGGTCGAGGGTGACGGTGGCGCACCAGTCGCGGGGGACGCCGAGGATGCCTGACCAGGCGTGATCGATGCGGGCGGCCCCGGTGGTGGGGAAGAGGCGGACGAGGATGTCGCGAAGGGCCTCGATGGTGGCGGGCTGGGTGCGGGCTGTGTCGTTGAAGTGGGCCGCACCCGAGCCGTATCGGTACGGGACGCCGCGGCCGCCCAGTGCGATGCGGTCGTCCGCGGTGCGCTGGGCGTACATGTAGGCGTGGGCCATGTCGCCGAGGGTTTCGCGGCCGTCCCAGCCGATGGTGTCCCACACGGACCGGGGGAGCGGCTCGGTGGCGATCATCGAGGAGTTCATGGGGAGCCAGGTGCGCCGCTGGCCCTTGAGGTTGGCGGTGAAGCCCTCGGTGCAGCGCAGGATGTACGGGGCGCGGACGGTGCCGTACGGGGTGTGGGCGTGCTTGGGCTTGATCTCGGTGACGGGCGTCGACTCATGGATGGTGACGCCGAGCGCCTCGACTGTCGCGGCGAGGCCCTTGACGAGTTTGACCGGGTGCAGGCGGGCGCCGTGCGGGGTCCAGGTGGAACCGACGGCTCCGGTGACGTTGATGCGTTCGCCGGTCTCGCGGGCGCCGCGCAGGACGCGGTCCTTCTCGCCGAAGGCGATCTCGACGGAGTGGAAGTCCTTGAGCCGGGCCAGCTGGGCGGGGGTGTAGGCGACTTCGAGAACACCGCCCTGGTGGATGTCGGCGTCGATGTTCTCCTCGGCGGCCACGCGGACGACCTCGTCGACGGTGTCGTTCATCGCCTGCTGGAGACGGACGGCGGCTTCGTGGCCGTGGAGCTTGGCGTAGCGGTCGCGGCCCGCGATGCCGTTGTACAGCCAGCCGCCGTTGCGCCCGGAGGCGCCGTAGCCGCAGAACTTGGCTTCGAGGACGATGATGTTGAGGAAGGGGACGGCCTTCTTGAGGTAGTAGGCGGTCCACAGTCCGGTGTATCCGCCGCCGACGATGCAGATGTCGGCGGTTGCGTCGCCGGGGAGGGGTTCCCGGGGGGTGGGGGTCCCTTGGTCCGCGTACCAGAACGATATGCCGCCGTTGACGGTGCTGACGGTGCTCATGTTGCCCCTGCTTTGTCCGGTGTGAAGCCGTGCCTGAGGTCGTGCTTTCTCTGGGGCGGGACGTTACTGCGCCGGAGGGGTTTTCGTCTTCGGCCGGGACCGGGTCAGTGGGTAGCAGGCGAGGCCGATGAGTACGGAGGTGAAGTGGCCGAGGTCGGTGAAGGTGCGGCCGGTGATGAGCGGGATGCCGTAGAAGACGAGGACGGCGAAGAGGTACACGTACCGCCAGGGCGCCGGGACGCGGTATGTGAGAACTGCGACGACGCCCGCGAGCGCGTAACTGACCCCGACATCGAGCGTGTTGGCGGCGGCCGGCGGTACGTGTCCGTGCCGGATGGCCCAGGCCAGGAGGCCTTCGCTGACGAGGGTGGCGAGAACATGGGCCGCGATGACGACGGCGAACCAGCGCAGGGTGCCGAGCCAGCGTTCGGCGGGGGCGTGGAAGACGGTGTAGAGGACGGCGTAGGGAACCCAGTGGCCGCCGTCGATCCAGAAGGCGCTGGTGATCAGTACGCGTACGGGGTCCCGGGAGAGTTCGTGGATGTTGGTCGAGCGCTGGCGCAGGAAGTCCTCTTCGAAGTCCGGTGACATCTGGTGGACGATGACGGCGGTGACGAAGAGTGCGGCCAGCCAGATGTAGGTGCCGGGTGCGCTGCGAATCCATGAGCCGACGCTGCGGATCCACGAGCCGGCGGTGGTGCGCGGCCGGGGCGGCGGGTCGGGGCTGCTCGGAGTCATATCCGATTGATGCACGGCTCTACGATCGTCCGCGTGATTGACATTCCGGACGGGCTGATCGACACCCAGTCCAAGTACAACGGGGCGGTGGGGCGGGCCTTTCTCGCGGCGCTGCCGGGGCGGGCCGCCGAGTTCCTGGAGCGGTGGGGGCTCCGGCGGGACGGTGAGGCGTTCCACGGGGTGTGCGCACTGGTGCTTCCGGTGGTGCGGGTGGCGGACGGTCGCCGGGCGGCGTTGAAGCTTCAGCCGGTGGACGAGGAGACGGCGGGGGAGCCTGTCGCGCTGCGGCTGTGGGGCGAGGCGGGCGCGGGGGCCGTGGAGCTGCTGGATCACGACGCGGCGACGGGGACGCTGTTGCTGGAGAGACTGGAAGGTGACCGCTCGTTGACGGAGATGGCGGACGGGCGGGAAGCGGTGCGGATTCTGACGGGGCTGCTGGCCCGGCTGTCGTCCGTACCCGCTCCGGCGGGCTGTGGGCTGCGGGGGCTGGGGGACATGGCGGCCCGGATGCTGACGGCGGCGCCCGGGGCGGTGGCGGCGCTGGCGGACGGGGAGGAGCGGCGGCTGCTGGCGGACTGCGCGGCGGCGGTGCGGGAGGTCGCGGGGGAGCCGGGGGACCGGTTGCTGCACTGGGACCTGCATTACGGAAATGTGCTGGCCGACGGGGAGGGCCGCTGGGTGGCCATCGACCCGAAGCCGCTGGTCGGCGATCCGGGGTTCGAGCTCCTTCCGGCGCTGGTCAACAGGTTCGACGCGGCGGCCGTGCGCCGGCGGTTCGATCTGATGACGGAGGTGCTGGGGCTCGACCGGGAGCGGGCGCGGGCCTGGACGCTGGGGCGGCTGCTGCAGAACGGTCTGTGGGCTGTGACGGACGGGGAGCGGCGGCTGGAGCCGGATCAGGCCGAGATCGCGCGGCAGTTGCTGGGGCGGGGTCGGCGGGGGACGAGCCCGTGCTTACGCTGCCCTCATGATTCGTACCGCTGCCCCTGCCGATGTCCCCGTCATCCACGCCATGATCCGTGAGCTGGCCGACTACGAGAAGGTCCTGCACGAGGCGAACGCCACCGAGGAGCAGCTGCACGAGGCACTGTTCGGCGAGCGGCCCGCCGCTTACGCGCACATCGCCGAGTCGGACGACGACGGCGAGGTCGTCGGCTTCGCGCTGTGGTTCCTGAACTTCTCCACATGGCGCGGTGTGCACGGCATCTACCTGGAGGACCTGTACGTACGTCCGGAGCGGCGCGGCGGCGGGCACGGGAAGGCGTTGCTGACGGAGCTGGCGCGGATCTGTGTGGAGCGCGGCTACGAGCGCCTGGAGTGGTCGGTGCTGAACTGGAACACCCCGTCCATCGCGTTCTACGAGTCGCTGGGCGCGCGGCCGCAGGACGAGTGGACGGTGTACCGGCTGACGGACGGGGCGTTGTCGAAGCTCGGGGAACAGCTCGGCGGAAAGTAAGTCCTCGCCGGGTTACGGAATCAGGACGACCTTGCCCATCGTGCCCCGGGTCTCCGGGGCGCGGTGGGCGGCGGCCGCTTCGGCGAGCGGGAAGCGCTGGACCGTGGGGCGGAGCCGGCCGGAGGCCGCCTCGGAGAGCGATCGCGTTTCGCGCTGCTGTGTACGGGACGGTTCGCGCACCCGTTTGTGACATCGGCGAGGGGCGTTGTCAGTGGGGTGGGTCACGATGGGGGCATGGCGCGCAGCAGCAGGAAGACGGACACGATCGCAGCGGCACGGCGGCCGGAGGTGCGGCTGCCGCCGCTCGTTCTGTACGACGGGGGAGGACTGGAGCCGGACGGGGACTACGACGGTGTGCGGTTCGACGGGACGGATCTCGCGGACGAGTCGGGTCCGGGGGCCCGGTTCATGGACTGTGCGCTGGACGGCTGCGCGCTGGACCGCACGGAGCTGGTCAGGGCCCGTTTCATCGACTCGGTGCTGACGGGCGTACGGGGTGTGGGCACCGATCTGGCGGGGGCGTCGCTGCGCGATGTGGAGGTGGTGGACGCACGGCTGGGCGGGGTGCAGTTGCACGGCGCGGTGCTGGAGCGGGTGCTGGTGCGCGGCGGGAAGATCGACTACCTGAATCTGCGGAAGGCGCGGCTGAAGGACGTGGTGTTCGAGGGTTGTGTGCTGTCCGAGCCGGATTTCGGGGATGCGCAGCTGGTGCGGGTGGAGTTCCGCGACTGTGTGCTGAAGCGGGCCGACTTCAGTTCCGTACGGATGGAGTCGGTGGATCTGCGGACGGTCGCGGAGCTGGACATCGCCCGCGGGGTGGAGCGGCTGGCGGGTGCGGTGATCAGCCCGTCACAGCTGATGGAGCTGGCTCCGGCGTTCGCGGCGCAGATCGGGGTGCGGGTGGAGGCGTAGCCCGCCGGGGCCGGGTCAGATACGGGGGAAGCGGGCCTGGAGGTCCCAGATCACGGGGTTGTCGGCGAGCCCTTCGTGCATGTCGGCGAGGTCGGCGATCAGGTCGTGCAGGAAGTCGCGGGCCTCGCGGCGCAGCAGCGAGTGGCTGAAGGTGAGCGGGGGTTCGTCGCCGGGCATCCAGTCGGCCTCGACGTCGACCCAGCCGAAGCGGCGCTCGAAGAGCATCCGGTCGGACGATTCGGTGAAGTCCAGCTCGGCGAACTGGCGCCGGTGCGAGCGGTTGCCGCGCGGGTCCTGGTCGATCTGTTCGACGATGTCGCACAGCGCCCACGCGAAGTCGAGCACCGGCACCCATCCCCAGGCTGTGGACACTTCGCGGTCCGCCTTGGTGTCCGCGAGGTAGACGTCCCCGGAGAACAGATCGTGCCGCAGGGCGTGGACGTCCGCGCGGCGGTAGTCGGTCTGCGGGGGATCGGGGAAGCGTCGGGAGAGGGAGTAGCCGATGTCGAGCACAGTTCGATGGTGTCATGCCGGGTGACGGGGGGCCGACACGATCGGGTGAGGCCTGCGCCGCAGGGCCCACGAGTCCGGCAGACACGGACTGGAAGACTGCTGAAGATCTCGAAATCGAGCCCGGCTCGTACCTGTTCGACCCGATTGGCATTTACCGGCATTCCGGGTGAGCCGAACGGCCCGAACAAGATCTTCAGGGCTCTTCCAGCTAGGGCAGCAGCCGCTGCTCCTTCGCCACGGCTACGGCGCCCGCGCGGGTGTCGACGCCGAGTTTGTCGTAGATGCGTCCCAGGTGGGTCTTGACCGTGGCCTCGCTGATGAACAGGGCGCGGGCGATGTCCCGGTTGCCCAGGCCCTGGGAGAGCTGGGCCAGGATGTCGAGTTCGCGGTCGGTGAGGGTGGGCCCGGGCTTGCGCATCCGGGCCATGACACGGCTGGCCACGGGCGGGGAGAGCGTGGTGCGGCCCTGGGCGGCCGAGCGGATCGCGGCGAAGAGCTCCTCCGGGCGTTCGGCCTTCAGCAGGTAGCCGGTGGCGCCCGCCTCGATGGCGCGGGTGATGTCGGCGTCCGTGTCGTACGTGGTGAGGACCAGTATGTGGACGCCGGTGGCGGCGATGCGGCGGGTGGCCTCGACGCCGTCGATGCCCTCGCCGAGCTGGAGGTCCATCAGGACGACGTCCGGGGTGAGCTTGGCTGCCAGGGCGACGGCCTCCTCGCCGCTGCCGGCCTCGCCGACGACCTCGATGTCCGGTTCGCTGCCGAGGAGGGCGAGCAGCCCTGCGCGTACGACGGCGTGGTCGTCGCAGAGCAGGATGCGTACGGGCGGCGCGGTCATGCGGGGGCCTCCGGGGCGGTCGTCGGTGCGGGTGCGGGTGTGAGGGGGACGGCGGCGGACAGGACCGTACCCTCGCCCGGTGTCGACTCGATCGTCAGCGTGCCGCCGAGCTGGTGCAGCCTGGCGCGCATCGCGGGCAGCCCGTGGCCGCGTACGCCGCCGTCGGGTCCGGTGCGCTCGGCGGGTGCGAAGCCCTGACCGTTGTCGGCGATGTCCAGGACGATCCGGTCGTCGAGATGGGTCAGCGTCAGCGCCGCCTCCGTCGCGTGTGCGTGTTCCTTCACATTGGCCAGTGCGCCCTGCGCGATGCGCAGGAGCGCCGACTGCACGCGGTCGGGCAGCGCGGTGTGCTGCTCTCCCTCCACATGGCAGCGGACGGTGAGCCGCCCCTGCGCCTGCGCCGTCTCGCGTGCGGCCAGTGCGTGCAGGGCCGCCTCCAGGCCGCCGCCCTCCGCGAGATCGGCCGGGGCCAGGTCGTGGACGAAGCGGCGGGCCTCGGCCAGATTGCGTTCTGCGATGCCCGTTGCCGTACGGACATGGCGGCGGGCTGTCGCCGGGTCGGCGTCCCATGTGCGGTCGGCGGCCTGGAGCAGCATCTGCTGGCTGGACAGGCCCTGCGCGAGAGTGTCGTGGATCTCCATCGAGAGCCGCTGGCGTTCGGCGAGGGTTCCTTCGCGGCGCTCGGTGGCGGCCAGTTCGCGGCGGGTGCGCAGCAGGTCGTCGATCAGTTCGCCCTGCCGTTCGGACAGTTCGCGCTGACGCACGGCCTGACGCTGCATATGGACGAAGACCGCCGTCGCGACCGCCGCCACCGCGGGCGGGGCGAGCACCAGGTTCGGGTCGAAACCGTCGGCCAGCCGCAGCTGCGCGGCGACGACGAACACGGTGAGCAGAGCGACGAGCGCGAGTGCGGCGCGTGGCGGAAGGATCCGCAGCCCGGTGTAGAACAGCGGGACCGCGCACCACGCGAAGCTCGGCGCGAGGACGACCAGCACCATCCATACGGCGACCAGCACCCCCAGCCACACCACGCTGCGCGGCGTCGGACGCGAACCGAGCACCGGCCCGAGCACGTACAGCACGGCCAGGGCGACGGAGAGCGCGATGATCCACGGGGTGCGGGCCTCGCCCGGGTGCCGCAGCAGGAAGCGGGCGAGCGAGGCGCCGAGCAGCAGGAAGAACGCGGCGTGCATCAGGAGCGCGAGCCATCGGGCATCCGGGTCGCCGGTTCCGGTTGCGCCGTTCCTGCTTTCGCCGAAGGCGCCGGTCCGCCCTGTCACGGTGCCGTCAGTCCGCCCCGTGACCGTGCCGGGCGCCGGTCGGATTCGGTGCTCCACCTCGTGACCCTCGCTCCTCACCATCGCTATCGGCGCTGCTGACCTGCGCAGATACGTCCATGGTCACCCCGGATGACCACCCACGCATCAACCGATCGGCCGATGGGGCCGTCGGCCGTACCGCGCGCGGCGTCGAGCCGGTTCGTCGACCGTACGGCGCCGGACGCGGCCGGAGGATCGATGACAGAGCCGAGCAGGCTCATCCGCTGACCCCACTGCTGAAGGAGCCCACCATGAAGAAGCTGTCGCTGCGCACTCGCGTCCTGACCGGTGCCGTTGCCGCCGCCGCCCTCGGCGCCGGAACCTTCGGTGCGATGTCCGCCAACGCCTCCACCCCGGCCGCCGCAACCGCCGCGGTCGACGCCGACACCGCGAACCGGAACCTCCAGCAGACCACCCACCTGACCGTGGCCGCCGCCACCGAGGCCGCGCAGGCCGCGCTCGACGCCGCGAAGAAGGAGAACCAGCGCGTCTCCGTCGCCGTCGTCGACCGCAATGGCAACACCGTCGTGACGCTGCGCGGTGACGGTGCGGGACCGCAGGCCTACGAGTCGGCCGTGAAGAAGGCGTACACCGCCGTTTCCTGGAACGCGCCCACCTCCGAGCTGGCCAAGCGCCTGGAGCAGGCCCCGAACCTCAAGGACATCCCCGGCACCCTGTTCCTCGCGGGCGGCGCCCCGGTGCAGGTCAAGGGCGCCCCGGTGGCGGGCATCGGAGTGGCCGGAGCCCCCAGCGGCGACCTCGACGAGAAGTTCGCGAAGGCCGGCGTCGCCGCCCTCGCGAAGTAAGACCGACCGGCACATGGGGGGGGCGGCGTCGCGGGGCTGGGCACGCACTCTCCCAAGGCCTTAAGGGCCAGGGGGACCCCCTCCGGCGTTGTCGTCGGTCGACAACTTCCCCATAGCCCTGAAGGGCCTTGAAGGCATGGGGGGATCCCCTTCGCGTTGCTTCCCTCCTCCGCCTTGCAGCTGCACGCACCCAGCTCCGCTCCTTCTTCCACCCCCCATGTGCCGGTCGGTCTAAGTGCCCGCCGTGCCCGCCGTGCCCGCACAAGCGCATTCAGACATTTCGCGCCTAGGATCACTGGTGTGGTTCCGCGAACATCTGTACGCCGCACGGCACGTGCCGCCGTCGCCCTGCTGATTCTGGCGACGTCCACAGCGTGCACCGGTGGCATCGGCGGTGTCGACGGCACCCCCGGCGCCTC
This sequence comes from Streptomyces sp. NPDC088246, assembly GCF_044741025.1. Classification (NCBI taxonomy): domain Bacteria; kingdom Bacillati; phylum Actinomycetota; class Actinomycetes; order Kitasatosporales; family Streptomycetaceae; genus Streptomyces; species Streptomyces sp. NPDC088246. The sequence goes on from NZ_JBIURV010000004.1 coordinate 103,087, forward strand.
CGGTCTGCGCGACCCGTATTTCCCGAAGCTCGGCAACGGCGGCTACGACGTCACGCACTACGACCTCGACCTCGACGTCGACCCGGCCGCCGGACATCTGCGCGGCACCGCCACGATCACCGCGCGCGCCACCCAGGACATCAGCGCCTTCAACCTCGACCTCGCCGGGCTCACCGTGCGGTCCGCGACCGTCGAGGGCCGCCCTGCCGCAGTCAACCGGGCGGGGCACGAGCTGACGCTGCGCCCCGACGCCGAGATCGAGAGCCGGCTCCACAAGGGCAGGACGTTCCGTACGGTCGTCCGCTACTCCGGCTCCCCGCAGACCCTCACCGACCCCGACAAGTCGAAGGAGGGCTGGCTGAGGACCGCGGACGGATCGGTCGCGCTCGGTGAGCCGACCGGTTCCATGGCCTGGTTCCCCGGCAACAACCACCCGAGCGACAAGGCGTCGTACGACATCACCGTGACCGTTCCCAAGGGCCTGACGGCCGTCTCCAACGGCGAGCTGACATCCCGCAGCACCTCGGGCACCACCACCACGTACCACTGGCACACCGCCGAACCGATGGCGAGCTATCTCGCGACGGTGGCCATCGGCCGCTTCGACACGAAGACGTCGACCACCCCGGACGGCATCAAGGTGTTCACCGCCGCGGACCCGAAGGTGGCGGCGGACAGCGCACGGATTCTCGCCCGGGTTCCCGAGATCGTGAAATGGGAGGCGGAACGTTTCGGCCCGTACCCCTTCTCCGCCACGGGCGCGATCGTCGAGCGTCCCGGGGACGCCGGATATGCGCTGGAGACCCAGAACCGGCCGTTCTTCCCGCGGCCGCCGGACGCCGGACTGCTCGTCCACGAGATGGCCCACCAGTGGTTCGGGGACTCCGTCACGCCCAAGAGCTGGCGGGACATGTGGCTCAACGAGGGCTTCGCGACCTACGCGGAATGGCTGTGGGAGGACGACCAGGAGGGCAACCCGGTCCAGAAACGGTTCGACGCCGCCTTCGCCGACGACGACAACTGGGCCTTTCCGCCCGCCGATCCCCCGACCGCTGCGGACATCTCGCAGGCGCCGGTGTACGGGCGCGGGGCGATGGTCATCCACAAGATCCGGCAGGCTGTGGGCGACGACGAGCGTTTCTTCGCGCTCGTCAGGGGCTGGACGCAGGCCCACCGGCACGGCAACGCGTCGACCGCCGACTTCACCGCCTATGTGGAGAAGGCGACCGGTCAGGATCTGACGGCGCTGTGGAACACCTGGCTGTACGGCGGGAGCCGGCCCGCCTCGAAGGACTGACCGGCTCCCGCGTACAGCAGTGGGGCTACTTCACATTGACGCCGCTCCAGGCGGCGTCGACTGCCGCGAGCTCGGCGCTGTCCGCCCCGTACAGGTCGGTCGCCGCCTTCTCGGTCGCCGTGCGGGCGGCCGCGTAGTCGGTGGTCGACGTCATGTACTCGGAGAGGGCCTTGTACCAGATCTGGACGGCCTTGTCCCGGCCGATGCCGGTGACCGTCGAGCCGTCGATGGTCGGGGAGTCGTAGTCGACGCCGTTGATCGTCTTCGCGCCGCTGCCCTCGGACAGCAGGTAGAAGAAGTGGTTGGCGACGCCGGAGGAGTAGTGCACGTCGAGGTCGCCGACGCTGCTGTCCCAGTAGTCCGCGGAGCCGCCGTCCTTGCTCGGCTTGTCCATGTAGCGCAGCGGGGTGCCGTCGCCGTTGATGTCGATCTTCTCGCCGATGAGGTAGTCGCCGACGTCCGTGCTGTTGTCGGCGGCGAACTCCACCGAGGTGCCGAGGATGTCGCTGGTCGCCTCGTTCAGGCCGCCGGACTCCCCGAAGTAGTCGAGGTTGGCGGTCGACGCGGTCAGACCGTGGCTCATCTCGTGGCCCGCGACGTCGAGAGCGGTGAGGGCGCTCTTGTTGTCGGCGCCGTCGCCGTACGTCATGCAGAAGCAGCTGTCGTCCCAGAACGCGTTGACGTACCCGTCGCCGTAGTGGACCCGAGAGTACGCGGCCTTGCCGTCACCGGCGATGCCGTCGCGGCCGAACTCCGACTTGTAGAAGTCCCAGGTCTTCGCAGCACCGTAGGCGGCGTCGACGGCGGCGGTCTGGCGGTCGTTGCCGGTGCCGTCGCCCCAGGTGTCGTCGTCGTCCGTGACGAGGTCACCGGTGCCGCTCTCGCCCTGGTTGAGGTCGTACGTCTTGTGGCCGCCGCGGTCGCCGTCGGTCAGCTCGAAACCGGAGCCGGCCGCGGTGGTCGTCAGGTCGACCTGGCCGCTGTACTGGCTGTTGCCGACGCCGGTCTCGATCGCCTCGTAGCTCTGGAGCTTCTTGCCGGTGGTCGCGTCGGTGATGATGTGCAGCCTGCTCGGCGTGCCGTCCTTCTGCACCCCGGTCTTCACCGTCTCGAAGGCGAGGACGGGCTTGCCGCCGCCCGCCCAGATCACCTTGCGGCCACTCGCCGCGGTCTTGATCTTCGCCGTCGTCGAGGGCACGGATATCCGGGCCCCGGTCGCCTTGGTGACGCTCTTGAGCTTTCCGCTGCGGGCGGTGTGGGTGACGAGGTCGCCGCCGATGACCGGGAGGCCGGCGTAGGTGCGCTCGTAGCGGGTGTGGACGGTGCCGTCGGCGTCCTTGATCACATCACGGGCGATCAGCTTCTCCTGGCTGCCGAGCCCGAGGGAGTCGGCGGTCGAAGAGGCGTCGGACTGTGCCGAGTTGATGGCGGCGGTGCGCTGCGAGGCGCTGTTCGCGCCGAAGGGGGCGGCGCTGCGAGAGGCGGAGGGACCGTCATTGCCGTTGTCCGGCACGGCGTTTGCCGCACCGGTCTGGACGCCGACGACGACCATCGCGGCCACGGCGGCCAGGGCTGCGGCGCGACGGGTGTTCATGTGGGGGGTCATGCGTTCTCCGTTGCTCGTTCCGTGGGGGGTTACGAGCTGAGAGCGTGCCACCGAATGACCGGCATTGACGGTGTACTAACAAATGCCTCACATTTTTTTGACCACTTCTTGTCCGAATGGGATGCGCTTGTGTTCGTTATGCGGCGGAGTCCGGCGGTGACGGTGGCCCGGAACTCCGCGTGCCGAAACGCCGCGCACAGCTTTGGCGGTGCGGAGCATGTGCGCGTCGTGTGAAGGGCTGCGGGGCCGGCTCTGACGAGTGGTGGACGTCGAGCCGGCCGACCGTCTTTGACCGGTGGTCGGACGGGCCGCCGTCCTTGCCCGGCCCGCTCGGCGTTCGCTATGCGGTCATCTGTGATTGTTCGCGGAGCGCTTGGACCGACCGGCAAATGGAGGGCGGCGTCGCGGGGTCCATTTGCCGGTCGGTCTTGTGCATAACGGCCCTGGCTCAAGCCCGGCCGGTGCGCACGCGGAAGCCCCCGGCCGTGACGGCCGGGGGCTTCCGCGTGATGAGCTCTTGCGTCAGAGGTTGACGCCGAAGTCCTGGGCGATGCCGCGCAGGCCCGAGGCGTAACCCTGGCCGACCGCGCGGAACTTCCACTCCGCGCCGTTGCGGTAGAGCTCGCCGAAGACCATGGCGGTCTCGGTGGCGGCGTCCTCGCTCAGGTCGTAACGGGCGATCTCCGTGCCGCCGGCCTGGTTGATGATGCGGATGAACGCGTTGCGAACCTGGCCGAAGTTCTGGCTGCGGGTCTCGGCGTCGTAGATCGAGACCGGGAAGACGATCTTGTCGACGTCGGCCGGCAGGCCCGCCAGGTTGACGTTGATCTGCTCGTCGTCGCCCTCGCCCTGGCCCGTGACGTTGTCGCCGGTGTGGACGATGGTCTGGTCCGGCGTCGACTTGTTGTTGAAGAAGACGAAGTGGCCGTCGGAGACGACCTTGCCGCCCGGGTTGACCGCGATCGCCGAGGCGTCGAGGTCGAAGTCGGTGCCGGTGGTGGTGCGGACGTCCCAGCCGAGGCCGACCGTGACGGCGGTCAGGCCCGGGGCCTCCTTGGTGAGCGAGACGTTGCCGCCCTTGGACAGGCTTACAGCCATGGGAAGTCCCTTTCATCGTCGATCGCGGGCTTCATGTCGTCACGAAGCTACCGTCACAGGTCATAACGCGGGCAAGGGGCCGTGAGGTTCCTGCTCCCTTTACTTTCTTTACCGAAGTCCCCCGGTCGGCCCGACGGTCCGTACGGTCCGTACGGCAAAAGAAGGTGACGAACGCCCTGTGGTCCGGGGAACATGGGTGCCATGTCCGGGCCCTATGTCATCCGCGGTTCGGTCTCCCTGCCGGAGGCCGAGCTCATGTGGCGTTTCTCGCGGTCCTCCGGGCCCGGCGGGCAGCACGTCAACACCAGCGACTCCCAGGTGGAGCTCCGCTTCGACCTCGCGGCGACCGAGTCGCTTCCCGAGGTGTGGAAGGAGCGGGCGCTCCAGCGTTTGGAGAGCAGGCTCGTGGGCGGGGTGATCGCGGTACGGGCGTCCGAGCACCGCTCCCAGTGGCGCAATCGCGAGACGGCTCTCGTACGGCTCGCGTCCCTGCTGGCCGAGGCCACGGCGCCGCCGCCCAGGCCACGCCGCAAGACCAGGATTCCGCGCGGCATCAACGAACGCCGCCTGCGGGAGAAGAAGCAGCGCGGCGAGACGAAGCGAGGCCGCTCCGGCCGCGACTGGTAGCCGCGCCCGCGTGATGCCGAGCCTCACCCCAGCTGCCGGTAGCGCCCCCGGAAGTACGTCAGCGGTGATCCGTCCCCGCTCGGCAGGGCCGCGCTCAGCACCCGGCCGATCACCAGCGTGTGGTCGCCCGCCAGGACCCGCTGCTCGGTGCGGCACTCCAGCGTGGCCAGTGCGCCTCCGACCAGAGGCGCATGGCTGATCTCCCCCCTTGTACAGGGGATGTCCTCGAACAGCAGCCGGTCGCTGATCCGGCCCTTCATCGCGAACCGGCCGGCGATGTGCTGCTGGCTCTCGGTGAGTACGGAGACCGCCCACAGCGGTTGCTCCGACAGCAGGTCGTCCATCCGTGAGTCGTTGCGCAGGCTGACCATGACCAGTGGCGGGTCCAGCGACACCGACATGAAAGCGGTCGCCGTCATCCCGACGTCCTCACCGCGCCCGTTCTCGTCGAGCGGCGGCTCCTCGGCGGTGATCAGCACGACTCCGGCGGCCAGCCGGGCGAGGGCGCCTCGGAACTCATCGTTGCTCACCCCCTCAGCATGGGGGATGGGCTGGGAACGCGGGGTGGGGGGCTTCGTCTGCAACACACCGGGCACGCTAGCCGTGGATGCTGCGCCGTCGCATCGGGCCAGGGGACCAGCCTGGTCCTAGGACCCGCGGTCCATGGCGGCGGCGGACCGGCACTGCACCGTACGGATGTGCGTTCAAGGAAAGGATTGACCGCATCCGCGCGGCCCTCTGATCCCTTTACCATCTGTTGTGACTTGGGTCACAGAGTGCAATATTTGCTGACCCTGTGTACCGACTGCACAGCTCACTGTGATTCAGTGGCCGTGACACTGAAGCCAGTACGTCGATATGAAACCTGGAGTGCTGTCGAGGTCTCGGGGAGTGCGAGCAATGGAGGCCGAGTCGGAGCCGTACGTCCGTCTTGCGACGATGCGGCAGCTGCACCAGGCCGTGGCCGATCTCAATACGGCGCGGAGCCTGGCCGACACACTGCAGACCGTGGCCGACGGAATCGTCGCCGGTCTCGGCTACGAGCTGGCCTGTGTGAACCTGGTCCGCCCCGACGGCGATCTCGTCGTCGCCGCCTTCGCCGGTAACAGCGCCGCAGAAGCCCTGATCACCGGCCGCGTCGGCTCGCGCAGCTCCTGGGAGCGCAGGCTCTCGATGGGTGAGGCCTGGGACGAGCTCTGCTTCATACCGCACACCGACGGCTGGGTCCTCCTCGACGACGACGTACCGCAGTGGCACACCGAGGGCCCCGAACCCCGCTTCGAGGACGAGTGGCACCCCGAGGACCGGCTCTACGCCCCGATGTACGCGTCCGGCGGCGGCCTCGATCTCCTGGGCGTCATTTCCGTCGACCGCCCGCGCAACGGCCGCCGCCCCGGCGCCTGGGGCCGTGAGGCGCTCCAGATGTACGCATCACAGGCCGCCATTGCGATCAGCAACGCCCGGCTGAGAGCAAACATGCAGCGCGCCCTGGTCCGTCTGGAGCGTGAACAGCAGGCGCTGCGGGCCAGCGAGGAATCCTTCCGGCAGGCCTTCGAGTACGCGCCCAGCGGCATGGCCATCGCCGAGATGGGCGGCGACCAGCACGGCCGGCTGCTGCGGACCAACGACGCCCTGTGCCGGCTGCTCGGCCGCCCCGCGTCCGTCCTGCGCCGCTACTCCTTCGCCGACCTCGTCCATCCCGAGGACATCGGCACCCTGCTGCGCACCTCCGCCGAGGGCGGCCGCGCCGAGCTGCGGCTCGGGCGGCGGGACGGCACCTACCTCTGGGTCTCGCTGCGCAACTCCGTCGTCGCCGACACCACGGACGGCCCGCGCTTCCTGCTCACCCATGTCGAGGACATAGAGGAGCGCAAGCGCCACGAGCTGCATCTCGCGCACCGCGCCTCGCACGATGCGCTCACCGGTCTGCCCAACAGCGCCGAGCTGCGCTCCCGGCTCGGCTCCCGGCTCTGCGAGCGCCCGCACTCGGTGGCCACCACCGCGGTGGAGGCGCTGGACGCGGCCTACGGCGACGCCGACGATCCGGACACGCGGACGCACGGCTACGACGTGGACTCGGTGCCCGGCGGCCCGTACGACCACCATGTGCATTCCGTCGCACCCGACACCGAGAACGACGACGGGGCGAAGGGCCTCGCGGTCCTCTTCTGCGACCTCGACGGCTTCAAGTCGATCAACGACCGCTTCGGCCACCACACCGGTGACGCCGTACTGATCGAGGTGGCCCGCCGTCTCACCACCTGTGTGCGTGACGGCGACACCGTCGCCCGGCTCGGTGGTGACGAATTCGTTGTTCTCGCCGACGGACTCGGCGCCGCAGACGCCGCGGACCTGGCCGTACGCCTCCGTAACGCCATCATTCCGCCCATTCGGGTCGATGGCCGGGCGGTGCGCGTCGGGGCGAGTTTCGGCATCGGCTGGGCGGAGTGCGGCATGACCGCCGAAGAGGTACTGCGCTCCGCCGACCAGCGGATGTACGTGGAGAAGCGGTCCCGGGCGAAGGTTCACCGCAGGGCCGGCTGACGTTCACGACGGTGCTGTTCCCGCATCCCGTGGCGGTTCCAGGACGTGCGACGGCAATTCTTGGTGCGGTCCGTTCGGGGTAGGCTCGGCCGGTCGGCCACGGCTGGCGAAATTCGGCGACGGCTGGCGACATGGTGAGGAGTGACCCAGGGATGACGGCCGGGAACAACGGCGCAAGCAAGCCCGAGGACGACGATCCGTTCGGCTACCTGTACGAGGACGGACAGGCAGCAGGCGCCCAGCCGCCACGGCAGGGCGGCTACGGCTACCCGGGCCCGGCGGCCCCGCAGCCCGGCGTGCCCCGGACCTCGTACAACCAGGTGCGGACAGTCGGCGAGCGCCAGTACGGGCAGCAGGTGCCGCACCAGCAGCCGTACGGCCAGCCGAACGCGCAGTACGCCGCGCCGGAGACGTACCCCGGCGGCGCCCCCACCGCGCAGGTCCAGCAGCAGGGCGGCCGCGGCCGCACCGGCGGCCCCGGCAAGGGCGGCCCGAACACCAAGGGCCTGCTGATCGGCGCCGTCGCGGTGGTCCTGGTCGTGCTCATCGGCATCGGCGCCGCGCTGCTCACGGGCAACGGCGACAAGGACAAGAAGAAGGACGAGGCCACCACCTCCGCCGGACCCGGCGGCCAGGTCTCGGAGTCGCCCAAGCCCAAGGAGTCCGCGAGCTCCGAGGCCCCGGCCGAGCTCCCCAAGCAGGACGCGGCGACGCTGAAGCTCGGCGGTTCGGCTCAGCTGGACAACACCACCAAGGGCGCGAAGAGCGCCAACGGCCAGTACATCAACCTCAACGAGGTCGGCAGGTCGGCGACCTGGTCGGTCGAGGTGCCGAAGGCCGGTCCGTACACGCTGTTCGTGACGTACGGGGTGCCGGGCAAGGATGCCAAGACGTCCCTGACGGTCAATGCCGAGGCTCCCCGCGGCATCAACATGGAGAACTACGCGAAGGCGCCGGAAGGCGACCTGGAGAAGGGCTGGACGACCACGTACTCCTGGCTCCAGCTCAGCAAGGGCTCGAACTCGATCACGATCTCGTGCAACGAGGGCGACCAGTGCGACGCCAATCTTGATCAGCTGTCGCTGAAGGCCGGACATGTGAAGAGCTGACCGTCCCCCGGACGCACTCCGGCCCCCTTCGCCCAGGGCGAAGGGGGCCGGAGTGCGTCCGGGCGCGGAGCGGCTCAGCCCATCAGGGCCAGGAACCCCGCCACCGTCGCGGCCATCGCCTCGCGCCCGGGGGCGATGTACTTGCGCGGGTCCACGCCCGTGGTGTTTTCGGCCAGGTACGCCCGCACCGCGCCGGTGAACGCCGTGTTCAGCGCCGTACCCACGTTGATCTTGACCATGCCGGAGGAGGCGACGGCCTGGCGGATCTCGTCGTCCGGGACACCGCTGGAGCCGTGCAGCACCAGCGGGACCGGGACCGCGTCGCGCAGCCGGCCGATCAGGCCGTGGTCCAGGGCGGCGGTGCGCTCGGTCATGGCGTGCGAGGAACCGACCGCCACGGCCAGCGCGTCCACCCCGGTGTCGCGGACGTACGCGGCGGCCTCGGCCGGGTCGGTACGGACGCCGGGGGCGTGGGCGTCGAGCGGGGCCTCGCCCTCTTTGCCGCCGACCTTGCCGAGCTCGGCCTCGATCCAGATGCCGCGCTCATGACCCCACGTCACCGCCTCGGCCGTGGCCCGCACGTTCTCCTCGTACGGCAGCTTGGAGGCGTCGAACATCACCGAGCCGAAGCCCTCCGTGTGCGCCTGGTGCAGCAGCTCCACGGACTCGACATGGTCGAGGTGGAGCGCGAGGGGGGCGCCGGAGGTGCGGGCGACGGCGGCGGCCGCGGCGGCGATGGCGGAGAGCCGCCCGCCGTGGAACTTCACGGCGTTCTCGGAGATCTGCAGGATGGCGGGCGCTCCGGCCCGCTCCGCTCCGGCCGCGATGGCCTCCGCGTGCTCCAGCGTGATGACATTGAAGGCGGCGATCCCGCGTCCCTCGGCCTGGGCGGCGGAGACGAGTTCGCCGGTGCTCACGAGCGGCATGCTGACCTCTTACTACTTCTTCGAACCAGCTGAACGCGGGTCCGGGACGGGCGCGGCCTCAGGCCGCCGTGGTGTGTTCCTCGATGCCGACGCGCGGCAGCAGCTCCTCGTACGCCGCGCGGTCGAACTCACCGGCCGTCGGGGAGAGCACGGTCGCCGTCGACAGTGCCACCGCCCGCCGCAGCCGGTCCGGCCAGCTCAGGCCCTCGACGAGGCCGGACAGCAGCCCGGCCACCGCGGAGTCGCCCGCACCGGTCGGATTGCCCAGGACCTTGGCCGGCGGGGAGGCCCGCCAGACGCCGTCGGGGGTGATTGCCAGCATGCCGTCCGGGCCCAGTGACGCGACGACCCCGTGCGCGCCGCGGCGGCGGGCGTCGCGGGTGGCACGCAGCGGCTCGCGGGAGCCGGTCAGCTGGGCGAGTTCGTCGGCGTTGGGCTTGATCAGGTCGGGGCGGGCGGCGATGCCTCGGCGCAGCGGTTCGCCACTGGTGTCCAGGAGCACGGGGACGCCGGCGGTGCGGGCCAGGCGGACCAGTTCGGCGTAGGCGCCGACGTGGATGCCGGGCGGCAGGCTGCCGCAGAGGGCGACGGCGTCGGCCCCGGTGAGGAGCTCCTCGTACCGGCCGAGGAGGGCGGTCCATTCGTCGGCGGTGACGAGCGGGCCGGGTTCGTTGAGCTGGGTGGTGTCGCCGGTGGCCCGGTCGACGACGGCGATCGTGCGACGGGTGTTCCCGGCGACGGTGACGAGGGCGTCGGTGATCGGCGCGGCGGCGGGCGTGGCACCGTTCTCGGTCTTCGTGTCCGCGTCCTGCGGCGGCAGGCCGGCCAGCAGTTCGCGCAGCACGGCTCCGGTGGAGCCTCCGGCGAAGCCGGTGACTGCCGTTTCGTGGCCGAGGGCGGAGAGCACCCGGGCCACGTTGAGGCCCTTGCCGCCGGGCCGCTCGGACATGTCGCTGACGCGGTGGCTGGCGTGCGGGACGAGCTCCGGGACGCCGTACGTCAGGTCGAGTGCCGTATTCAGTGTGACCGTGAGGATCACCGCGGCCGCTCCCTCGATCCCTGCTCCGGAGCGCGAATCCTTGGACGGAATGCGCTTTCTCTGCCTGTTTCCCAGGCGATCATGTCAAAGAGGCGACGGTCGGCCCAGACCCCCGGACCAACCGCCATCTCTTCGTTACGTATTCGACTCGCCGTCAATAACGGGCCAAATCAACCGATCTGGGGATCGACGATCCATTCGCCCTTGCGCATGACGCCCTTGAGCGTGAAGTCCGCGTCCAGGATCACCAGGTCCGCGTCCTTGCCCGGGTCCAGCGAGCCGACCTTGTCGTACACGCCGAGCAGCCGTGCAGGGTTGGCGGAGATGGACTGCACGACATCGCCGACCGGAATCCTGTCGATGGTCACGGCCCGGTGGAACGCGGTGTCCAGGGTGAGCGTGGAGCCCGCGATCGAGTTGCCCTCGACCAGCCGCGCGACGCCGTCCTTGACCTCGACCGCGAGCGGGCCGAGCTGGTACCGGCCGTCACCGAAGCCGGCCGCGTCCATGGCGTCGGTGATCAGCGCGACGCGGTGGGCGCCCGCGTGGTGGTAGGCCAGCTCCAGGGCGGCGGGGTGCAGATGCGTACCGTCGTTGATCAGCTCGACGGTGATCCGCTCGTCCTCCAGGAGAGCGGCGATCGGGCCGGGCTCGCGGTGGGCGAGCGGCGGCATCGCGTTGAACAGGTGCGTGGCGACGGTGGCGCCCGCGTCGATCGCCTCGACGGTCTGCTCGTACGTCGCGTCGGTGTGCCCGATCGCGGCGATCACCCCGTGCTCGGCGAGCAGCCGCACCGACTCGATGCCGCCCGGGAGTTCGGTGGCGAGCGTGAACATCTTCGCGGTGCCGCGCGCTGCGTCCATCAGCTTGCGGACCTCGGCCGGGTCCGGGTGGCGCAGCAGATCCTCGCTGTGCGCGCCCTTGCGGCACGGTGAGATGAACGGGCCTTCGAAGTGGATACCGGCCAGGTCGCCCTGCTCGACCAGCTCGGACAGGACACCGGCCCGCTGGGCGAGGAAGTCCATCTCGCCGGTGACGGTGGAGGCGACCAGTGTGGTGGTGCCGTGCTCGCGGTGGGTGCGGATACCGGTGAGGACCTCGTCCACGGTGCCGGAGGTGAAGGACGCGCCGCCACCGCCGTGGTTGTGCATGTCGACGAAGCCCGGGACCACCCAATGGCCGCTCAGGTCGACGGTCCGGGCGTCCTGCGCCGCACCGCCGACGATCCGGGGGCCCTCGACGATCACCCGGCCGTCCTCGACGGTCCCGGTGGGAAGCACCACCCGGGCACCTGCGAGAACTGTGCTGTCTGCGCGTCCGGCCATCAGGCGGATACCTCCGTGGAGAGAAGATCCCAGGCGAGCAGCCCTGCGCCCAGGCATCCGGCGGTGTCCCCGAGGGCCGCCGGGACGATGTGGGGCAGCTTCTGGAACGTGACACGTTCCTCGACGGCCGCACGGAGTGGTGTGAACAAGGTTTCCCCGGCCTCGGCGAGACCGCCACCGATGATGAGCATGCTGGGGTCGAGCAGCGTCAGCGCGGTGACCAGCCCGGCGGCGAGCGCGTCGACCGCGTTCCGCCAGACCTCCAGAGCCGCCGGGTCGTCCGACTCCACGGCCTTCGCGCAGTCCGCGGCGTCCGCCGTCGGATCGCCGGACGCCGCGGCCCAGGCCCGGGTCACCGCGGAGGCGGACGCCAGGGTCTCCAGACAGCCGCGCTGGCCGCAGCCGCAGTCCGGGCCGTCCGGCCGGACCACGATGTGGCCGATCTCGCCCGCGTACCCGTGCGCGCCGGACTCGATGCTGCCCGCGATGCCGATGGCCCCGGCGATCCCGGTGCCCAGCGGTACGAAGAGGAAGCGGTCGGCGCCCTTGCCCGCGCCGATCCGGCCCTCGGCGAGTCCGCCGGTGCGCACATCGTGGCCGAGCGCGACGGGGACACCGCCGAGCCGCTCGCCGAGCAGTTCCCGCATGGGTACGTCGCGCCAGCCCAGGTTCGAGGCGTAGACCGCGACCCCGTTCTCGGCGTCGACGATGCCGGGCACGGCGACACCGGCCGCGACAGCGCTTTCGCCGAGGTGCTCCTCGCCGTACGCCCTCAGGTCCGCGGCGAAGGTGAGGATCGACTCCACTACGGCGTCGGGACCGCGTTCTCTGCCGGTCGCCCGCCGCGCCTCGTGCAGCAGGGCGCCGTCGGCCCCGACCAGTGCGGCCTTCATTCCGGTGCCGCCCACATCGAGGGCGATGACGTGTTTCACGGGAAACAGTTTCGCCCGACGGACCCCAAAAGGTCTAGTCCACTATCGCGGTTTGTTGCGCCTCCATACAAAATCGCGCCCGTGACCCCGCAGCAGCGGACTCGGACAGCGGGCTCAGGGCGAAAGGATCACGCTGCGCGAGAGATTGCGCGGGTGGTCCGGGTCGTGCCCCTTCGACGTCGCGAGCTCGACTGCCAGCCGCTGCGCCCGGATCGGATCCGCCATCGGGTCCGCGGTGGCATGCGCGACCAGCGTGCCGCCCACCTGTGCCACATCGCCGGCACCGGCGGCCCCACAGGGGGATCGATGGGCGTCGCCGACTGGGTCACGGGCTTCGGGCAGCGCGGCCACCGTGTGGAGATGGGCAAGTTCTTCGACTATCTGTTCACCGACAAGAACGTCATCGACTTCGCCGACGAGTACGGCCTGCTGCCGGTCACCGACAGTGCTTCCGCAGCGATGGAGTCCGATCCCGGGTAACAAGCCGCTGTGGAAGTTCCTGGCCGCGCCGGCGAACTCGGAGTTCTACCCGTTCGGCAAGATGTCCTGGGCGCGGGCCAGCGAGTCGATCAAGGAGCACATCGGGAACGCGGTCGCGCCGAACGGGAGCCCCGAGAGCGTGCTGGGGAAGATCGCACAGGACGCGAGGGCGGCGGAGGACGCGGAGTAACGGGCGGCGGCCCTTAGCTAAGAGGCGGGGGACTGCTCGGCGTCGACGCCGGCATCCGGCGCCCCGCTGGGAGCGTGCTCCTCTCCCCACCGCTGGGCATCCGGCTTGCGCCGGGGGATGAGGAAGGTCGCCAGCATTCCGAGCGCCAGCAGTGCGGCGCAGGTATGGCCGTTGATCTGGATCGCGTGGGACATGGCATCACGGGCAGCGGCGGCGGCCGATGCCGTCTGCGGGTTCTGACTCAGCCCGGAGATCATCGCGCCCGCGCTGTCAGAGACTGCCGAAGACAGCTGGTCCGCTCCGGGTGCGGACGTTCCCTGCTGGACAAGCCGATCCGACAGGTCGGAGGTCAGCGTCGTGAAGAACGTCGACGTCAGAATCGCGATGCCGAGCGCGGAGCCGAGTTGACGCGCGACGCTCTGGATTCCGGATCCCTGGCCGGCCTGCTGTGGCGGCACGTCCGCCAGGACGACGTTGGTGACCTGCGCGGTGGCAAAACCGACCCCCATGCCGTACAGGAACAGGGCGATTCCGATGACCCACCACTGGGAGTCGCTGCTGGCCAGCAGGCCGAACATCAACAGACCGATGGCCTCGAGAACCAGGCCGATCCGGACCAGGCCGATAGGGCCGGCCTTTTCGGCCATGCCGAAGCTCGCACCGCTCGCGAAGAAACTGCCGATCGCGACGACGAAGACCATCAGCCCGGTCTGGACCGCGGAATACCCCAAGGTGTACTGAAGCCACAGGGGCAGAACAGCGAGGATGCCGAACTCGGCCAATGCGATGATCAGCGTCGCGATGTTGCCCGTACTGAAGGACTTGATGCCGAACAACGAGGTGTCCATCAGCGGCGCTGTGCCGTTCTTTCGGGTCAACCGAACCTGCAGGAGCAGGAAGAGCACGAGGCACACCACTGAGGTGACCAGAGCGACCGGGACGACCGACAGATTCACCCCGTCCCCGAAGGGACCGAAGCTCTTCCGCGGCTGCCACCACCCGTAGTCGCGTCCCTCGATCAGTCCGAATGCGAGAAGTCCGAGGCCCAGCGCCGACAGCACTCCGCCCATAGCGTCGATCTTGCCCGGTTGCCGAGGGGACTTCTGCAGGAACTTCATGACGCCCGCAAGGATCAGCAGCACGAAAAAGATGTTGATGCCGAAGGCCCACCGCCAGGAGTATTCGGCGAGCCAGCCGCCCAGCAACGGTCCGACCGCGGCGGCCGCTCCGATCGTGGATCCCCAGATGGCGAAGGCCTTGCCGCGGTCCGGACCCCGGAAGGTCATGTTGAGCAGAGCCAGCGATGTCGGTATGACGATCGCGCCACCGATGCCCTGCATGAACCGGCTGGTGATCAGAAGATCCCCGGTGGGCGACAGCGCTGCGGCGACGCTCGCAAGTCCGAAGATCACGGTCCCGATCAGGAACAGCCGGCGTGCTCCCGCGATGTCCGAGAAACGACCCATCACCAGCAGCAGAGCGGCTAAAACGATCGCGTAGGACTCTTGGATCCACTGGGCGCCGAAAGCCGAGATCTTGAGGTCGTCGATGATCGGCGGCATCACCACGTTGACGATGGTGAAGTCCACGACCACCAGCGACACACCGAGGGAAATGGCGACCAGGCCCAGCCAAGCGTCCCGGTTGGTTGATGAGGGCCGAGTTGGATTTTCAGACACTGCGTTCCTCTGTTCTGTTCGATGCAACGCACCCGGTTCGGTCGCCGAGGGCGAGGTACTGGGGCCGGCGGGGACGCGTCTCGGCCCCCGACGCGTGGCACCATGGCAGAAGAAGAGGACGCATTCTGACCTCTACTGACATCAATCCGGAGGACGATCCGTGATCGCCAACCGAACGCTGGAGCTCCTCAGTCTGCTTCAGGTCCAGAAGGAGTGGACCGGCGACGGGCTGGCCGAGCGGCTGGGCGTGTCCCCACGGACTGTCCGGCGCGATATCAACCGGCTCCGCGAACTGGGTTACCCCGTCACGGCGACAAAAGGCCCCTCCGGCTACTACCGGTTGTCCCGCGGAGCGCGTCTCCCTCCGCTGATAGTCGACGACGAGCAGGCCATTGCCATCGCGCTGTCCCTCCAGACAGCGCCGGCCTCAGTGACCGGTATGGGGGACGCCACGAAGCGTGCGCTGAACTCCATCAGGGAGCTCCTGCCGCCCCACCTGGCCCGCCGCCTTGCGACCTTCTCCATCGAACAGATCGAGAACGCCTGGGAGCTTGCTCCGCCCCAGATCGATCCCGCACTGCTGGCGCAACTGAGCGCCGCCGCACAACAACGTGACCTCGTGAGGTTCTCCTACCGGTCCATCAACCTCGACCCGGTGGAGGACAGCGAGGTCCTGGCCGAACCCCACCGGCTCGTCGTCTGGTCCGGACGCTGGTACATGGTGGCCTACGACCAGCACAGGAACTCCTGGCATACCTACCGGCTCGACCGCATCAGACACCTGGTCCCCACCGCTTGGCGATTCGGCCGGCGGGACGTTCCCGAGGGGGACATCACCCGCTTCGTCCAGAGCCAACCCGATCGCGGTGATACCCCGGACACCTGGCCCTGCTGGGGCACTGTCCTGATGGAGTGTCCCGCGACACTGGTGGCGAAGTGGGCTCCAGGCGCGGCAAGTTTCGAAGCGATCGACGAGCGGATCACCCGGATTCGGATGGGCGCCTGGTCGTGGTCGGGGCTCATCGGCTTCCTGGTCACCTTCAACTGCCGTTTCACCGTCGAAGGCCCGCCCGAACTCGCGGAAGCGGCCCGCGAAGTGATGGGCCGCCTTGACGTCGCGATACCCCGGACCGGCAGGCACTCGGGGCCGTCAGCCGGAATCCCCGCCTAAAGCCCGGGCGATATGTTGGCTGATATGACCGCCCCTCCGAATGGCCCCGACGACACAGACGGCTCCGTCGGCCTCTCCGCCAGGGACCGTGCCGTGCTCGCCGTCGAACGGCAGTCGTGGGCCGGGCCCGGGGCGAAGGAGCGCGCGATCCGCGAACAGCTCGGCATCTCGCCCACGCGCTACTACCAGCTGCTGAACGCGCTTCTCGACGACCGCCGCGCGCTGGAGGAGGACCCGGTGACGGTGAACCGCCTGCGCCGGGTCCGCGACGCGAAGCGAGGGCGTCGCTGAGACGGCACCCTCTCAGCGGGAGACGGTGATCACGACGGGTTCCGCGGTGCCGGTGACGCGCAGCGCCTCGACGAAGACCTCCGTGATCCAGGCTGCCGCGTCCAGGGACCACACGGGCACCCGGCAGCGGAAGGCCAGGGCCCGGCGCATCCCTTCGCTCTGCACCTCGCCGGTCAGCGGCAGAGCCAGGCCCGGGAGGTCCACATCGGTGGTTTCCGGCTCGACGGTCATGCGTCCGTAGGTGCACGCCAGCGCCTCGTCACGAACGCGCCCGGCGCGGCCGGCCAGCTCCGCTTCGCGGCCCGACACGGTCACGGTGATCTCCCTGACCGAGCCCGGATCGGCCAGCTCATACCAACCGGCGGTGTACAGGAGGGCGGCGGCGGGGTCCGGTGCCAGGTGCACCGGTGCGACGGTGTGCATGCCGGTGACGCGGATGTCGCCCACCTGCCGCAGCACGTCGCCAAGGACCGTCGCCACCGGCAGGACGGGCAGCCGTTGCCGGTTCAAGCGGGAGGCCACGTCCACCTGGAGCCAGCCGATCTCCCGTACGCGCCCGTCCTGCCTCCAGTCCTCCCCCGCGTCGTTGTGCCCCCACCGGCTCCCCCCGAGCTCCATGCCGGCCCCCAGAAGGGTGCTGCTCCACCCGTAGACCTCGGCCCGGTTCACCGCCAGGCCGAAGACGTCGACGTCGGGCTCCGAAGTGCCCTCGGGCGATGCGAGCCAGGGATGCCGGGTGAGGACTCCGTGCACGCCCATGAGCAGAGTGGAGTCCCGCACCGCATCACCCATCGTTTCCTCCTGCACGCCCGCGCCGCAGTCGAAGGTCATCGTGGCAGTGACGGCCTTCTCCGGGGAGTCGGTCTCGCCGATGATGTCCACGTCGATCAAGCTCCGCCACCGCGTCTTCTTCCTGCCCTCGCACGTCTTGCGGGCGTTGGCCCGGTGTGTGCTGCCGGCCGCGCGGCAGTCAGCCGCTGCGTGTCCGTCACGCCGCGGACGCCGCCCGTATGCCACGTCGCCCATGGCTGTGCCCGGCGGTACGCCTATAGGCTCGGCCCATGGGCAGCAATCCGCACGTACCCGCGCCGAGCGAGAACCCGTCCGAGCTCCCGACCCCCGCCACCCCACCCGGCCGAGAGGCCCTCGCCGCGATCCTCGCGCGCCCGGACCGTGCCGTCGTCGCACTCGATTTCGACGGGACCCTCGCCGATATCGTCCCGGACCCGGAACAGGCCCGCGCCCACCCCGGCGCCGTCGACGCGCTCGTCGCGCTCGCCCCGAAAGTGGCCTCCATCGCTGTGATCACCGGCCGCCCGGCCGGCGTCGCGGTCCGGCACGGCGGCTTCGCCGGAGTACCGGGACTCGACCACCTCGTCGTCCTCGGCCACTACGGCGCCGAACGCTGGGACGCCGTCTCCGGCACCGTCCACGCCCCCGCCCCGCACCCCGGCGTGGCCGCAGTCCGCGCCGAACTCCCGGGCGTGCTCGACCGGTTCGATTCATGGCACGGAACCTGGATCGAGGAGAAGGGCCAGGCGCTCGCCGTCCACACTCGCCGCGCCGCCGACCCGCAGGCCGCGTTCGAGGCCCTGCGCGGCCCCCTCGGCGAGCTCGCCGCCCGGCACGGGCTGATCGTCGAACCGGGCCGCCTGGTCCTGGAATTGCGCCCGCCGGGCACGGACAAGGGTGTGGCGCTCGCGCGGTACGTACGGGAGCTGGACGCCGAGTCCGTTCTGTACGCGGGTGACGACCTGGGTGACCTCGCCGCATACGCCGCCGTGGAGAAGCTCCGCACCGAGGGCCCCGACGGCATCCCGGGCCTGCTGGTCTGCAGCGGCAGCGCGGAAGTGCCGGAACTGGCCGAGCGGGCCGATCTGCTGCTGAACGGCCCGGGTGCAGTCGTCGGCTTCCTGGCAGCCCTGGCGCGACAGCTCTAGCCCGCGCCGGCTCACTCCCGCCGCAGCGCGTCCAGCTGGTCCAGGAACCACTGCTGCGGCGGCAGCGCCACCGCCGCCGCGGCCAGCCGCTCCGTGCGTGCGGCCCGTTCGTCGTCCGCCATCGTCAGAGCCTCGTGCAGAGCCGCCGCTGTCGCGGACACGTCGTACGGGTTCACCACGACCGCGTCGCTGCCCAGCTCCTCGTACGCCCCCGCCTCCCGCGACAGCACCAGCGCGCAGCCGTGGTCGGAGACGACCGGGACCTCCTTGGCGACCAGGTTCATGCCGTCGCGGATCGGGTTGACGAGTGCCACGTCGGCCAGCCGGTACGCGGCGAGCGAGCGGGCGAAGTCGTCCTTGACGTGGAGCACGACCGGCGTCCAGCCCGCCGTGCCGTACACGGCGTTGATCTCGTCGGCGACCCGCTGCACCTCGGCCGTGTAGTCGCGGTACACCGCCAGGTCCTGTCGAGAGGGGTACGCGAAGGCGACATGGACGACGCGCTCACGCCATTGAGGCCGCTCTTCGAGGAGCTCGCGGTACGCGAACAGGCCGCGCACGATGTTCTTGGACAGTTCCGTTCGGTCCACTCGTACGATCGTTCTCCGGCCGGGGCCGACCTGCTTCCGCAGCGACGCCATCCGCTCGTCCACGTCCGCCTCGTGCGCGCGCCCGCGCAGGAAGTCCGCGTCCGCACCGAGACCGTGCACCCCGATCCTGGTCCGGCCGGTGCCGCCCAGGATCTCCGTACAGCAGCCGATGAACGCGTCCGCCCAGCGCCGGGTCAGGAAGGCCGCCCGGTCCGCGCCCAGGATGCCGTGCAGCAGCTGCTCGGCGATGTCGTCGGGGAGCAGGCGGAAGTAGTCGACGGGGGCCCACGGAGTGTGCGAGAAGTGGCCGATCCGCAGGTCGGGGCGGAGCTCGCGGAGCATGCCGGGCACCAACGCCAGGTGGTAGTCCTGCACCAGCACCGACGCACCCCGGCCCGCCTCCTCGGCGAGCGCCTCGGCGAAGGCCCGGTTGTACGTCTCGAACGACGCCCACTGCCGCCGGAACTCCGCGTCGAAGACCGGCTCCAGCGGCGTCTGGTACAGCATGTGGTGGACGAACCAGAGCACCGAGTTCGCAATGCCGTTGTACGCGTCCGTGTGGACGGCCGCGTCGATGTCGAGCATCCGTACGCCCTGCTCACCGACCCCGCGCCGGACCGCCTCCCGGTCCCCGTCACCGAGCGCGGCGCACACCCACAGTTTGTCCTTGACGGCGCTCAGCCCGGAGACGAGCCCGCCGCCGCCGCGCTTCGCGTCGAGTGATCCGTCCGTGGCGAGGGTGTACGACACCGGGCCTCGGTTGGACGCAACGAGGACCTGGGCAGCGGACTGGGCTTCGTACGCGGAGACCATGTTGCGGAATCTAGCCAGATCACGAACCGCCCAAACGTGCGAAGTCAGGCCGCGCGGCGCGAAACGTACTCCTCGATCTCGCGCATCGGGGGCCGCTCCTCGGTGTCCACCGCATGGGTGCGCGGTACGAAGCCGTCCTCGCCGCGCTCGAACTGGGTGAGCGAAGGCCGCACCAAGTGACCTCGGGAAAGACGGAGTTGAGCGGTCCGGTAGATCGTCGCCGCCATCCGGCCGAGCGCCTGCCCGTCCTGGTGACGGTGTTTGCGCACCCCCACGTCGACCTGGGCCAGCGCGTCCAGGCCCACCGTGTGCAGCGCATCGACCAGGAGGCCCAGTTCCACCCCGTAGCCGACGGGGAAGGGCAGTCGTTCGAGGAGGGAGCGGCGTACGGCGTACTCCCCGCCCAGCGGCTGGACGAAACCGGCCAGCTGCGGCCAGTGCAGATTGAGCAGCGGACGGGCCACCAGTTCGGTGACACGACCCCCCTGACCTGCGGTGTCACCGAAGGGGCGGTCGTACATCGCCTTCACGAACTGCACGCTCGGGTCGGTCAGCAGCGGGCCGACGACGCCGGAGACGAAGTCCGCCGAGAAGTCCCTCAGATCGGCGTCGATGAAGCAGACGATGTCACCGCCGGTCACCAGGAGCGACCGCCACAGCACCTCGCCCTTGCCGGGTACGGCGGGTATCCGGGGGAGTATCCCGTCCCGGTGCACCACCCGGGCGCCGGCCTCCCGGGCCACCTTCGCGGTGCCGTCCGTGGAACCGGAATCGATCACCACGAGTTCGTCGACCAGCTGGACCTTCTCCATCAGCTCGCGCCGGATCGTCGCGACGATATGGCCGACCGTCGCCTCCTCGTTCAGCGCGGGCAGTACGACGCTCACGCTCCCGCGGCGCGGGTCCCTGGCCTTGGCGGCCAGGATGCGGTCCAGCGGGCGGTCGGCGACCGACCAGGAACGCCTGGCCAGCCAGCGTTCGACCTCTTCCAGCACGGTCGATACTCCCTGTATGTGATCCATCTCGCGGTTCGGACGACTATCTCAACTGTCCGGTGCTTCGGTTACAGTCTTGAACAACGCGGATGGCCGTCGCATGTCGGGGTCAGTCCGCCAACAAATGCCTGGATCGTTGATCCGGTGCCACAGCGCTCATCCAGAGGGACTGAGGGAACGGCCCGTTGAAGTCCCGGCAACCCTCCTGCCGACCGCGAGGTCACGGTGGGGAAGGTGCCAATTCCGTCTTGTGGCGAAACGCGTCGCAAGGAAGATGAGGAGAAAGGGCCTCCGCCATCATGGCCGTGCAGACTGTTGCAGTAAGCACCAATTCTTCCGCCGAAGCTGTCGACCTCGGACCCGCCGCGGCGCTTTCCTGCCGCGAGTGCGGCGAGCGTTTCGAGCTCGGCCCCATTTTCGCCTGCGCGTCCTGTTTCGGGCCGCTCGAAGTGGCGTACGACCTGCCGAGCGGCTCCCCCGACGAGCTGAAGAAGCGCATCGAGGCCGGACCCGACAACATCTGGCGTTACGCGCCGCTGCTGCCGGTCCCCGCCGATGTCGCGGACAAGCCCAACATCAACCCCGGTTTCACCAAGCTGGTCAAGGCCGACAACCTCGCCCGCGAGCTGGGCGTCACCGGCGGCCTGTACGTCAAGGACGACTCCGGCAACCCGACGCACTCCTTCAAGGACCGCGTCGTCGCCATCGCCGTCGAGGCCGCCCGTGCCTTCGGTTTCACCACCCTGTCCTGCTCCTCCACCGGCAACCTCGCCGGTGCGGTGGGTGCCGCCGCCGCCCGCGCCGGCTTCCGCTCCTGCGTGTTCATCCCGCACGACCTGGAGCAGGGCAAGGTCGTCATGGCCGCGGTGTACGGCGGTGAGCTGGTCGGCATCGAGGGCAACTACGACGACGTCAACCGCTTCTGCTCGGAACTCATCGGCGACCCGCTCGGCGAGGGCTGGGGCTTCGTCAACGTCAACCTGCGTCCGTACTACGGCGAGGGCTCCAAGACTCTGGCGTACGAGATCTGCGAGCAGCTCGGCTGGCAGCTGCCCGACCAGATCGTCATCCCGATCGCATCCGGATCGCAGCTCACGAAGATCGACAAGGGTCTGCAGGAGCTGATCAAGCTCGGTCTCGTCGAGGACAAGCCGTACAAGATCTTCGGCGCCCAGGCCGAGGGCTGCTCCCCGGTCTCCACCGCCTTCAAGGCCGGTCACGAGGTCGTGCGGCCCCAGAAGCCGAACACCATCGCCAAGTCCCTGGCGATCGGCAACCCGGCCGACGGCCCGTACGTCCTGGACATCGCCCGCCGCACCGGCGGCGCGGTCGAGGACGTCGACGACGAGCAGGTCGTCGACGCGATCAAGCTGCTGGCGCGCACCGAGGGCATCTTCGCGGAGACGGCGGGCGGGGTGACGGTCGGCGTGACGAAGAAGCTCATCGAGGCCGGTCTGCTCGACCCGACGCTGACCACCGTCGTCCTCAACACCGGTGACGGCCTCAAGACCCTGGACGCGGTGGCCGCCACCTCGCAGGCGACCGCGACGATCCGCCCGAGCCTGGACGCGTTCCGCGCCGCCGGCCTCGCCGCCAGCTGACCACCCGAGACCGAAGAAAGGCACCCCTCATGAGCGTCAAGGTCCGCATCCCCACCATCCTCCGCACCTACACGGGCGGCCAGGCCGAGGTCCCGGCCGAGGGCTCGACCCTCTCCCAGGTCATCGAGTCCCTGGAGCAGAACCACCCGGGCATCGCCGCCCGCGTCCTGGACGACCAGGGCAAGCTGCGCCGTTTCGTGAACGTGTACGTCAACGACGACGACGTGCGCTTCGAGGGTGGCCTGGAGACGGCGACGCCGGACGGCGCGGGCATCTCGATCATCCCGGCAGTCGCAGGCGGGTGCTGACCGTCCGTCCGACTTCACCGCGTTATCGGTATTGCCCCCTCCGCGAGAGAAGCGGAGGGGGCAATTCTGCATGGTTGAGCGCGGTACAGTGTGGGAAGTCCCCCCAGCTGCCCGTGCCGCCCGCATATGAGAATGCGCCCGGCTGCGACAAGAAGCAGCCAAAGTGTGCGATCTGCTTGCGCCATAAGTCACCTTTGCCTGGCCCGACTTGCCCTGGAATCTCATGAATTCCTCATATTCGGGCGTTCGGTGCTGCCCAGAATTCTCGTCCGATTGACCTGTTGCAGAGGGCAGTTGGGCAGATACATTCGGCCGCGGTCGACGCGTTCCGGCGCACGCACCCTCTCCTGTCGGGGGGTGAGTTCTGACCCGGGTCCGCGAAGTGCGGTCCTGTGCAAGGGCCAGTAATAGGGGAGTTAGGCATGGCTCAGGGCACCGTCAAGTGGTTCAACGCGGAGAAGGGGTACGGCTTCATCGCGGTCGACGGTGGTGCGGATGTTTTCGTCCACTACAGCGCGATCCAGATGGACGGGTACCGCACCCTCGAAGAGGGTCAGCGAGTTGAATTCGAGATCTCGCAGGGCCAGAAGGGGCCGCAGGCGGACATGGTCAAGCTCGCCGTCGGCTGAGCTCGACGCGGTCGGC
The DNA here is from genome assembly GCF_044741025.1 of Streptomyces sp. NPDC088246. NCBI lineage: Bacteria > Bacillati > Actinomycetota > Actinomycetes > Kitasatosporales > Streptomycetaceae > Streptomyces > Streptomyces sp. NPDC088246. The sequence goes on from NZ_JBIURV010000004.1 coordinate 126,293, forward strand.
CAACGACACTACTCACGCACGGAGGGCCCGTACCCCTGAGGTACGGGCCCTCCGTGCGTCCGCGTCCGTGGCCACCCGTGAGTGGCTGTCGTTGTCCACACCCCGAGGCGGACGCTTGCACTCTAGGGGGTCGAGTGCTAATCATTGGCGTTAGCACTCTCCAGGTGAGAGTGACAGAACTTGGACCGGGCCGGTGAGGCCCGCAGGTCCGGTGGGGCAAGGAACCACCGGACACGCAGGCCGTCCGTCGCGGGCGCCACTCGGTCCGGAGAAATCCACCCCTGTCCGGGAGGACCACTTCACATGGCCAAGATCATCGCGTTCGACGAGGAGGCCCGGCGCGGTCTCGAGCGCGGCATGAACCAGCTCGCCGACGCCGTCAAGGTCACCCTTGGCCCCAAGGGTCGCAACGTCGTCCTTGAGAAGAAGTGGGGCGCCCCCACGATCACCAACGATGGTGTTTCCATCGCCAAGGAGATCGAGCTGGAGGACCCGTACGAGAAGATCGGTGCGGAGCTGGTCAAGGAGGTCGCCAAGAAGACGGACGACGTCGCCGGCGACGGTACGACCACCGCCACCGTTCTCGCCCAGGCTCTCGTCCGCGAGGGCCTTCGCAACGTCGCCGCGGGTGCCAACCCGATGGCCCTCAAGCGGGGCATCGAGAAGGCCGTCGAGGCCGTCTCCGCCGCCCTCCTGGAGCAGGCCAAGGACGTGGAGACCAAGGAGCAGATCGCTTCGACCGCCTCCATCTCCGCCGCCGACACCCAGATCGGCGAGCTCATCGCCGAGGCCATGGACAAGGTCGGCAAGGAAGGCGTCATCACCGTCGAGGAGTCCCAGACCTTCGGTCTGGAGCTGGAGCTCACCGAGGGTATGCGCTTCGACAAGGGCTACATCTCGGCGTACTTCGCCACCGACATGGAGCGCATGGAGTCGTCCCTCGACGACCCGTACATCCTGATCGTGAACTCCAAGGTCAGCAACGTGAAGGACCTCCTTCCGCTGCTGGAGAAGGTCATGCAGTCCGGCAAGCCGCTGCTGATCATCGCCGAGGACGTCGAGGGCGAGGCCCTGTCGACCCTGGTCGTCAACAAGATCCGTGGCACCTTCAAGTCCGTCGCCGTCAAGGCCCCGGGCTTCGGTGACCGCCGCAAGGCCATGCTCGGCGACATCGCCATCCTCACCGGTGGCACCGTCATCTCCGAGGAGGTCGGCCTCAAGCTGGAGAACGCCGGTCTCGACCTGCTCGGCCGCGCCCGCAAGGTCGTCATCACCAAGGACGAGACCACGATCGTCGACGGTGCCGGTGACAGCGACCAGGTTCAGGGTCGCGTCAACCAGATCCGTGCCGAGATCGAGAACTCCGACTCGGACTACGACCGCGAGAAGCTCCAGGAGCGCCTCGCGAAGCTGGCCGGCGGCGTGGCCGTCATCAAGGCCGGTGCCGCGACCGAGGTCGAGCTCAAGGAGCGCAAGCACCGCATCGAGGACGCGGTGCGCAACGCCAAGGCCGCCGTCGAGGAGGGCATCGTCGCCGGTGGTGGCGTGGCTCTGCTCCAGGCCTCGGCCGTCTTCGAGAAGCTGGATCTCTCGGGTGACGAGGCGACCGGCGCCAACGCCGTCAAGCTGGCGCTGGAGGCCCCGCTCAAGCAGATCGCCGTCAACGGTGGTCTCGAGGGTGGCGTCGTCGTCGAGAAGGTGCGCAACCTGCCGATCGGTCACGGTCTGAACGCCGCGACCGGCGAGTACGTCGACATGATCGCCGAGGGCATTCTCGACCCGGCGAAGGTCACGCGCTCCGCCCTGCAGAACGCCGCGTCCATCGCCGCGCTGTTCCTCACCACCGAGGCCGTCATCGCCGACAAGCCGGAGAAGGCCGCTGCGGCCGCTCCGGGCGGCATGCCGGGCGGTGACATGGACTTCTGATCCTGACGGATCGGTAGTTCCTGTACAGCTTTACCGCATCGACCCCCGGGACCAGCAGGTCCCGGGGGTCGATGTCGTTTCTGTACGGGGCGGGGCGGTGGACGCACCCACGATGCCCGCCGGAGCACCGTGAGCGCGTGACACCCCGTACGACGGGGCTGCGGAACCAAGGGGCCGCGGACTAAGACCGACCGGCAAATGGGGGGCGGCGTCGCGGGGCTGGGCACGCACATCTGCGGCGTTGTCGTCGGTCAACAACTTCCCCAAGCTCTCGGCTTCGGTCGAGCAGGGGAGACCCCATTCGCGTTGCTTCCCTCCTCCGCCTTGCGGCTGCACGCACCCAGCCCCGTTCCTTCTCCCACCCCCCATGTGCCGGTCGGTCTACGGAAGCCGGTCGAGGAGCCAGGTGCAGAGTTCCTCCGTCACGAGGGTGTGCCCCTCGTTGCGGGACGAGAGCTTGAACTCGTCGAGCCCGCCGGCATTCGGCGGGAGCGCGGAGATGTCCTTGTACAGCTCCTCGTCCGTGTCCGGATCGCCGACGTCGACCGCGCTGACGGCGGGCACGAAGCAGTGCGAGCGGATACGCACGTCGGTCTTGAACCCGAGGAGGAGGTTGAGAGCGTTGAGCCCGTCGGCGAGGATGCCGAACCCTTCCAGCGAGCCGCCGGGTGCGCCGTCGATCGATGGGAGTCCGGACGTATGCACCTGGTTGGTCTTCAGCGTCACCACCCGCAGTTTCGCGACGAGTTCGTTCTCGCCCGGGGACTGCGTGTAGAGCTTGGTGCCCACGACCGAGAGGCCCTTGCCCTCCAGGGCCAGTTCGCCGGCCTGCGCATCGGTACCGGTGCCGTCGGCCACGCCGTTGGAGACACCGATCAGCCGCGGCCGCCGCGGCCATTCGCCGATGGCCTCCATCTCCGCGAGGAACGCGGCGCGCTCGTCGCTCTGGTCCGGCGTCCCGTCCCACTTCTCGATGTGCCGCCACAGCAGCTGACGGGCGGCCGGGCTGTTGATCTGGTCGGAGAACCGGCTGTCGAGATCCTTGATGTAGTGCGCGAACGCCTGCAGCGCGATCGGGATCCAGGCGCCGCGGTGCGGGCTGTCGTACGAGAAGTAGAGAGAGGTCTGGTGGTCGATGCCCTGGCTCTCCATCTTGGCCAGCGCGTGCCGGGTGACGAGCCCACCCATGCTGAACCCGCCGACGGCCAGCGACGCGTCGCCCTGCCGTTCCGCGATGGCGTGCAGGATCGCGGCCTGCGCGGTCCGGGAGTTGTCCAGAATCGATGCACGGCGCTCATGGAAGCCCAGAATGATGACGTCGTGTCCCCGGCGGCGCAGTTCGCTGATGAGCGCGTAGTCGCCGAACTCCATGATTTCCCAGGAGAAGTCCAGGCTGCTCGGCCCGGTGTTGAATCCGTCGGCGAAGATCACGGGTCGCGTGAGACCCGAGTGTCCCTCGCCGTAGTAGACCCAGGCGGTGCCGCCCGGCAGGTCCCACACGGTGTTGGGCGGCAGGGGGAGGGCGCCGTGCTTCTCGGCGTCCAGGCGGGGGCCGGGGGCGAGAGTGATGGGGCGCTTGCTGTGGAGCTCCGAGACGATTTGCTCGTAGGTCGGTTCGGACATGGTTCGTTCCCCTTTGGACTGGTTTGTTACAGCGGGTGTCAAGGTGAACACGCGCAGTAGTGACCAGGAAGAGGAAGTGGATCAAACCACTCCCAGGTGGGAGCCGGTTTCGGACATCCGGCGGTCAGCGGACGAAGTCCTTGAGCCTGTCCGTGTCGAGGGCGAATCCGACCGGGTCGGGGAGGGGGACGGTGGCGCCGAACGGATACGAGGGGCGCTGCTGGTACATGCCGTCCTTCGGCTCGCTGGAGACCGTGACGGTGTCGTTGTCGCGGTCGACGAGGAGGTGGACGGGATGTATGAGCCGCACGGTCATCGCTATTTCCTCTCGGATCGTGGGGCCATCGCGGCCCGGACCTCGCTCATGCGGTTTCGTACGCCGGTGGCCTGGACGGTTCCGGCAGGTCTGGTGGGAGCGTCGACGGGGTTGCCCCGGCATGATCCGCACCGGCCGCCGATCAGGGCCTCCGCGCTGCCGGGTGCGCGGCACTCGCTGCATTCGAGGGTGCGCAACACCGTCCCCCGTTGTGCCGGAGTGACCCGTTCGGGTGGCATCTTGTCGGTCAGCCGCCTGCGGACGAGGGCCGCCGCGTGGTGGACGGGGGTGGGCAGGCCGTCGGTGAGGGCGTGCAGGAGCTCCGCCTCTGTGGCGCCGCGCTCGAACCAGTCGGTGACCTGCGGTTCCAGCGCCGCACAGTCCGCCGCCGAGAGGGTGAGTGAGGGGGCGGTACGGCCCAGCGCGGCCAGCAGTACGAACGCCCGGGAACGGGTGGGGTGTTGGTGCCACCGCTCCGGCGGTACGTCTCCCCGGGTGAACGCCGCCCACCAGTCGTCGTCCCGCGCGGTGCGGGAGTAGAACGTCCGCGTCACCCAGAGCAGGACCTCGTCATTGGCCACGCACTCGCTGCCGCGCCGCAGATGCCCGGCGTCCTGGAGCCGGTTGAGGGCGGTCCGCAGCGCACACTGCCCGTACGGGAGGACCTTGGCCAGCGTCTTCACGGAGATGTCGGCGCCGTCGGGCAGCCGGTCGATGTAGGCCGCGATGGACGCCTCGCGAGGCGGCAGATGCGCGAAATCGCGGTCGGTGCGGGGGCGTTGGGCGGGTGCGGAACGCTTGCCGTAACCCGGATTGGCCATGGGATGCGGGGGCGTGGGCAGGGGTACGTGCGGAGCGTACGGGGCGGCACTAAGCTGGCTGGCAGCCATCAGATCGGGCCTAACGATCGAAGTGGTCAGGCCCCTGTTTCGGTGTTACAGCACCGGCAGGGGTCGTTCGTTTATCGGAACGCTAGAGCGTCGCCACCATCCGTGGCAAGCCGGTCACGAAAAGTCAACTGGCCGGGTGGGGAGGGTGGGTGGGAAGTGGCCCACCTCCCGTTCCTCGGAAAGAGCGCTCGGACTTCGCGGCTTGAGCTCCGGGGGATTTCGCCTGATGGGGGCGCGCGGGGGCGGTGAGAGTGCGCCGTGCGTGATCCGGGCGCGCCGCCGCTGTTGGGGTGGAAAAACGGGCCGAAGGCCTCGCGAGCGCGCGAACGGCCGCACATGTTTGTGATCTTGAGATGGCGGGCCGCTCTTGGCTCGTTCTCCCTGAGTCTTTCTTTCTCGTACGAGGAGTCCCGTGCGTATCCGTTCGATCCTGTCTCTCGCCGCGTCCGCCGTCGCCGTGGCGGCACTGGCCACCCCCGCCCAGGCCGCCGACGCCGCCGACGGCGCGTACTTCATCCGTGACGTGCGCACCGGCGCGTGCCTGGCGGGTGGCGAAGGCCCGCTGGGCGGCCACATCGAGCCCTGCAACCCCGGCACCGTGTGGGAGGTCCGCAACCAGGGCAACGGTCTGGCCCAGATCGTCGAGGCGCGCGGGGAGAACCGCTGCCTGGCGCTCTCGCCGATCCGGATTTTCCCGCCGGCCGTGTGGGTGGACCAGTGCGGCCAGCAGCCCGACCAGTGGACGATCCAGGGCGCGGCCGATAACCAGCCGGTCAATATCGCCCTCGGCCGGGGCGAGTTCGGCTCCCTGACGACGGAGGGTCGGCGCGTGGTCCTCCTCCCCGACGGCCGCCCCCAGTGGATCATGGAGCGGCTCGGCTAGGACCGACCTGTTCGGACGATCACGCAGCCGCCCCGTGCCGGGATCGTTCTTCCCGGCACGGGGCGGCTGTGTGTGGGGGCCTCAGTCGCGGCGCGGGCCGATGACCGATGCCCCCTCGTGCACGGTGATCGCCTGGGCCGGGCAGATGTCGGCGGCGTCCAGGACCCGTTCGTCCGGTTCGATGCCGTCGGGGATCGCCCGGGCGTGCTCCCCGTCCAGCGCGAACACCTCGGGGACGCTCCCGGCGCACATGCCCGATGCCTGGCAGAGCTGTGGATCGACGCGTACGTTCCAGGTCATGGTGGGCGGGAGTGTGGCGGGAGTGCGGAATGCGCGCTAGGCACCCCGTGCCGGGCGTGCGGCGAGCGCCGCGCACAGGGCTGCGAGAGGGAGTTCCACGGCCGCGGCCATGACGGCGGCGGTGGCCAGTTCCGGGCCGGGGGCGGCAGTGGCGAGATCGATGCAGGCGTCGGCGAGGAGGAGCACCGCCGCGGCGGCCGCGGGTGCGCGGTAACGAGTACCGGCGTGCAGCAGGCGGCTGCCGGCGGTGAGCAGCGCGGCGGCCTCCAGGGCGTCGAGGGTGACCCAGGCGGCGGCCTCGGCGGGCGGCAGGGTGCCGGCGAGGTAGCCGAGCCAGGGCAGCAGGGCGAGGCCCGCGCCCGTCAGTATGCGGCTCTGCCGGCGGCGGCCGCGACTTAGGCGCGCGGAATTGCGGGCGGCGCCGAATGAGTGGCAAGTGCCCATTGGGGCAGGGGGGTTGAAGGTGATGAGGGTCACGGCGGAGGTCTCCTCCGGTGTCACGAACCCGGCCGTCGGGCTCGTGATCAACCATCAGATGTCCGTCGGCCGGAGTCAGTAACGCCGCTGTCCGTCTTGGGGTGGCACTAGCTATACCCCGGCTGCGGACGGCAGTTGCATGGCAGGCTACGGCGCCCGCCACCTACGGTTGGACCATGGAAATCCCGCCCCGGACGCGGCGTGCGCTCAACCGCCTGACCCGCGATACGTCCTTCCTCGCCCTAGGGGCGCCGCTACACCTCCTCATGGGGTTCCTGCTGCTCATGATCTTCGGCCTCGGGTGGGAGGTCATCGCGGGGCGGGACAGCAGCGCGCCGACGGCCCTGGGGTTCACGCTGGTGCTGACGGTGTTCTCCGTGCCGGCGCTGACCGCGGCCCAGCGCTGGCGTTTCCGGCGGCTGCTCGGGATCGACATCCCTCGCCCGGGGTGGCGGCGGCCGTGGCGCCAGTTCGGCCACCACTGCCTGGTCGGGGCGCTGTTCGGCTGGCTCGAAGTGTTGGTGGTGGGGCTGCTGGTGGCGGGGGTGGCCGCGTCGCTGGCCTTTGTGTGGGTCTACGCGCTGCCCTGGCAGTGGCGGATGGAGCATGTCGGCTACTCAACGCAGGCGGGGTACGTCTCCGGGGCAGGGCTGGTCGTGCTGGCCACCGTCCCGGGCGTGGCCGCCGCCCTGGTACGCCTTGAGAGTCATGTGGTGCCCGCCCTGCTCGGCCGCAGCAGGGAAGAGGACCTGGCGCGGCGGGTCGAGGATCTTACCGAGAGCCGGGCCGGGGCGGTGGACGCCGCGGATGCCGAACGGCGGCGTATCGAACGGGATCTGCACGACGGAGCCCAGCAGCGACTGGTGTCGCTGGCGCTGAATCTAGGTCTGGCCAAGGCCACGTTGGCGGATCTGCCGCCGGAGGCGCGGGAGGTGATCGACACGGCGCACCGGGAGGCGAAGGAGGCGATCGAGGAGCTGAGCAGTCTTGTGCGTGGGCTGCACCCGGCCGTCCTGGACGAACTCGGGCTGGATGCGGCGCTGTCGGGACTCGCGGCCCGCGCCCCGCTGCCCGTACGGCTGCGTGTGGATCTGCCGCAACGACTTGCGCCGGCGATCGAGGCGGTCGCGTACTTCGTGGTCTCCGAGGCGCTGACGAATGTCGCCAAGCACGCACGGGAGTCGACCCGGGCGGATGTGACGGTCACCCGGCTGGGCGAGATAATGCGGGTGGTGATCGCCGACGATGGTCTGGGCGGCGCTGATCCCTCCAAGGGGAGCGGCCTTACGGGGCTTGCCCAGCGCGTGCGGTCCGTGGACGGAACATTCCGGATGAGCAGCCCCGTGGGGGGACCGACCATGATGCACGTGGAGCTGCCGTGCCCGAGCTGAGGAGTGCCGCGCCTGGCATGAGACAAGAGGAGCCCGATGTGAGGCGTGCCGTGATCGCCGAGGACTCCGTACTGCTGCGGATCGGACTGGTCAAGGTGGTGGAGATGGCCGGCTTCGAGGTAGCGGCCGAGGTGGGCGACGCACACGGGCTGCTGGCCGCAGTCGAGAAGCATCGGCCCGACCTGGCGGTGGTGGACGTCCGGATGCCGCCCGACTTCACGGACGAGGGGGTGCGTGCCGCGCTGTCGATCCGCCGGAGCCGGCCGTCGACCGCGGTGCTGATGCTCTCCCAGTACGTCGAGGAGCGCTACGCGGCCGACCTGCTCGCCACCAACATCAGCGGGGTGGGCTATCTGCTCAAACAACGGGTCGCGGATGTCGAGGAGTTCATCGAGGCGCTGCAACGGGTGGCGGACGGCGGTACGGCGCTCGACCCGCAGGTCGTCGCCCAGCTATTGGTACGGCGGCCGAGCGATCCGCTGGAACGGCTGACACCCCGCGAACGGGAGGTGCTGGCCCTGATGGCCGAGGGCCGCTCCAACGCGGGCATCGCCGCCCAGCTCGTGGTCAGCGAGAGTGCGGTCGCCAAGCACATCAACAACATCCTCGCCAAACTCGACTTTCCCAAGGCGGACGCCGACCACCGCCGGGTACTGGCGGTGCTGCATTTCTTGGGAGTGGGTGCCTAGCCAGGACCGACCTGTGCGGCCGCTCAGGCAGCCGCCCTTGCCGGGATCGCCCAGCCCGGCAAGGGCGGTTCTGTCGGTCGTGGGCCGGTGAGGCCTCAGTCGCGGCGCGGGCCGATGACCGATGCCCCCTCGTGCACGGTGATCGCCTGGGCCGGGCAGATGTCGGCGGCGTCCAGGACCCGCTCGTCGGGTTCGATGCCGTCCGCCCGTACCCGGGCGTGCTCGCCGTCCAGCGCGAACACTTCGGGGGCGACCCCGGCGCACATGCCCGAAGCCTGGCAGAGCTGTGGATCGACGCGTACGTTCCAGGCCATGGCGGTCACCACCCGATCGGCATGACACGCGGGCCGCGTACCAGCATCTCGGACTTCCACGTCACGTCGCCGGCCAACTTCAGCCCCGGGAGCCGGGTGATGAGCGCGATCAGTGCCTCCTGAAGTTCCAGCCGGGCCAGTGGGGCGCCCAGGCAGTGGTGGACGCCGTGGCCGAATCCGAGGTGCTGGTTGCCCTCGCGGGCGATGTCGAGCACGCCCGGGGTGGCGAACCGCAGCGCGTCGCGGTTGGCGGCGCCCATGGCGACCAGGACCGGACTGCCCGCCCGGACGAGGGTGCCGCCGACCTCGATGTCCTCGGTGGCGTAACGGGGTTGGCCGGCACCGCTGCCCAGCGGTACGAATCGCAGCAGCTCCTCCACCGCGTTCGCGATGAGTTCGGGCTCGGCCCTGAGCCTGGCCAGCTGATCCGGGTGGTCCAGCAGCGTGAGGACGAAGTTGGGGATCTGGGACGCGGTGGTCTCGTGTCCTGCCACCAGGATGCCCACGCACAGATCGACGAGTTCGAGTTCGGAGAGCCGGTCGCCGCCGTCGCGGGCCTCGATGAGTGCCGTCATCAGGTCGTCCTGCGGCGACTGCCGGTGCTGCTCGATCAATCCGGCCATGTAGGCGCGCAGTTCTTCGCGGCTGGCGTCGAACTCCGCGGCCGTGAGGGAGCTGGTCGACAGAGCGTCGTCGCTCCATACCCGAAATCGTGGACGGTCCTCGGTGGGTACGCCCAGCATTCGGCAGATCACTGCGACCGGCAGCGGCAGCGCGAACAGGTCGACCAGGTCCGCAGGCGGTCCGGCCGCCTCCAGGTCGTCGAGAAGGCCTGCGGTCAGTTCCCGGACCTGGGGGCGGAGTTTCTCGATCTGGCGGACCGTGAAGGCCTTGGCGACCAGGGAGCGCAGCCGGGTGTGGTCGGGCGGATCCATGCTGAGGATGCCACTGTCGCGCCGGCCCTCGGACTGCCGGGGCTCGTCGTGCGAGGCGCCTGCGGCCCGGCTGAAGCGCTGGTCGCCCAGGACGAGCCGGGCGTCGGCGTAGCGGGTGACGAGCCAGGCCGGTTCGCCGTATTCCATCTGGACCCGTAAGAGGCCGGGCCGGTCGCGGGCGCGCTCGTAGGCGTCGGCGAGCTGGAGTCCGTCGGGGGTGTTGAAGGGGTAGGTGGTGGGGGCGTTGTCTGCTGTCGTCACTGCGGTCTCCCTTATGTAAGCAGCTGCTTACAACGGTAGGAGTGTGCCTCGGGGCGGTCAACAATGCGTTACGGCCGTTATCCTGACGGGCCGTCCGAGAGGAAATTCGCCATGGAGTCCGCGCCCGCACCGCCGTCCGGAGAGCGCCGTCGCGATGCCGCGGCCACGCGTCGCCGACTGCTGGAAGCGGCTCGTGACCTGTTCGCGGAGCGGGGCTACGAAGGGGCGACGGTCCGCAGCATCGCGGAGCGGGCCGGGGCCAACCAGGCGCTGCTGTTCCGGTACTTCGGGTCCAAACAGGGGCTGCTCACGGAGGTCCTCGCGCAGGGCGGACTTGAGCAGTTGCGTGCGACACCGCCCGAAGAGCTCTTCGAGACCGCCCTGCGCTCGATGCTGACCCGCAGCGCGGCCGGCGGCGCGGGGGATCGCTCCCTGGAGGTCTATCTGCGTTCCATCGGGCGGGGTGACGAGGCGGCCGGAACCCTGCGGGAGCTGGGCGAGGAGTACCAGAGTGTGCTGGCCGGGCTTTCAGGCACCGAGGACGGTGCCCTGCGTGCGGATCTCGCCATGGCGTGGCTTCTGGGCATCGGCCTGATGCGGACGGTCGTCGCGCGTGAGCCGCTGGCCGGGGCCGATCCGGACGACGTGTGCCGTCTCGTACTGGGCACGCTCAGGCACCTCTGGCCGGCTCCGGCGGAGTAGCGCAGACACGTCCGGACCCGGGGCCCCGGGCCCGGACGTGTGCTGTTCGGTTACCGGTGACGGCTCTCGAAGGTGGCGAAGGCCGTCTCCTGGCGCCACTCGGTCGCCGCCTTCGGGTTGTCGGCGAGGTAGCGGGCGCAGCGCGCGCTCGGGTGGTCGGTGCCCGGCCGGTCGCTGCGGCAGGCGGCGACCAGGCGGTAGCCGGAGGGGGCGGAGCCGGTGGCCCACAGGCTGCGGCCGTCGCGGAACGCGTACTCCAGCGAGGCGCGGGCCAGGTCCTTCAGCTCGGTGTAGCCGAGATCGTACGTCCTGGCGGCGTACTGGTACTCGTGGCTGATGTCGATCCGCGAGACCCCCGGGTCGTCGGTGGACAGGACCACCGGGACGCCGTAGCGGCGGTACGCGTTGAACGGGTGGTCGTCGCCCGCGATGCCGAGGATCTGCTTGTTGCTGCTGAACGGCACCTCGACCGCCACCTTGCGCTGCGCCATCGTCCGGGCGAGCTGGCGCCAGTCGTCCTCGTGGACCAGGTCGACACCGTGTCCGATGCGTTCGGCTCCGGCGACGAGTACGGCCTCGCGGATGTGGAACGTCAGGTCCTCGGGCTTGACCAGGCCGGGGGCCAGCTCACCGGCGTGCAGGGTGAGGTGGGCGCCCGGGTACTGGCCGCGCAGATAGTTCAGCATCCGCATCTGGAGGCTGTAGTTGGCCAGCGCGCTCTCCCCGTCCTCGGGCTGCACGAGGTTGACCGCGACGAACCTCGGGTCGCGCTCCGCCAGCCGCATGCCGACCGCCATCTGCGTGAACACCCGCGCCGGGGTGCTGCCCCGGGAGACCTGGGAGATCCACCTGACGGGGAGCCGGCAGCCCGGGTCGGGGCGTGGGGTGTCGCAGTGCGCGGCCACCCGGAACTGGGCATTGGCGTCGTCGGCCTCCTTGACCGCATCGTCCACGACCCGGTCGAGCTGCCCGCCGGCCAGAAGCTTGCGATGGAAGGCGGCCAGGTCGGCGTCGTAACCCACGGCGTCGGCAAGCTTCCTGGCGCTGTCCGACGCCGGGGTGACCATGGTCTCCAGATAGAACTGGTTCTGCTCGACCACGGTGTCGGCCACATTGGCGAGCAGCTTGCCGCGGTCCCAGGTCGCCAGGCTGAACTTGCCGAAGGTGTCGAAGAAGTGGTCGTGCCCGGACTGGTCGGCCGGGAAGTCCTGCATGGACCAGGCCCGGATGATCTGCTGCCGGAAGGCGGCGTCCGTCTGCGCGTCGACGGCGGGCCGCTTGCCCGGTCCGCACGGCGGTGCGACGGCCGTCATCGTGGCGTCGATGCACAGCCCCTTCTCGCCCGCGAGCTTGATCAGGAACTCGGTCTTTGCCGCGCCCGACAGGTGGTTGTGGAGGTCGCCTCCCTTGGGCAGCGCCTTGAAGAAGGCCTTCAGTCTCTCGGGCTTGTTACGCAGCGAGTCGAGGTACGCGGCGGTCCTGCGCTCGGCCTGGGTCACCGCGCGGGGCGACGCGTCGCCGACCGGTGCCGCCGTCGCCGGGACCGCGGGAAGCAGGGACAGTACGGCGAGTACGCCGAGCCCGGCCGGGAGCAGGGACGTGGGACGGTGGGCCGTCCGGATTGTTGAGATCACCGCCGAATGATCGCGTTCGGCGAGGGCATTTTTCACCCAAACCACATCTATGGCCGGAAACGTCCACCCGATCGAGTGCGTGTAGCGGGCGCTGCCCTCCGGCTCTTCCGGGGGGCAGCCCCCCGAAACAGTCGGAGGCTTCTCCCAGCGCGCGGCGGTGGAATCGCAGGCAATGATTCTTCTCAAGTTGCAATACGCAAGTTGAGAGGTAACAGCATGGCTAGGCACCGGAAGCGCATCAGCCGGCGGGTACTGCTGGCGACTGCGGCGGTCGCGACGGGAGCGGTCCTCGCCCCTGTGGCGGTCCAGGCCGCCTCGGCCGACACGGCCGGCAGGGGGCAGAACCCGGTCCGCGCACTGGAGCAGGCGGCCCACCCGCTGCGTTCGACCGAGCCCGGGGGGAGCACGGCCGACCTGCGAGCCCTGGGCTCGATGATCGGCGATGCCAAGGTGGTCGGCCTCGGCGAGGCCACCCACGGCTCCCACGAGTTCTTCACCATGAAGGAGCGGGTCTTCCGCCACCTCGTCGAGAAGAAGGGTTTCACCACCTTCGCCCTGGAGCTGAGCTGGTCCGCGGGACTCCAGATCGACGACTACCTCCAGACCGGCAAGGGTGATGCCCGCCAGATCGCCAAGGAGACGCTCACCAACTCGCCCTGGGACCGGGAGGAGTTCGTCAGCCTCATCGAGTGGATGCGGGACTACAACCGCCACCACCCCGACCGCACCGTCCACTTCATGGGCGACGACATCGGCGCTCCCGCACTGAGCGACGAGTTCTTCGGCCGGGTGACCGGCTACGTGCAGAAGAACCACCCGGAGGCGCTGCCGCGACTCAACGAGCTCTACACCGGTCTGCGCCCCATCAATGACGTCTTCGCCTACCTGGGCAAACCGCTCGCGGAACGGCAGCAGCTCGCCGCCAAGGCACAGCAGGCCCTGGAGCTGGTCAGCGGTCTGAAGGGCTCCGGCGGCGACGCGTTCGACTGGGCCGAGCAGAACGCCCGGTCCGTCGCCCAGACCGCCAAGTTCCTCACCCTGAACCCCGAAGACCCGGACTCCAACGCCGCCTCCCAGCGCTTCCGTGACGAGGTGATGGCCCAGAACGTCTCCTGGTGGCAGCAGCGCACCGGCCAGAAGGTGCTGCTGTCCGCGCACAACGACCATGTCGCCTACGTCGCCAGCGATCCCGAGGTGTACTCCAAGACGCAGGGGTCGTTCCTGCGCGACACGATGGGCAAGAACTACCTCCCCATCGGTTTCACCTTCAACCAGGGCTCTTTCCTGTCGAAGGACGCCGCGCTGGGCGGCGAGTGGAAGAAGTTCACCGTTCCCGCCGCCGAGTCCGACCGGAACGAGGCCACCCTCGACAAGGTCCGCTACCGGGACTTCTACCTCGACGTCCGCACCGCCCCGGCCGCCGCGCGCGACTGGCTGAACACCGCCCGGCCCACGCTCAACGTCGGCACGCTGTTCCCTGAGGAGCCGCGCGACACCGCGCTCGCCAAGGCCTACGACGTCCTCATCCACCTCCACGAAGTCAGGGAGGCCGACAAGCTGTAGCCGCGACGGCTTGGCTCCGGCGCGAGCCGCCCGAGACCACCTGACCTGCGGGGAGGCCAGCCGTGCGGCCGGCCTCCCCGCAGCGGGACGACTTCTTAGGCGTGCTTGAGGTCCGCGATGAAGGACGTCCAGGCAGCGGCCCGGAACACGAGCGTCGCGCCCTCGGTGACCTTGGAGTCGCGGACGGGGACGATGCCGGGGTGGCCGTCGGCGACCTCCAGGCAGTCGCCGCCGCTGCCGTCGCTGTACGTGGACTTCCGCCAGGTCGCGACCTCCAGACAGTCCCCACCGCTGCCGCCGCTGTGGGAGGACTTGTGCCAGGTGGCCGTGGACAGGTCGTAGTCAGAACCGCTGATCTTCATGGGCGTAATCCTCCGCCACCGACTCGATCAGGGCCAGGGACAATTCCGGTGACAATGCGCCGGCCACCACCAGATCGTAGGTCAGCTCGTAGTGCCTGACGGTTGCCGGTTCATCGTGCAACGTCCCTGTGCTCAGACCCTGAAGGTAGGCGAGCGGGGGCGCGTCCTCGAAGGACATCAGTTTGAGCTGGCCCTCCATGGCCATGTGGGCGCCCGCGTGGAACGGCAGCACCTGCACGATGATCCGGTGTTTGCGGGCCAGCTCCAGGATGTGGCGGAGCGCCTGAGCCATCACCGCCGGGCTGCCAACCTGGCGACGTAACACCGCCTCGTCCAGAACCGCCCAAACCAAGGGCGTTGTTGGATCGGTCAGGAGCTGAGCTCGTTCTAGTCGTGCCGCGACCAGGTCGTTGATGACGTCTTCCACAGCCGTCGGCTGATACGCCCGGAACACCGCTCGCGCGTATGCATCCGGCTGCAACAGCCCCGGGATCAGCTGAGGCGCGTACTCCTTGATCGTCTTTGCCACGGCCTCCGCCTCGGCCGCTTCGGCGAAGTGATCCGGGTACTTCGACTTCTTCAGGGCGGCGCAGTTGCGTGCGAAGAACCCGTCCGCCTTAAGGATCTCGTCCAGTTTCTCGGCCTGATCCACCTGCATCCGTCGTGTGCCGGACTCCAACTGCCCGATGAATGAGCCGCTGACGAACAGCGGAAGGCCCAGCTCCTCCTGCGAGAGGCCCGCACCCTCTCTTCGATGGCGGAGTTCGGCGCCGAGCAGGGCGCGTGGCGAGGAGGAGGGGTCGAGTTTCTTGGGTCCTGGCATGACAACTCCCTGTGACACACGTGCGGTTGTTGGTTCTGCGCCTCTTCCAGGCTAGCGACGTGTTGGACACGCTGGGTATGCATTGTCATTACTCAGCGTGGAAAGGGATGGATCATGACGACGATGGAACGGCGCAGGACAGCAGAGGGCAGAGTGCGGGCGGCGGAGGACGCTGTGGCGCGGCTGAAGGAGGGGTTCTCCGGGGTCGGGATCACGCTGCCGTCGCTGCGGGTCGACCCCGTGTCGTGTGCGGGGAACGAACCGGCGTCGCCGCTGGTCGACCTCGGCCGGTGCAACCTCGACACGGCGCTGCGGCTGAGCGCGGTCCTGGAGGCGCAGGGGCTGGCCGGTCATGACGGATGAGGGGCTTGAGCCGTGTGCGCCGGAGCCCGGGTCGTTCGCGGTGGACACGCGGGACGGGCGGGTGGGGCGCGTGATGGGGTTCGTCGGGCCGTACGTGCAGCTGCGGGCGCCGGGCGGCGGGGCCGAGTGGGACTGCCCGCCGGAATCGGTCCGCCCGGCACCACTGGGGGAAGTGCTGCGGGCCCGGGTCAGGGAGGTCAACCGGGAGGGGCGGCTGCCGTGAGGGTGTCAGGGTGCCGGACCTGATGCGGCGCCGGACGTGAGGAAGGGCGACGCCCTGGATGGGTGCCACCCTTTGATCGGGCCGGTTGGTCCGGTCGACTCGCCTTACGGGGCAGGGGCTTCGCGTACGAGCTCTGAAGTCCAGTGGCAGAAGATGAGGCCGGGCGGCAAGGGGCCACCGGCCTCGTCGGGTGAACACGCGACGGGGCGCACGGTCAGTTCGGGGCCGGGTCGCGTCGCCGTACCAGGGGCAGGTACACCTCGTCGACGATCTCGACGAGGACGTCGTCGGGTGCCGTAGGGGCTCCGCGTACGACGAATTCATTGCGCAGCAGGACGATGGCCACGGTGGCGACCCGCGGATGGAGTGCTTCGGGGGAGGCCTCGCCGCGTGCGACCGCGCGCCCCAGGACGGTCAGCCAGGGGGCGGCTGCGGCGTCGCTGGACTGTTCTTGCAGCTGCGCCAGGAGTTCCGACGTACCGCCGGCCGAGGAAAGCAGTTCGCGCAGGATTGCTCCGAGGGGGGAACTCCAGTGACGGTTGGCCCCGCGTAGCAGTTCAAGGGCGTCGCTGCGCAGATCGCCGGTGTCGGGTGGTTGGACTGTCGTGGCCAGTTGCCGATAGGCGGCGATGCCGAGCGCGAGGCGGTTGGGCCAGCGGCGGTAGATGGCGTTCTTGTTGGTGCCTGCGCGGGCGGCGACCTTGTCCATGGTCAACCCGGCGAATCCGGACTCGGTGAGTTCGTCCACCGCTGCGCGCAGGATCGCCTCCTCCAGGACGGCTCCGCGTCGCCGCGTCTGTCCGGCGCTCGGCTGTCTCATCGGATTCTCCGCCATGGCCCCTTCTCGTAAGCGGTACCGCTCGTACCTTCCCATTGTGGTTGCCATCCCCGAGGACCGGCAATTAGGGTACGTCGAGTACCGTAAATTCTTCCGCCAGGAAAGGATGCGACGCATGCGGGCCAGAGGCATCAGCTACGACACCGGCTTCGTCAAGAACGGAGCGGTCTCCCGAAAGCTCTTCGACCCGGAGGTGGTCAGGCGCGAACTGCGCATCATCCGTGATGACCTGCACTGCAACGCGGTCCGCGTCATGGGCGGTGATCCGGAACGGGTGGAGCTCGCGGCGGGGTACGCGGCCGATCTCGGCCTTGAGGTCTGGTTCTCCCCGTACCCGCTCGAACTGACCGCCGACGAGATGCTGTCGCTGTTCGCCGACTGCGCCGAGCGCGCGGAGCGGCTGAGGCGGCGGGGAGCGGAGGTCGTGTTCGTCGCCGGCGCCGAGCTGAGCCTGATGAACAAGGGATTCCTGCCCGGCGACAGCATCGACGACCGGGTCGCGCTGCTGAGCCGGCCGGATCGCGTGCGCGAGCACATCGGCCAGGTCAGCGCGCGTGTCAACGACTTCCTCGACAAGGCCGCGGCACTCGTCCGCGAGCGCTTCGGCGGCAAGGTGACCTACGCGTCCGTACCGCTCGAACGCGTCGACTGGGCCCCCTTCGACATCATGTCCGTGGATCTCTACCGGTCGGCCGAGACCGCCGACCGGTTCGCCGAAGGCGTCCATCACCTCGTCGCGCAGGGAAAGCCGGTCGCGATCACCGAGTTCGGCGCGGCCGGTTACCGGGGTGCGGGTGACCGGGGAGCCCACGGTCTGGAGATCGTCGAGTACGACAAGGACGCCGGTCCACTCCGGCTGAACGGCGAGTACGCCCGCGACGAGGCCGGTCAGGCCGCGTATGTGCGGGAACTGCTGGAGGCCTTCGACGCCGGAGGCATCGACAGCACCTTTGTCTTCACCTTTGCGCTGTACGACCACGTGCACCGCCCCGACGGCGACCCCCGCGAAGACCTGGACCTGGCCAGCTACGGCATCGTCAAGGTCTTCGAGGACCGCCTCGGAACCACCTACCCCGGCCTGCCATGGGAACCCAAGGCCGCGTTCACCGCCGTCGCCGACCACTACCGGCAGCACTGAGACCGCGGAAGCGGTCGTGAGTGGGTATCGGCGGACCGCCGCGATGAGGGAGGGGCGGCTCCCGCGCTGAGCACAGTGCTGAGCGCAGTCAGGAAAATTTCAGGGAGGCCCTGCCAGCGTGCCGTTCCATGACAACCGACATGACCGACACGTGTGCGTCCGGCACGCGCTCCCGGGCGCGGCAGATGCTGAACAAGGTCCCGGAAGTGACCGTCTACTTCTGGGTGATCAAGGTGCTGTGCACCACCGTGGGTGAGACCGCGGCCGATCTGCTCAACGACAACCTGGGCATGGGGCTGACCAACACCTCGTACCTGATGAGTGCGCTGCTGGTCGTCACCCTGGTCTTCCAGTTCCGGGCGCGTAGGTATGTACCCGGCCTCTACTGGCTGTCCGTGGTCCTGATCAGCGTGGTCGGCACACTGATCAGCGACAACCTGACCGACAACCTCGGCGTTCCGCTCCAGACCACGACCGTGGTGTTCGCGGTGGCGCTCGCCGTCACGTTCTTCGCCTGGTACGCGAGTGAGCGGACGCTGTCCATCCACTCGATCCGGACGACGCGCCGCGAGGCGTTCTACTGGCTGGCGATCCTGTTCACCTTCGCTCTGGGCACGTCCGCGGGCGACCTCACGGCGGAGAAGCTGGACCTGGGGTACTGGCTCTCCGCGCTCGTGTTCGCCGCGCTGATCGCGGCGGTGGCCCTCGCACACCGCACGCTGGACTTCAACGCGGTGTGGTCGTTCTGGATCGCGTACGTCCTGACCAGGCCGCTCGGCGCCTCGCTGGGCGACTACCTGTCGCAGCCCACCGCGGACGGCGGGCTGGGACTGGGCACGGTCGGCACCAGCATCCTGTTCCTCGTCGTCATCCTCGCTCTTGTCGTCTTCCTGACCCGGACACGGCGCGATGTGGCAAAGGACGGTGCCGTCGAGACGGCCGGCGCGCGGGGGGTCAGCCCGCAGGAAGGGTGACGACGAAGCGCGCGCCGGGCGCCGCGGCGTCCAGTGCGATGTCCCCGCCCGCTGCCCTGGCCAGACGGCGGGCCAGGGCCAGACCGAGTCCCGCGCCGTCGTGTCCGTCCTCGGGGCGGGCGCGACGGCCGGGTTCGAAGAGCGAGACGACGAAGTCCTCCGGCACACCGGGTCCGTCGTCGGACACGTACACCGTGACCTCGCCCGCGCTCGCCTCGCAGGTGAGAGTGACCGAGTGGGCCGCGTAGCGGCGGGCGTTGTCCAGGAGCGGCGTCAGGATGCGCTCGGCGACGTCCTCCGAGACGCCGATGCTCACCTCCGGTGTGCCGCCGGGGGTGCTGCTGCCCGCCGCGACGGTCACCGGCGGGGCGTCGGGGAACAGGGCCGCGTTGCGTTCCGCCAGGCGGTGCGCGACGTCGAAGAAGCGGGAGCGGCCGGGGGTCTGCGCATTGCGGGTACGCACCTCGGAGAGCAGCGAGTCGCAGATCTGCTGCATGGTCGCGGCGGCGCCCGCGATGGACTCCAGGGAGGTTTCCTGCTCCTCCGCGCTGCGCGGGCGTCCCGTCAGCCACTCGGTTTCGGCGGCGATGCGGGCGAGCGGTGTGCGCAGTTCGTGGGAGAGCTCGGCGGCCTGCTGCTGCTCGTGGCGCAGGACGGCGGCCAGCCGGTCCAGCAGCGCGTCCAGACTGCCGGCGAACGCGGCGAGCTCGGCGGGTCTGCCCTCAGCACCGAACCGTTCGGGAGCGCCTGCGGCGCTCCACCGGGTGGCCTGCTCGCTCATCGCGGCGACCGGGCGCAGGGCCCGTCGTACGACGAGGCGGGTCAGGAGATAGATGGTGGCCAGCAGAAGCACCGCCAGCGCGATCGAACCGATCAGAGCGGTGTCCGCCGTGCTGCGGTACGGGTCGAGGCTGACGGAGCTGACGACGGTGCCGGCCTGCGTGGGTGTGTGGCCCTGCCGGGCGGGGGCGTCGACGGGGAAGGCGTACAGCCGCCATGACCCGGGGCCCTCGGTGTCGGCGAACGTCTCGCGCCGGCCGGCGAGGTGGGCAGCCCGAGTCTCCAGGCCGGCGGGTGCGGTGGGGGGCTTCTCGACCACCGTGCCGCCCTGGAAGATCCAGACCCCGGCGTCCAGGGCCCGGTCCTCGGTCGGCTCCCGCACGACCAGTCGGCCGTCCGGCCGTACGTCCACCGTCGCCGCCACGGCCTCGGCGCGGGTGCGCAGGACGTCGTCGGCCTGCCCGTGGAGCCGTTTGTCGAGGGCGATGTTGAAGACGGTGGTCAGGACGCCGATCCACAGCGCGCAGGTGGCGAGGGCCATCAGGGCGAGGCGGCCGCGGAGGGTCCGGGGGGTGAAGTGGCGGTTCATCGGTTCATCGGTTCATCGGGGCCTCTGGTCGGACGCAGCGGATGTGTTGCCGTTCTGGTCCTCAGTCGAAGCGGTAGCCGATGCCGCGGACGGTGCTGATGCTCTGCGGGCTGTCCGCCTCGCGGAGCTTGCGGCGCAGGCGGGCCAGGTACTGGTCCAGGGTGTTGTCGCTGACCTGCGCCCCCTCCGGCCAGCCCGCCCGAAGCAGGGCCCGGCGGCGCACCACGCTCCCGGGGCCCGCCATCAGGCAGGCCAGCAGGCGGAACTCGGTCGGGGTCAGGGCCACGGGGCGGCC
Organism: Streptomyces sp. NPDC088246; assembly: GCF_044741025.1. Classification (NCBI taxonomy): domain Bacteria; kingdom Bacillati; phylum Actinomycetota; class Actinomycetes; order Kitasatosporales; family Streptomycetaceae; genus Streptomyces; species Streptomyces sp. NPDC088246. Next base: position 146,582 of record NZ_JBIURV010000004.1, read on the forward strand.
GTGGACCGTCAGCTCGTGCTTTATCGGGTTCAGCCGCATGGCACCCGCGCTGTCGGCGAGGGTGCTGCCGTGGTGACCGGACCGGTTCAGGACCGCCCGGACGCGGGCCGCGAGCTCGCTGAGGTGGAAGGGCTTGACCAGGTAGTCGTCGCCGCCGGAGGCGAAACCGGAGAGCCGGTCGGTGAGATTGCCGTGGGCGGTCAGGAAGATCACCGGAGCGGTGAACCCCGCACCGCGCATCGCCTGGCACACATCACGCCCGTCGGAGTCCGGCAGCCCCACATCGAGCACGACCGCATGCACCGACTCGTCGACGGTCTTCAGGGCGGTCGCGCCGTCGACGGCGGTCACGACGTCGAAGTCCTCGTCGCGCAGGCCACGGGCCAGGACATCGCGCAGGCCGTGGTCGTCCTCGACGACAAGAATGCGTGCAGCGGTCACCCGGCCAGTATGGCGCGGGCCGGATCGGTTCGGCGGGGCCGAGGGCCGGAAGGGCGCCGCCCCGGCCCGGCATGCCCGGCCGGCCCGCCCCATGGCGCCGGGACTTTCCGTACGGGCTTCGAGGTCCAGGGGCAGAAGCAGGAGCCGGGTGGGACGGGGCACAGCCACTCGCCTTGGCGCGCCTGAAGACCGGGGCCGGGCGGACGGCGGAGGGTCGCTGCGTACGTCACACGGTCGTGGGACGCTGATGTGAGCGGCGAACTGCCGCGGAACCGTCGATCTGCGCTCCTTTGACAGGCCACAGAAGAAGGGACTCGCGATGACCGCCGCGATGGTCGAGAACGACCAGGCCTCTCAGGGCCGCCCGTGGGACTACCTGCTGCAGACCTGGCGTGAACTGGACGTGCCCGAGGGGTGGCGCGCCGAGATCGACGAAGGGCAGATCGCGGGTTACCACCCCTCATCCACGTATCCGGGTCCGGCCCCGGCCGGTTCCTTCGCCGGGGTGTCGGGGCCGGGAGCCGGTGACGTCGGGCCGTCCGTTGCCGCGACCGTGGATTCGGCCGGTTCCCGGGAGACGTCGAACTCCGCCGGCAGGTTCTTGCTGAAGCCGAAGAAGTACGTCGCGAGGAACCCGGCGAGGCAGCCGACCAGCAGGCCGCGTACGTGTCGTCCTCGACCACGCCCATGACGGCGGGTACCGCCTTCAGGGCCTCGTCGTCGACGAGCGAGCGGTCGTGCAGGCCCAGCCGGAGCCGGGTCATGCAGTGGGCGATGGAGCTGACGTTCGCGGCGCCACCGACGAGCGGAAGGATCGCGGCGGCGGTGGCGCGGTTGTCTTCTGTTGCCACGGTGCGTGGTGCCTTGCTGTGCGGGGGGTGCGGGGCGGAGCCGGTGGGTCAGGTGGTGCGGGGGGCGGCGGCGAGGGCGGCGCGGAGGTGGCCGCCGGACGCGGTCAGCAGGGTGGCGGCGGTGGGCCCGTCGACCTGGCCGAGGATGGTGAGGATGGCGTTCTTCACCTCGCCGTCGGTCGCGGCGAGGGCGGCCTCGATCTCCTCGTCGGACGCTCCGGTGGCGAGCGAGACGATCCGGCGGGAGCGGGCGCGCAGCTTCTCGTTGGAGGCGCGGACGTCGACCATGAGGTTTCCGTACGTCTTGCCGAGCCTGATCATCGTGATCGTCGAGAGCATGTTGAGGACGAGCTTCTGGGCCGTACCCGCCTTGAGCCGGGTGGAGCCGGTCAGCAGCTCCGGACCGGCGACGATCTCGATGCCGTGCTCGGCCGCGGCGCCCAGTGCGGAGTCCGCGTTGCAGGAGAGCCCGATGGTCAGCGCGCCCTTGCCGCGGGCGTGCTCGACGGCGCCGATCGCGTACGGCGTACGGCCGGAGGCGGAGATGCCGACCACGGTGTCGTCGGCGGTGAGGTCCAGGGCGTCGAGGTCGGCGGCGGCCAGCTCCTTGCTGTCCTCGGCGCCTTCGACGGCCTTGATCATGGCGGACGGGCCGCCCGCGATCAGGCCGATGACCTCGGAGGGGTCGGTGTTGAAGGTGGGCGGGCACTCGCTGGCGTCCAGCACACCGAGCCGGCCGGCGGTGCCCGCGCCCGCGTAGATCAGCCGGCCGCCGCGGGCCATGCGCTCCGCGGTGCCGTCGATCGCGGCGGCGATCTCGGGCAGCCGGGCGCCGACGGCGGCCGGGACGGACCGGTCCTCGCCGTTCATGATCCGGGCTATCTCAAGCGTGTCCAGGCGGTCGATCTCTGCGAGCTCGGGCCGGAACGCCTCGGTGGTGAGCGTTTCGAGCTGGGCTCGCAGTTCCCCGTATCCGTCGGGGGTGGTGGTGTCGGCGTCGGTGGTGGAGGTCATGGAGAGCGGCTCTGCTTTCTCGATCTCGTACGGTTCAGCGGGTGCGGGCGGTGAGGGCCGGTTCGGCTCGGGCCGGGGTCAGCGCGGACGTGGGGTGTGGCGGTGGGCCAGCGCCTCGTAGGAGGCGGCGAGCGCCGGTGCGGCCGTTTCGTACGTGCGCTGCGCGACGCCTATGAACAGGCAGTCGACGACGAGCAGCTGACTCGTACGGCTCGACATGGCGGCGGGCCGCAGCTCGCTCTCCCGGGCGGTGGATGTGGTCAGCACGTGGTCGGCGTACTGCGTCACCGGGCCGTCGGGACGGCCGGTGATCGCGATCGTCGTCGCACCGCGGTCGAAGGCGACCCGCAGCGGCTCGATGACATCGACGGTGGAGCCGGAGTGCGTGATCGCGATGGCCACGTCGCCGGAGCGGAGCTGCACGGCGTTGGTCACCGCGAGGTGCGGGTCCGTGTGGGAGTGCGCGATCAGGCCGATACGGGCCAGCTTCTGCGCCAGGTCCTGGCCGACGAGGGACGAGGCGCCCACACCGTAGATGTCGATGCGCCGGGCGGTGGCGGCGGCGGCGACCGCGGCACCGAGCTGGACGGTGTCGAGCCCCGCGGCCGTGTCGGCGAGGGTCTGCTGCTCGTCGTAGGCCAGCTTGGCGACCACATCGGCGATCGGGTCGTCGACCGCTATGTCGGCGGTGACGGAGGGAGCCCGGCCCGACTGCTGGTGCGCGGCGAGCCCGGCGAGGGCCAGGCGCAGATCGCGATAGCCGGGGTAGCCGAGGAGGCGGGCCGTGCGGACCACGGTCGCCTCGCTGGTGCCGGTGAGCTCGGCGAGACCGGTGACCGTGAGGGCGGCGCAGCCTGCGGGGTCACCGGCGACGGCCTCGGCGACGCGCTGCATGGAGCGGGTCATGGACGGCGCGAGCGTGCGCACCTTGGCCGCGAGCGCCGCCGGGGCGGGCGGTGAATCAGCGCTGAAACTTTCCTTCAGGTCATTGGTCACATTTGAAAGATATTTTCAACAGGGTTACCCGTCAACCCCCCCTTTGGTCCCTACCGCTGACAGCACCTCCGGCAGCGCGGAAATGGTGGGGGCGGGCGCGAGAGGCGGGTTCATGGGCGGGTGACAATGGGCCCATGGAGATGAATCCCTTGGAACAGGCGTTGCACACGGCCCGCGCGCTGGTCATGGCCGATCTCGCCGCAGGTGACGTCGCCGAGGCCGGGATCGTCTCGCTGGTCGAGGACGCGGTGACCCACCGCCGGTGGTGGGTCGAACAGTGGCCCGACGGCGCCTCGTTCGTCGTCGGCCTCGTCGCGCAGGACGTGCAGGACGCCTTGCTCGAACGGTACGGGCGGTGGCCGCTCTGCCCGGTCTGCGACGCGGGCGACCCGCACGCCCTGGACGTCGAACCGGAGCTGGGCCCGGACCCGCACTGGGTGTGCACCAAGGCGGCTGTGGCCGTCGCACCGGTCGGCTCGCTGAGCGGGATACTTCGGCGGTGACGGTCTACATCGACCCGCCGGACTGGCCGGGGCACGGGCGGCTCTGGTCGCATCTGGTCAGCGATGTGTCCTTCGATGAGCTGCACGCCTTCGCGGCCTCCATCGGCTGCCCGCCCCGTGCGTTCGAGCGGGACCACTACGACGTACCGGAATCGCGGTACGAGGACGCGGTACGGGCCGGGGCGAAGCAGATCGGCTCGAAGGAGCTCGTCCGCCGGATCACGGAGGCCGGTCTGCGGCGGCCCAAGGGACGCCCGGCCCCCGCCGGTTGACGGCCGCGGGTCAGACTGCGGGGGTGCCCGCCTCCGACGACGCCTTTCCGTGCACTCCCGACGACGCCGCGGCCGGCGCCCCGGCCACCCGTCGGGACCTGCCCCCGCCCTGCAGCCGCAGCGAGAACACCACGGCCACCAGCGCCAGTACCGTCATCGCGGCCCCCGCCCACGCGGTCGCGGCGAAACCGAAGTCCGCGTCGATCACCGTGCCGCCCAGCCAGGGGCCGCCCGTGTTGCCCAGGTTGAACGCGGCCGTCGTCGTGGCACCGGCCAGCGTCGGAGCGGCGCCCGCGACATTGAACATCCGGGCGTTCAGCGCCGGGGCCGTGTAGAACGCCGACAGTCCGAGCAGGAACGAGAGGCCGATCGCGGCGGCCTGGTTCGAGGCGAACAGCGCCAGCGCGACCAGGAAGACCGTCGAGGCCGCGATCCCGCTCATCAGCACCCCGAAAAGATGCGCGTCCGCGACCCGGCCGCCGATCGTCGTACCGACCAGCGCACCGATCCCGAACAGCGCGAGCACCGTCGGCACCCAGCCGGAGTCCAGCCCGGCGACATCCGTCAGCAGCGGGGCCAGATAGCTGAACGCGCAGAAGACACCGCCCGCTGCGAGCGCTGTGATCACGATCGACAGCCACACCTGCCGGTCCCGGTAGATGCTCATCTCCTGCTTGAGCCGCGGCTTCTGCTCCGGCAGCGGAATGCGCGGAATCAGCGTCGTCACCCCGACCAGTGCCACGGCGGACGCCGCACCCACCGCCCAGAATGCCGACCGCCAGCCGAGGTTCTCACCGAGAAAGGCCCCCAGGGGCACGCCGAGCACATTGGCGATCGACAGACCGCCGATCATCACGGCCATCGCACGGGCCCGCGCGTTCACCGGCACCATCGCGATGGCGACCGCCGCCCCCACAGCCCAGAATCCGGCGCAGGCGAAGGCGCTCACGACACGGGACGCGAAGAGCACCTCGTACGTCGGAGCCAGCGCACCCGCGATCTGGCCGAGGCCGAAGACGGAGATCAGGGCGATCAGTGTGGTGCGGCGCGGCAGCCGGAGCGTGGCCACGGCGAGCAGCGGGGCGCCGATCACCATGCCGATCGCGAAGGCGGATATGAGAAGTCCGGCGCGGGGGATGGACACGTTCATGTCGTCGGCGATGGGTGGCAACAGCCCGGAGAGCATGAACTCGCTGGTTCCCAGGGCAAAGACCGAGAGGCCCAAAATGTACACGGCGAGGGGCATGCGTGAGCGGCGAGCGGCAGAGTCGGGCATGACAGCTGCCAACAGCCATCACGGCCGTTACATTCCCGGCCCCTTCACGCCCGCCGGCTTTCGGCCACCGCCCTGCCACGAGCTGCTCAGTGGCTGAGCAGCTCCAGCTCCGTCAACAGGTTCTGTCGCGCCCGCGGTTCCCACCGGGTCACCCCGTGCGGTGTATGGAACAGTCGCGGCAGCCCGAGCAGCTGACGCAGCACCGCCGCCCGGCCCTCCCGGAACGCGTCGTCGGGCACGAAGCCGTACTCCTCGCGCACCTGCGCCGCGTAGGCCGCGTACTCCTTCGGGGGCGCCGCCAGGACGGCCAGATCCGCATCGCACAGCACCTCGCCGTTGGTGTCGCCGTCCGCCGGGTCGTGGGTGACGGTGAGGCGTACGAGCCGGGCGACCTCGGCCGTGACACCGGCCGGTACGCCGGCCTCCGGCAGGGCACGTTCGGCGAGGGCCGCGCTGCGTTCCTCGTTCTCGGACCGGTCGGGCCGGTAGACCGCATCGTGGAACCAGGCGGCGAGGCGCACGGCATCCGCATCGGCCGCGTACCCGGCGAGCGTGTCGATGCGGTCGAGCACCGCGACCAGGTGCGCGGTGGTGTGGTACCGCCGCTGGGGCTCGGCCCAGCGTGCCAGCAGATTGTCGGCGTACGGCTGCGGATCGGGGGCGGGCGCACCGCCCCGGACCGCGACGAGGGCCACGTGCCAGCGGTCACGGAGGGCGACGGCGCCGCCCACCTCGTGGGCACTGCTTCCGCTTCCGTGTGAGCTGTCGGTCATGGGACGACCCTAGCCCGGGACCGGACGGTCCGAGCGGGACGCCGGACGGGTCGGTGGCCGGGCGGGGTGCCCAGGGCCGGAGCGCTGCTCGTACCCGCTGCCGGGCAGCAGATCCGCGACCTGCTCTCCGGGCTGGGCCGGCCCCCTGCGCGACGGGGACGTACTGCCCCTGGGACGCGGGCCGTCGAGACCCGCGGGCACCGACGCCGTGCCGTGGCCGGGCGCGCCCGCCGAACTCGTGCTCCTCCCGCGCATCGGCCCCCGCCACACCTGGTTCATGGACGAGGCGCTGCGTGCGCTCACCACGGCCACGTACCGGGTCTCGCCGCACAGCAACCGGATCGGCCTGCGCACACAGGGCCCGGCCCTGACGCGCGCCCGCGAGGGCGAACCGCGCAGTGAGGAGATGGTGCGCGGCGCCATCCAGGTGCCGCCGGACGGGCGCCCGGTGGTGTTCCTCAACGACCGTCCGACGACCGGCGGTTACCCGGTCGTCGGTGCCGTGCACGAAACCGCACTCGCGGGCGCGGCACGGGCGGTGCCGGGAACCCGGGTGCGGTTCGTGAGGGCGGCTGAGAGCCTGTCGGGTGACCTCCGATCGGATAGCGGACGCGGTCTGGTGCGTGCGATTCCAAGGCGGAGGAGGGAGTCGACGCGAAGGGGGTCCCCCCATGCCTTCAGCTATGGGGGGGAGTTGGTGACTGACGACAACGCGGGAAGCGTGCGTGCCAGGGCGTGGCCGCCCGGTCGGAGGTCACCCGACAGGCTCTGAGGACCGGTCCCGAACGCCGCCGCGTCCTACGCCCCCGCCCTGAACCCCCGCAGCCGCAGCGAGTTGCCGACCACGAAGACCGACGAGAACGCCATCGCCGCGCCCGCGATCATCGGGTTGAGCAGCCCGGCCGCGGCGAGCGGCAGGGCGGCCACGTTGTAGGCGAACGCCCAGAACAGGTTCGTACGGATCGTCCCCAGCGTCTTCCGCGACAGCCGGATCGCGTCCGCCGCGGCCCGCAGGTCCCCGCGCACCAGCGTCAGGTCACCGGCCTCGATCGCGGCGTCCGTGCCCGTACCCATCGCCAGGCCCAGGTCGGCCTGGGCGAGGGCGGCCGCGTCGTTGACACCGTCACCGACCATGGCGACCGAACGGCCCTCGGCCTGGAGGTCCTTGACGACGTCGACCTTGTCCTCCGGCATGACCTCCGCGTACACCTTCTCGATCCCGACCTCGGCCGCGACCGCCTCGGCCACCGCGCGGTTGTCGCCGGTGAGCAGGATCGGGGTCAGACCGAGGGCACGCAGCCGCTCGACGGCCTCCGCGCTGGTGTCCTTCACCGCGTCGGCGACTTCGAGGACCGCCCGTGCCTCGCCGTCCCAGGCGACCGCGATGGCCGTCCGTCCGGCAGCCTCCGCCGCGGCCTTCTGCCGGGCCAGCTCCACCGGCAGGTGGATCTCCCACTCGGCGAGCAGCTGCTCACGGCCGACGAGGACGGCGTGGCCCTCGACGATGCCCTGGACACCGAGGCCCGCGACGTTGGCGAAGTCCTCGGGGGTGGGCAGGGCGGCGCCGGTGCGCTCGGCGGCTCCGGCGGCGACGGCCTGGGCTATGGGGTGCTCGGAGGAGTGCTCCAGGGCACCCGCGAGCCGCAGCACATCGCTCTCGTCCGTACCGTCCGCCGTGTGCACGTCCAGCAGGGTCATCCGGCCGGTGGTGACCGTGCCGGTCTTGTCGAGGACGATCGTGTCGACGCGGCGCGTGGTCTCCAGGACCTCGGGGCCCTTGATCAGGATGCCGAGCTGGGCGCCGCGTCCCGTACCGACCATGAGGGCGGTGGGAGTGGCGAGGCCCAGGGCGCAGGGGCAGGCGATGATCAGTACGGCGACGGCGGCGGTGAACGCGGCGGTCAGGCCGGCGCCGTTGCCGAGCCAGAAACCGAGCGTGCCGAGCGCGAGGGCGATGACGACGGGGACGAAGACGGCGGAGATCCGGTCCGCGAGACGCTGGGCCGCCGCCTTGCCGTTCTGCGCGTCCTCGACGAGCTTCGCCATCCGGGCCAGCTGGGTGTCGGCGCCGATGCGGGTGGCCTCGACGACGAGCCTGCCGCCCGCGTTGAGCGTGGCCCCGGTGACCGAGTCACCCACGCCGACCTCCACGGGTACGGATTCGCCGGTGAGCATCGACGCGTCCACGGCCGATGCGCCTTCCACGACGGTGCCGTCGGTGGCGATCTTCTCGCCGGGGCGGACCAGGAACCGGTCCCCGACCTGGAGATCGGCGGTCGGCACGGTCACCTCGTGGCCGCCGCGCAGCACGGTCACCTCCTTCGCCCCGAGTTCGAGCAGCGCCTTGAGGGCCGCGCCCGCCTTCCGCTTGGAGCGGGCCTCGAAGTAGCGCCCGGCCAGGATGAAGGCCGTGACTCCGGCTGCGGCCTCCAGATAGATGTTCCCGGCGCCGTCGCTGCGGCCGATGGTCAGCTCGAACGGGTGGGTCATGCCGACCATGCCCGCCGTGCCGAAGAACAGCGCCCACACCGACCACAGGAACGCGGCCGAGGTGCCGACCGAGATCAGGGTGTCCATCGTCGCCGCGCCGTGCTTGGCGTTGGTCCAGGCGGCGCGGTGGAAGGGCCAGGCGGCGTACGTGACGACGGGGGCCGTCAGGGTCAGCGAGAGCCACTGCCAGTAGTCGAACTGGAGCGCCGGGACCATCGACATGGCGATCACCGGCACGGCGAGCACGACGGCGGTGAGCAGCCGCTGGCGCAGGGGCAGCAGCTCGTCGGCCTCCGCGGCCCCGGGGGTGTCGTCCTCGGTACGTACCGGGGGAGCGGGCTCGTGCGCGGTGTAGCCGGTCTTCTCGACGGTGGCGATCAGGTCCTGTACGGAGATGTCCTCGCCCCGGTAGCTGACCTTGGCCTTCTCGGTGGCGTAATTGACGGTGGCCTCGACGCCGTCCATCCGGTTGAGCTTCTTCTCGATACGGGCCGCGCAGGAGGCGCAGGTCATGCCGCCGATCGCGAGCTCGACCTCTGCGGTGGTGCCGGCGGCTGTGCCGGTGCCGGTTGTGGCGGTGTGCGCGGACACGGTGTCCTCCCTGGCGGAGTTGATACCCCTAGGGGGTATGCATTGTTGATTCAGGTATACCCCCCACCCCTATAAAACGCAAGGGTGATCCATCGCCGGGGTCCGGGGCGTGCGCGCCCGATCGCCTGATATGCGTCTGACCTCACGTATCTTCACGTCACATTGAGGCTGTGCCCTCGGTCGGCCGCCCCGTAGGCTGGTTATTGGACTAGACCTATTTATCCATTGCTGCTTCCTGGAGGATTGGGATCCCATGAGCAACCGTGCAGTCCTGGAGGTGATCGCTCTCGACGCGGAGGACGCGGTCGCTGCCCAGGCGGGTGGTGCGGACCGGCTTGAGCTGGTCACCGACATGGCGGCGGACGGCCTGACCCCGTCCTGCGCGACCTTCGCGGAGATCCGGGCGGCGGTGGACATTCCGCTGCGGGTGATGCTCAGGCTGGCGGACGGCTTCGCGGCCGGCGACATCGATGTGCTCGTGGCCAGGGCGCACGAGCTGCGGGCCGAGGGCGCCGAGGAATTCGTCCTGGGCTTCCTGGACGCCGAAGGTCACCCGGACCTGGTCGCCGTCGAGCGCCTCGTCGCCGAGCTGGACGGCTGCCGCTGGACCTTCCACCGTGCGATCGACCGGGCCGCCGACCGGGACGCCCTGCGCAAGCAGCTGGCGGACATGCCGGGCCTGGACACGTACCTCACCGCGGGTTCGCCCAAGGGCGTCGACGACGGCATCCCGACGCTGCTGGTCGAGGCGGCGCGCAAGGGCGAGCCCGGCTACGAGCCGCAGATCCTGGTGGGCGGCGGGCTCCGCCTGGAGCACCTGCCGGAGCTGCTGTCCGCGGGCATCGACGCCGTACACATCGGCGGCGCCGCGCGCCCGCACGGCTGGTCGGGTCCGGTGGACGCGGCGGCGGTACGGGAGTGGCGGACGGTACTCGACGCGTAGCGGGGGCGGGGCTTGAGGTGGCCCCGGGCCAAGGGTTCGGGTCCACCCGGCTGAACGGTTCCGTCCTCGAACGCCGGACGGGCTGGTGGTCGTCGGACGGGCTTGATTCCGCCCGGCGAAAATCCAGCCCTGCCGACGTTCGAGGCGCGGGGTCCGGGGCGGGGCCCCGGTTCCGGGAAGGGGTGGGTAGGGGAACAGGCCGGCCGCAGGCGCTCCACCCGCCCGCGCCCCCGCCCCCTACACCAGCTCGTCCGGCATCCCCGCCGCATGCACCACCGTCAGCCCCGACACCGCACGCGTCAGCGCCACGTACAGCCGGCGCAGCCCCGTGCGCTCGTCCGGCTCGCCGTCCACCACCGCGGCCGGCTCGTCCAGTACCACGTAGTCGTACTCCAGGCCCTTCGCCAGCGACGCCGGGACCAGGGTCAGCCGGGACTCGGCAGTCGTCTCCTCACCGGGGGAGAGATACGCGTGGCCCGCCGCGGCCAGCGCATCGGCCAGCGCCGGAATCCGCGCATCGGCCGCGATCAGCCCGATCGACCCCTCCTGCCTCAACGACTCCTCACACGCCGCCAGCACCATCGCGTCCAGCTCCGCCGGATCGCCCACCTCCCGTACCTCCAGCGAACCCGGCGACTCACGCACCGACTCCACCGCCGCAAGGCCCGGCGAGATCACCGGCAGCAGCCGTGAGGCGTACGCGATCACCTCGCGCGGCACACGGAAGCCCGCCGTCAGCTCCTCCACCACCGCGTCCGACTTGCCCAGGTGGTGCAGCGCCTGCGCCCAGCTCTCCGTCGACCATGGCGTCGTGCCCTGCGCGAGGTCACCGAGAACCGTCGCCGAACCCGTCGTGCAGCGGCGGCCCACCGCCCGGTACTGCATGGGGGACAGGTCCTGCGCCTCGTCGAGCACGACATGGCCGAGCGAGTGGGTACGCGCCACCAGGTCGTTCGCCTCGTCGATCAGCACCGCGTCCGCCGCCGACCACTTCGCGGACTTCACGCTGCGGACAGGCTTGGTCCACAGGATCGTCTTCTGCTCGTCCTCGGTGAGCAGCCCCTCCGCGTGCGCGGCCAGGAACTCCGCGTCGATGAGCAGCCGCAGCACCAGCTTGGCCGGTTCGACGGCCGGCCAGATCGCCTTCACGGCCGCCTTCACGGCGGGGTTACGGGCCACCGCGTTCTGCACCCGGTCGTCGGGCGCCTCGCCGGCCTCCTCCATCCGGACCAGGACGGAGTGCGCGATGCGCTGCGGAAGCGCCTCATGGGCGGCCCCGTACCGCATGTCGCGGGCCAGCAGTTCGGTGACGATCTCCTCCAGCTCGTAGGCCGGCACCCGCCAGCGGCGCGAACCGCGCACCACCATCACCGGCTCCGTCGGCAGCGTCACATGTGAACGGATCGCCCGTCGCAGCACCTGCGCCATCCTGGCGTCGCCCTTGACGACGGCGGCTGCCGCCGAGTCCGTGCCGCGCACCTCGATGCCTGCCGTCACCAGATCGTCGACGGTCGCCTGCTTCACCTCCAGCTCGCCGAGGGCCGGGAGCACCTGCTCGATGTAGTGGAGGAAGGACCGGTTCGGCCCGATGACCAGCGTGCCGGTACGGGCCAGGCGCTCCCGGTGGGCGTAGAGGAGGTACGCGACACGGTGCAGGCCGACAGCTGTCTTACCGGTGCCGGGCCCTCCCTGCACACAGACCGTCCCGCCGAGACCGCTACGGACGATCTCGTCCTGCTCCGGCTGGATCGTCGCGACGATGTCACGCATCGGACCGACACGCGGCCGCTCGATCTCCGCCTGGAGAAGCTTGCTGGTCTGCGCGGCCTCGGTGGGGTCGCTGAGGTGCTCGTCCTCGTACGCGGTCAGCTCACCGCCGGTGTAGCCGAAGCGGCGGCGCTGGCCGACGTCCTGGGGATCCTTCTTGGAGGCCCGGTAGAACGGCTGCGAGACGGGGGCACGCCAGTCGATGACCATCGGGTCGCCGTCGCCGTCATGGACGTGACGGCGCCCGATGTAGAACTGCTCTCCCTCGGCGCCCTCGGCCTGCTCGGCACCGACCCGGTGCAGATAGTCCAGGCGGCCGAAGAAGAGCGGGGTGTGGGCGAGATCGGCGAGGGACTTGATGCGCTCGTCGATCTGGGCCTGCAGGACGGCCGCGTTGACCCAGTTCGCGGTGACATCGCGGATGTCGAGGGCCTGGGCGTCCTCGCGCATGGCGCGCAACGCGGAGCGGGACGCGGCGAGATGGGCGCGTTCATGAGCCAGGGGATCGGTGGTGGTGTCGCTTTCGTGTTCGTGCGCGGGCACGGTGTTGCCTCCGGCTTTTCAACGCAGGACGGCGGACCGCACCTCGCCCCCGGCTATGGCTCGGGGGTGACGCGGTCCGCTCGGGGATCGATCACGGGGTACGCACGCAGGTGTACGTACGGCTGTCGGCCGGTTTCCGTCCGGTCGGCGGCGCTCCCCCGGCTGCCGGCGATGGCCGGTACCACGGTGCGGGAGGCGGGCAGACCGGCGATTGTATCGACCGCCCTCGTCACGGTCCAACGGTTTTGACGCCGGGTCCGTCCCGTAGGGGACGCCGTGCGACCGGAGGCCTACGCGCACCGCTTCAGGGTTCCGTCCGCGGGTCGATGCCTTCAGTGGCCGGGCGCAGGACCATGGAGTACATGAGCACCGTCTCTCTGAACCCTCGCAGGACCGGCCCCGCGCACGGCGCGACCGCGGCCACCGGTCACCCGTACACCCACCGCGTCGGCGACGCCCTGCGTGCCGTCAAGGTCTACGCCCGCGCCGCGTTCGGCGTGGTCGTCCTCGGCGAGTACGCGGAAGAGGCGGGTGTCCACCGAGGCGTCCACCGAGGCGTTCACCGCCGCGAGCCCGAGCGATTTTGTACGTGACACCTCTGGGCCTGTTCGTCACGTGGGTTCTGCCATGGCGCTCGCGCTGGACCGCGGCCCGCCGACGGGCCGCGGCCTTCGCGCCGCTGCCGCACGCGGTGATCGCGGCGGACCTGCTGCCGCTGCTCATCTTCGGTGACTGACCGGCGTGCACAGGTCGGCCACCGGCCTCAGTTGTCGGTCAGCAGCTCGTCCGCGTCCACGATCCGGTAGGCGTACCCCTGCTCGGCCAGGAACCGCTGGCGGTGCGCCGCGAAGTCCTGGTCGATCGTGTCACGGGCGACCACCGAGTAGAACCGCGCCTCGTGCCCGTCGGCCTTCGGCCGCAGTACCCGGCCGAGCCGCTGCGCCTCCTCCTGCCGCGAGCCGAACGTCCCCGACACCTGAATGGCGACGGTCGCCTCCGGCAGGTCGATGGAGAAGTTCGCGACCTTCGACACCACGAGGACGCTGAGCTCGCCCTCGCGGAACGCGTCGAAGAGCTTCTCGCGCTGGGCGTTGCTCGTCTCGCCCTTGATCACCGGGGCGTTCAGATGCTCACCCAGCTCGTCGAGCTGGTCGATGTACTGCCCGATGACCAGGGTCTGCTCGCCCCGGTGCTTGCGTACCAGCGCCTCCGTCACCATCCGCTTCGTCGCGGTCGTCGCGCAGAACCGGTACTTCTCCTCGGTCTCGGCGGTCGCGTAGGCCAGCCGCTCCGAGTCCGTCAGATTGACCCGCACCTCGACACAGTCGGCCGGCGCGATATAGCCCTGCGCCTCGATCTCCTTCCACGGGGCGTCGAACCGCTTGGGCCCGATCAGCGAGAAGACGTCCGACTCGCGGCCGTCCTCACGCACCAGCGTCGCGGTGAGGCCGAGGCGGCGCCGGGCCTGCAGGTCGGCGGTGAACTTGAAGACGGGCGCGGGCAGCAGATGCACCTCGTCGTAGATCACCAGACCCCAGTCGCGGGAGTCGAACAGCTCCAGGTGCGGGTAGATGCCCTTGCGGCGGGTCGTCAGCACCTGGTAGGTGGCGATGGTGACCGGCCGGATCTCCTTGCGCGTACCGCTGTACTCGCCGATCTCGTCCTCGGTCAGCGAGGTCCGCTTCACCAGCTCGTGCTTCCACTGCCGGGCCGAGACGGTGTTCGTCACCAGGATCAGCGTGGTCGCCTTGGCCTGGGCCATCGCACCGGCCCCGACCAGTGTCTTCCCCGCACCGCAGGGCAGCACGACGACACCCGAGCCGCCGTGCCAGAACCCTTCGACAGCCTGCTTCTGGTACGGCCGCAGCGCCCAGCCGTCCTCCGCCAGCTCGATGGGGTGCGCCTCGCCGTCGACGTACCCGGCCAGGTCCTCGGCCGGCCAGCCCAGCTTCAGCAGTGTCTGCTTGATCTGCCCGCGCTCCGAGGGGTGCACGGCCACGGTGTCCGGGTCGATCCGTGCCCCGACCAGCGGCTGGACCTTCTTCGACCGGAGGATCTCCTCCAGCACGGGCCGGTCGGTCGAGGTCAGCACGAGACCGTGCACCGGGTGCTTGGAGAGCGTGAGGCGGCCGTACCTGGCCATCGTCTCGGCGATGTCGACGAGCAGCGCGTGCGGAACGGGATAGCGCGAGTACTGCACGAGCGCGTCGACGACCTGCTCGGCGTCGTGCCCGGCGGCGCGCGCGTTCCACAGCCCGAGCGGGGTCAGCCGGTAGGTGTGGATGTGCTCGGGCGCCCGCTCCAGCTCGGCGAAGGGCGCGATCGCCCGACGGCAGGCGTCGGCCTGATCGTGGTCGACTTCCAGGAGCAGCGTCTTGTCGCTCTGGACGATGAGGGGTCCGGTCACGCGCTTCGGCCCTTTCTGCTGCGGGAACGGCCGGGAACGGCCAAACATCCAGTGTGCCGCATCCGGGACAGGACCGGTCGGGCTGTGAGAGTCCTGGACGTTCTGGTGAGCCGATGACCGCCCCCAGTTATCCTGCCTCGTCCTGAACAGGCCTGGGAGGTTCCTCACCATGAGCAGCACCGCGTTGCCCTTTCCCGATCGGATCGAGCTCACGGGGGAAGGTCTCGTCCTGCGCGACTGGACGGAAGCGGACCTGGCCGCGATGCCGGATCTGTTCGACCACCCCGACATCGCGTACTGGACGCCGATCGTCTCCCCTTTCGACGAAGCGGCCGCCCGCGCGCGACTGGACCGGGACCGGCAGCTGCGGGCGGAGGGGACGGCCATCCTCCTCGCCATCACCGTCGACGGCGGGGCACCGCTCGGTGAGGTGATGCTGCGGCGTGCCCCCGAGGGCACAGAGCTCGGCTACGCGGTCGGCCCGGCGCACCGCGGCCAGGGGCTCGCTGCGCGGGCGGTGCGGGTGATGGCCGCGTATGCCTTCGAGCAGCTGGGCGTGGAGCGCGTGATCCTGGAGTTGGAGGCCGAGAACGCCGCCAGCGTCGCCGTGGCCACTGGGGCGGGTTTCAGCCTGCTCGACGTGCCGTTGATCAAGGGGGAGGAGAAGGGACGGTCCTATGCCCTGCAGACGTGGGGCCGGAATCTCCCCTGACCGTCAGTCTCCGGGACGCCGGTCAGGGCGTCGCGTCGTCGGCCAGTTCGGCGACGCCGGTGATCCGGTGCAGCGGGTACGTGCGGACCTCGTCCGCCGTGTGGTCGTACGCCGTGACGAACCCGCCCTCGACCCGGACCGGGGCGATGACGCGCTGGCTGGCCGCGCCGTCCGCGTTGACGTAGCCGATCCAGACCGCCGAGCCGGTCATCGCGGCGGCCTGGACGGTGGCAAGGGTCTCGGCGGAGGTCGTACGGGGCAGGGAGCCGGACGAGGCCGCAGGCGCGTCGGCCGGGTCCTTGCGGACCACCGTGGCGGCCGTGTCCCCGGCGCGGATCGCCCTCACCGCCGCGCCGAGCAGGGTGGAGTCCGGGACCGGAGGGCCCTCGGGCACGGGGACGGGGGCCGTGCGGGGCGGGGTGCGGCGGGCGCCCGCGCGGGTGATCAGCACGTCGCCCTCGGCGGACTCGGCGGCCGGCGCGTACCCCATCTCGCGCAGCCCGTCGAGCAGGGAGGCGGGGTCGATCTGGGCGGCCAGGGCCGTCGGTGCGAGGCGGCGCAGGCGCAGGGTGGCCGAGCGCCTGTCGGCGAGGATCTCGTTCAGTACGGCCTCGTCGTCGCAGCGCACGTACGAGGAGGCGGCGCCGATCCGCAGATGGCCGTGGCGGCGGGCGACGTCGTCGATGAGGTAGCTGAGCGGCTGCGGCACCGGCGTACGGCTGTGGGCGGCGAGGAACGCGTGCAGATCGGCCGCGGACTGTCCGGCGTCCAGGGCGCGGCGTACGGACCCGGGGGTGAACCGGTAGACCGTCGCGCCGCCCTTCGACTCGATGTCCGCGAGGGCGGAGAGCATGTCGGCCAGGGGGCGCTCCAGCGGGCCGGGGGCGACGGCCGTCAGGTCGGCCTGGAGCAGGACGTGGTCCAGCGGCTCCGGGATGAGGGGCGCGAGCAGCGCGGCGGCCTCGGTCGGCCCGGAGTCGAGCAGGGCGCGGGTGTGCGCGGCGAGCGCGCCGCGGCCGGTGATGCCGAGGAGCTCGGATTCGTTGAGTGTCCACAGGGCGATCCGGGACCGCAGGTCGGTGGTGTCCCCGGCGGAGGCGGAGGCGCCGCGCAGGGGGCGTTCCCAGCGCAGCCGGGCGAGCACTGTCTCCGGGTCGGGGGCGGTGCCCGGTTGCAGGGCGGCGAGGAGGGCCAGGACCCGGTGGCGTACCTCGGGGCCGGCGGAGCGGTCGAGGTCGGGGCCGAGGGCGGACAGGGCCCGGCCCTTGGCGTCCTGGCCGCCGACCAGGCCCGGGGTACGGGTGACGGCGAGCCAGGTGGTGGCGAGGTGCA
Source organism: Streptomyces sp. NPDC088246 (assembly GCF_044741025.1). Classification (NCBI taxonomy): domain Bacteria; kingdom Bacillati; phylum Actinomycetota; class Actinomycetes; order Kitasatosporales; family Streptomycetaceae; genus Streptomyces; species Streptomyces sp. NPDC088246. The sequence goes on from NZ_JBIURV010000004.1 coordinate 163,493, forward strand.
CCCAGCGGTCCTGGGCCGGGAGTTCGGCCCAGTCGTCGTACGCGGGAGTCGGCGCGTACCGTTCGTCGGCCTCTCCGTCGGAGGCCAGCAGCCCGGCCGCGTAGGTGAGTTCGACCCAGAACGCGGCGACGGGTTCGGAGACGTCGAGGGCGGTGGCGGTCTTCTTCAGCTCGCGGACACTGAGCCCGCCGGCCCGCAGTATCGCGGGGCCGCCGCCGTTCCAGCTCTTCAGCAGCTCTTCGACGGTGTTCACCGCCAGGAACGCCTGGCCGGCCGCCGCGCTGTCCACAGCCTGTGGATCACGGTTCGCGACCGCCTCCACAGCGGGCGGCTGCGGTTCCGGCACGCGGTGGGCGCGCCCGGCCCGCAGATGCAGGGCGGCCTCGCGGGGCAGCACCACGGTGCGGGTCGACACGGGCAGCAGCAGCCCGCGATCGCGCAGCCATTTCACCGGCGGGGTGGGGTTCGGCGTCACTTCCCCGTACGGCGGCCCCCACACCAGCCGGTCCAGTACGGACAGGGCCTCGGCGGGAGCGGTGTCCAGCAGCTCGCCCATCCTGGCCCGGTCGGTGAAGAGCGCGGACAGGGACGTCACGGCGGAGACCGGGTCATGGGTGGCGGGCAGTCCGGCGGTCGCCAGGATGTCCTGGAGGCGGCCCGGCGACATTCCGGCGGTCGCCTCCGCGACGGTCGGGCCCAGACCGGTGGGGGAGGGGTGCTGCGGGGACGGCGCGAGGAGTTCGCGGGCGGTGCGCACCAGCCGCAGCCGGTCGTCCTCGCCCCAGATGAGGGCCTGTTCGCGCAGGGTGGTCAGGGCGGCGGGCAGCGCGTCCCCGATCGCCGCGTCCGCGTCGCCGCGGTGCTCGCCGTCGTCCCGGCCGTCGCCGGTGAGGAGGCCGAGCAGCGTCTCGTACGGGGCGGGGTCGGGGGCCACTGCGAGCGCCTCGGCGGTCTGCAGGGCGAACCGGTCGAGGTGTTCCAGGGCGCGTACGACGGAGGCGCGCGTGCCGGCTCTCGTCGCGAGCTGAGTGATGTCGCCCGGTACGGGGGTGAGGAGATCGGGGCGGGCACGCAGCAGCCCCGCCAACGACTCGTCGTCCCGGGCGCGGAGAGCTTCGGCGAGCGTCCGCGGTGGTGTGGTCATCCCCATCCGTCCCACGGTAGTCGCTCCGGACAGGCCCGAGGGCGCTACCGTCGGTGCAGGCGCCAGAGGGGAACCATCGCGTGGGGATCGAGAGCGAGCAGCTCGTCTACGACTATCTGAGCCGGGTCGGGGACCTGGCACAGCAGCAACAGCTGTCCTCGAGCGCCCGGATGAGGCTCGTTTCGACCCTCCGGGGCGAGATCGACCGGCAGCGCGGAACGCAGTCCGCGGACACCCCGGCGGCGGTCCGCCGCATCATCGGGAGGCTCGGCACACCGGACGAACTGGTCGCGGCTGCGGCCGCGTCGGCGGACGGGACGGTGGAGCTGCCCCAGCGGCCGGAACCTGCCGCGGGGGCAGCGCGCGGCATCCCCCGTCCGCGCAAGCGGATGCTCCGGAAAGACAGTTCCGGCAAGGGCGCGTCGCAGGCGCCGGACGGGGAATCGGAGTACGACGGCGATCCCGCGGACTCCGCGGCCCCGGAAGCGGCGGCCGGTCGGGTGCCTTCGCCGCCGCACATGGCCGGTACGGACGAACTGGGGCCGTCCGGGAGCGAGCCCGACTGGTGGCGGATCGAGCCGGAGCCGTTCGGTGACGGGGTCGATGTGCCGGGGTTCGTCGGCGGCGTCGAGATCCCGGACATGATGAAGCGGCCGCCGGCCCGGGACGCCGTTCCGCGCCCGCGCACGGGCGACTCGGCCGACGGCGGTCCGGCCGAGGACGTCGGCACCGACGAGGCCGCGCCGCGACGCCGACGGCTCCCGGGCCTCCGCCGCCGTGCCCCGCGCGAGTCGAGGGCCCGGGGTTTCTCCCACCCCTTTTTGCTGCTTGCCGCCGGGCTGCTGGTCGTGGGCGCGGTGATGGGCTCCTGGCTGGCCCTGGCGGGTGGCTGGCTGCTCGCGTACAGCTCGCGCAAGTTGTCCCGCGCGGAGGCGAAATGGGCCGCGATGGGGCTGCCTGGCGCGGTCGTGGCGGGCGCGCTCGTCTGGCTCTGGGGCCGGACGGAGGGCCGCTGGGGTGAGCCGATCCCGCAGGACGGGATGGCGGAGGCGCTGAGCGGGGTGTGGCCGGTGGTGGTGCGCACGGCCGCGGTGGCGTCGGCGGTGTTCCTGGTGTGGCGGGCGCGGAAGCGGGTGGGGTAGGCGGTGGGCCTGTCCGGCGGGTGTCTGGGCTCGGGCGAGAACGCGCAACGGTTCGCCCTCGAACACCGGACGGGCTGGGTTTCCGGGAAGCCGCAGATGCGGGTCTCCCCGGCTGCCCGTTCCGCCCTCAAACGCCGGACGGGTTGAAAGACGCCCTCAAACGCCGGGCGGGCTCGATTTTGCCGCCGGCCGGCGTGCCCGCCCCGCCCCGCCCTACTTCGTCAGATCCGTCTGGAACTCGTCGAGGATCTTGTCCGCGGCCGTGTAGCCGATGCCCGCGATCCACAGGCGGTCGTCGACCTTGAAGACCTTTCCGTCCTTGGACGCCGTCAGCCCCTTCCACAGGCCGCTGTTCATCGTCCTGGTCGCCCCCGCCTTCTCCGGGTCGCCGTACGTCGACGTGAAGATGACATCCGCGTCCGCGAGGTCGATCTTCTCGGGGGACACGTCGTACGAGAAGCCGTCCTTGGCCTTGTCGGTGATCGAGGGGCGGCCCATGCCGAGGTCGGCGAGGATCGAGCCGATGTAGTTCTGCTTGCCGTAGATGCGGATGTCGGCGCCCTCGACGAAGCGGACGAAGTTGACGTCCGTGGCGGCCGCCTTCTCCTTGCCGCCGATCGCCTCGGTCACGTCCGCGACATGGGCGTCGTACCCGGCGACGGCCTTCTTCGCCTCGGCCTGCTTGCCGAGCGCCTCCGCGTGCGTCCGGAAGTTCTCCTTCCAGGCGGTCCCGGTGGACTCCGTCATCACGGTGGGGGCGATCGCACTGAGCTGTTCGTAACGGTCACCGTCACGGACCTTGCTGGTGAGGATCAGGTCCGGCTTCAGCGAGGCGACGGTCTCCAGGTTGGGGTTGGCGATCTCGCCGACGTCCTTGATGTCCTTCGTCCGGTTCTCGGGCAGGTAGGAGGGGAAGCCGTCCTCCGTGGCCGAGTGCGTCGCGCCGACCGGCTGCACGCCGAGGGTGAGTGCGGAGTCCAGCTCACCGGTGTCGAGGACCACGACGCGTCGGGGGTTCACAGGGACCTCGACGTCACCCATGGCCGTCTTGACGGTGTGGGTCTTGGCGCTGCCGGCACCGGAGTTGCTGTCGCCGCCGGAGTCGGAGGAGCCACAGGCGGAGAGCGCGAGCGCGCCGGCCAGGGTGAGGGCGCCGAGGGTGACGCCGCGGCGGCGGGTGAAGGTGGTCATGGAGTGCCCTTCGTCGGGGTCGGGGTGGTTGGCCACGGGTGTGCCGGCGGCCGACCGCTGCGGGGCAACGGGTCGCCAGGGGCGATGGGGTCCCGGGCCCCGTGGGAGCTCCACCGTTCGAACGCGGCGCAGGAGCCGGGAGTCCGGGGAAGGAGCGTGGCCCGCAGCGCCGGGCGACCGTCCTGGCGGGCGCCCACCCGGGCCTGCCGGTAACCGGGGCGCGGGTTCATGACGCCGGCGTGGCCTGCCAGGGAGCCCCCGGCACCACGAGCGGCGAACCCGTCACCGGGTCCGGGACGATCACCGCGTCCAGGCCGAAGACCTCGCGCACGAGACCGGCGGTGACGATGTCGTTCGGGTGGCCCTCGGCGACGATCCGGCCCGCCTTCATGGCGACCAGGTGGTCCGCGTACCGGGCGGCCTGGTTGAGGTCGTGGAGCACGGTGACGACGGTCCGGCCGCGGGTGCCGTCCGCCGCCGGTGCGGTGAGCCGGCGCACCAGGTCCAGGACCTCCACCTGGTGCGCGATGTCGAGGTACGTGGTCGGCTCGTCGAGCAGCAGCAGATCCGTCTCCTGGGCGAGCGCCATCGCGATCCAGACCCGCTGGCGCTGCCCGCCGGACAGCTCGTCCACCGACCGGTCGCCCAGCGCGGTGACGTCCGTACGCTCCATCGCGTCCGTCACCGCCCGCTCGTCCTCGTCCGACCACTGCTGCCACCAGTGCTGATGCGGCTGCCGGCCGCGGGCGACGAGGTCACAGACGGTGATCGCCTCGGGGGCCACAGGGGTCTGCGGCAGCAGCCCGATCGACTGGGCGATCTTCCGCGTGGGGATCTTCGACAGCTCGGTGCCGTCGAGGAGCACGGCCCCGCCGCGCGGCTTGAGGAGCCGGCCGAGCGCGCGCAGCGTGGTCGACTTGCCGCAGGCGTTCGGGCCGACGATGACGGTGACCTGTCCGTCGGGAACGGCGAGGTCCAGCTCGTGGACGACGGTGCGGTCCTCGTACGCGAGAGTCAGCTCCCGCACCGTGAGCCGGCTGGTCGCGGTCGCCGTGGCGTCGGACGTACGGGTCGAGCTCATGCAGTGCCTCCACTACGGCCGCGACCGCCGCCGTGGCCGCGGATGATCAGCCAGATCAGATACGGGGCGCCGACCGCCGCCGTCAGAACGCCCACCGGCAGCTCGGTGGGCGAGAAGAGCCTGCGCGCCAGCAGATCCGCGAAGACGACGATCAGCGCGCCGAGCAGCGCCGAGCAGAACAGCGGAATCTGCGCGGTACGGGTCATCCGGCGGGCGATCTGCGGGGCGAGCAGCGCCACGAAGTCGACCGGGCCGGCCGTCCCGGTCGCCACGGATGCCAGGACCACACCGAGTGCGACGAGCCCCAGCCGTACCCGTCCCAGACGCACCCCGAGGGCAGTCGCGGTGTCGTCGTCCATCGAGACGGTGCGCTGGGCGCGGGCGGCCCACAGGACGGCCGGCAGCAGGATCAGCAGCGTCCAGCCGATCGGCGCGGCCTCGGACCAGCCGCGGCCGTTGAGTGAGCCGGTCATCCAGATCTGCGCCTGCTGGGCGACCAGATAGTCGCCCTTCGTCAGGAACAGCGTGGTGACCGACCGCAGCGCGATGGCGAAGCCGATGCCGATGAGGACGAAGCGGGTGGCGTGCAGCCCGCCGCGCCAGGCGAAGACGTACACGAGCGCCGCCGCGGCCACCCCGCCGATGACGGACAGATACGGCAGCACGGTGTACGAGGTGACGCCGAAGGTCATCGCGCCGACCGTGAGCGCGCTCGCCCCCTGGCTGATGCCGATGATGTCGGGGCTGGCCAGCGGATTGCGGGCAACGGTCTGGATCAGCGCACCGGCGATCCCGAACGCCGCACCGACCAGCAGTCCCACGACCATCCGCGGCAGCCGCAGCGTGCCGACGACCAGCTCGTCGGGGGACGGCTGCCCCAGGATCACCTTCATGACCTCGCCGGGCGCGACGAAGCTCTCGCCGACGCAGAGGTACGCGACACAGACGCAGGCCAGCAGGACGACGAGGACGGTGGCGACGACGGCCGCCCGCCGGTGCAGCAGGAACCGGCCCCGCGCCCCGATCCGTACGACGTGGTACCCGGCGGGCCGCACCCGGACAGTGGTGTCGCTCATGCGGGCACCGCCTTCCGGCGTACCAGGGTGACCAGGAAGGGAACGCCGATCAGCGCCGTCATCACGCCCGCCGGGACCTCGCTCGGCGGGAAGAGGATGCGGCCGATGACATCGGAGACGAGCAGCATGACGGGTCCGATCAGTGCCGCCATCGGCAGTACCCAGCGGTGGTCGCTGCCGATGATCGCGCGGGCGATGTGCGGGACGGCGAGTCCGATGAACGCGATCGGGCCGGCCGCCGCGACACCGACACCGGTCAGCACGGTGGCCCCGATGCCGCCGACGATCCGTACCGTCGCGACCTTCTGCCCGAGCCCCTTCGCCACGTCCTCGCCGAGCGCCAGCGCATCGAGCCCGCGGGCGACGGACAGCACGAGCACGGTCCCGACCAGCATGAACGGCCAGATCTGCTGGGCCACATCGGCCTCGCGCCCGGCGATGGAGCCGACCTGCCAGAAGCGGAACTCGTCCAGCGCGGATGCCTTGGTCGTCAGCACGCCCATGGTCACCGACACCAGCAGCGCGTTGATCGCGGCGCCGCCGAGGGCGAGCTTCACGGGGGTGGCGCCCCCGCGTCCGCTGGAGGCGATGGCGTACACGGCGACGGAGGCGATCGCCGCCCCCGCGAACGCGAACCACACGTATCCCGTCAGGGTGTGGATCCCGGCATACGCGATGGCCAGCACCACGCCCACCGAGGCGCCCTGGCTGATGCCGAGGATGCCGGGGTCGGCGATGGGGTTACGGGTGATGCCCTGGAGCACCGTGCCCGCGAGGGCCAGCGCCGCGCCGACCATCAGCCCGATCAGGGTGCGCGGCACCCGCATGTTCCGGATGACTTCGGCGGCGTCGGAGTGCCCGCCGTGCAGCAGGGCGTCGATCACCTCGGACGGGGGTATGGAGCGGGCCCCTACGGCGAGGCTGAGAAGCACCGACACCAGCAGCGCCGCGACGGCCGCCGCCGTCGCGAGTGCGCGTCTGGAGCGGCGTGGTGCGGCGGCTGACATCGGACCCAATCGAAAGCGAAGCAAAGTTAGGCTTGGCTAAGTCTAAGCACCGCCGTTCCGGCGCCCGAGGCCCGTACCGATGCCGCGGCCGCGCCCGGCCCCGCGACAATGGATTCCATGCCTTCGCACCCGCTGACGGTCGGTTTCGACCTCGATATGACGCTCATCGACTCCCGGCCCGGCATCAAGGCCGCCTACCTGGCGCTCTCCGCCGAGACGGGGACGCCGATCGACACGGATCTGGTGGTGAGCAGGCTCGGTCCGCCGGTCGACGACGAGTTGCGGAACTGGTTTCCGGCCGACGCGGTGGCCGCGACCGCCGACCGCTACCGGGAGATCTATCCCACATACGCCATCGCCCCGAGCCCCGCGCTGCCGGGTGCCCGGGAGTCGGTCGCGGCGATCCGGGAGCGGGGCGGCCGGGCGATAGTCGTCACCGCAAAGCACCTGCCGAACGCCGAGCTGCACCTGGCGCACCTCGGGATCGAGCCGGATGCGGTGATCGGCGGTCTGTGGGCGGAGGCCAAGGGCCAGGCGCTGCGCGAGCACGGGGCGGATGTGTACGTGGGCGACCACACCGGCGATGTCCGGGGCGCCCGCACGGCCGGGGCACTCTCGGTGGCGGTCACCACGGGCCCGTGCGACGCGGAGGAGCTCCGGGCGGCGGGAGCGGATGTCGTCCTGTCGACGCTGACGGACTTCCCGTCCTGGCTGGACGGGTACCTGGACGGGGACGCGGCGTAGGGCCTTCGGCAGGGGCGGATGCACTGAGCGCCGGGCGACCATGCCTCCGGACGCCCCCGCGGCGGGCTGACGACCCCAATCCACCTGGCTTCCGACGGCCGTTGTGCTTTGTCCTCGGTTCGCCACCCGTGTCGGACGGGGCTCTGAGACAACCTGATCGCGATCCGGAACATCTCCTCCCACAAGCCCGCACCACACCGGTGCGGGACGGTGAACGAGGAGCCGGAGCATGGCCCGAAGCCCCATCCGCACGATCCGCCTTCGCGGGCTCCGTGTCGACTACCCCCGCCGGGGGAGAAGCAACTGGCGCCGCTGGGTCCCTTCGTGGCGGCAGGTGCTGAGCGGGATCCTGCTCGGATCCGGAGCGCTGGCCGGGCTGTTCGCCGTGATGTACGCGTCCGTCGACATCCCGGACGAGAACGCCGAGGCGCGCAGGCAGGGCACCGTCTACTACTGGGCGGACGGCAGCCAGATGGTGAGCGTGGGCGCGGTCGATCGGCAGAACGTGACGCTCGCCGACATACCCGATTCGGTGGAGCACGCGGTCATCGCCGCTGAGAACGAGACCTTCTACTCCGACTCGGGGGTATCGGCGAAGGGGATCGCTCGCGCGGCCGTCAGCATGGTCAAAGGCGGTGAGACCCAGGGCGGCTCCACCATCACCCAGCAGTACGTGAAGAACACCTATCTCAGCCAGGAGCAGTCGGCCACCCGGAAGTTCAAGGAGTTCTTCATCTCGCTGAAGCTGAGCAACAAGCAGAGCAAGGAGGAGATCCTCCAGGGATATCTGAACACCAGCTGGTTCGGCCGCGGCGCCTACGGCATCCAGGCAGCGGCGCAGGCGTACTACGGAATTCCCGCGAAGGACCTCGACCCCAGCCAGGCGGCGCTGCTCGCGTCCCTGCTCAAGGGGGCGGAGCAGTACGACCCCGCAGGCGGCAAAGGCAACCACGAACGCGCCGTCGACCGCTGGGAGTGGATTCTCGACCGGCAGGTGGAGATCGGCACGATGACGAAGGCCGAGCGGGCCGCGTACCAGAAGTTCCCCGAGCCGAGGCCGGCCGCCAAGCCGACCAGCCTCGGCGGCCAGACCGGCTATCTCGTCGACATCGCCAACAAGTACATCAAGAAGCGCTCGGGCCTCACCGACAAGGACCTCTTCCGGGGCGGCTACCGGGTGCACACCACCTTCGACAAGGCCAGGGTGGGGCAGCTGGAACGGGCCGTGCGGAGCGTGCGCAGGCGCGACCTCGACCCCAAGAAGCGCCCCGAGGACAAGTACGTCGAGGTCGGCGCCGCATCCGTGCGGTCCGACGGGGCCGTGGTCGCGGTGTACGGCGGAGCCGACGCGATCACCCACTTCGCCAACAACGCCGACACCGCGGGCGTCCCCGTCGGCTCGGCCTTCAAGCCCTTCGTGCTGGCCGCGGCGCTTCAGCACGGCGACGGGATCACCCTGAACAGCGGCTACGACAGTGAGGGGCGTCTGATCAAGGACGGCCCGTACGCAGCGCTCCCCGCCCCGCCGGGTGCCGGTGCCGGCCAGGTGATGGTCACGGCGCCGACGCCCCTGCGCGATGCGCTGGTCAAGTCGGCCAACGCAACCTTCGTGCTGCTCGGCAAGGACATCGGGCTGAAGAAGGTGAAGGAACTGGCGGTATCGGCCGGCCTGCACGAGCAGAGCCTGGCCCGCCTGGACAAGTCCTTTCCCCTCGGCACGTCCACACCGAGCGCGGTCAGGATGGCGGACGCGTACACCGCCTTCAGTAACGACGGCATGAGGGCCGATCCCTACTCGGTGACCAAGGTGATCCGGGACGGCGAGGCGGTCGAGGGCTTTGGGAAGCCCGAGCCGCGGCGCGTGATGGACGCCTCGGTGGCGAACGATGTGAACAACACCCTGGGGATGGTGGCCTGGACGAGGCTGGGGCAGGACGGGAAGTTCGCCGCGTTCGCCAAGTCCAGGGCTGCCGACGACGACCTCTCGGCGGGCGCGACCGGCAAGGACGACCGGATGAAGTCGGCCTGGTTCATCGGCCACACCAAGGGGCTGACCACAGCCGTCACGATGTTCCGCAACAAGCCGGGCACCCCTCAACTGCTGGGAATGCAGGGCGTGGGCGGACCCGATTCGGAGCGCGGCAATGTCTTCCCGCTCCGGATCTGGAGCGCCTACGTCATGGGGACGTAAGCCCACCCCCGTACGCGATCCGCAGTCGGTTGATCGCGTGGTGCGACCAATGAGATGCCGGGACGCCTCCGGCACAGGAGGACGGCCCCGTCCGCAAAAACCACCCCGAAAGTGAAGTGCGATGGTCAGGGGAAACCCACTGCGAGCCGGTCTGGAACTTCCAGGCGATCGCGTCGATCACCCCCCGGTGATCCCGCCACCGGCTGCCCGCCGACGCAAGCGCTGGGCGTCCCCTGCGAGGCGCCCCGCGCGTCGGCCGGGCCCGTCCCCGTTTCGATTCCAGATCACTGAGAGCCGTACGGCGGAGCATCGTCCGTCTTCACCGCGCACTCCACCCAGAGCAGTTTCCCGCCCTGCCCCGGCAGTCCGCCGCGCATGGGGTAGGCGCCCCAGCTCTCCGCGTAGAGGGTGACGAGGTACAGCCCCCGCCCCCGTTCGGCCAGTTCCGCCGGGGCTTCGGCGCTCCATCGGAAGGGGGCGGGGATGTGCGGGTTGGTGTCCCAGACGCTGAGCCGGATACGGCTGCGCCCGGCGTCGCGCAGGCGCAGGGAGTACGGCCCCGAGGAGTGCAGGTATGCGTTGGTGACCAGCTCGCTCGCCAGCAGCTCGGCGATCTCCGTGAGTTCGCGCATGCCGTGCACGCGCAGGATCGTACGGAGCGTCGATCGGGCCACGCCGGGGGCGCGGGGATCCTGCGGGAGTTGGAGGGTGTACGTCCAGGGTCACGGCGGTGTCGTCCATCGCTGAGGTGGCCCTTCTCCTTCACGGGAACAGAACAGGAACGGGAGCGGGAATCGTGACGCGGGAGAGTACGGCCTGGCGCGGTGGCGGGCTCTCACAGCAGGGGCGCCAGCCAGCCTTCCAGGACGGCTTCCCGGTGTCGTGAGCGCAGGACCTCGGTCGGCCGGTTCTCCGCCCACCACTGGGTCAGGGTGATGGGTGAGGCGCTGCCGCGGACGAAGTGGGAGAGCAGACCGAGCGAGAGGTCGACTTCCCGCTGCGTGTACGCGGTGGCCGCAGCAGAAAAGACCGGTGCCTCGACGCGCTGGTCCTGGGCATGCACCACCACGGTCATCTGTGCCGGACTGCCCGGAACCCAGGCGTCCAGGGCCGCCGCGGCGACCGTCGTCACCCGGGTCGCCCATCGGACGGCAGCCGAGCGCACCGGCACGTCGAGAACCTGGAGATCTGTCACATCCTCCCAGCCCCAGACATGTTGTTCAGGGCCGGTGACTGACAGCTCGGTAGGGGAGAGGAACACGCCAGGGCCCTCTTCGGCCGGAGGCGCGCCCAGACACACCCTGGTCTCCTCTATCCAGAACAGGCCGATCATGCTTCCCGGTTGGTTGGTATCGCCGTTCTGGGTGGATGAGGTTTTCAATTTCAGCTCCGTTCCTCGATCACAGACATGGGAGGTCCGTCCCCTGAGTGCCGGACCTTCCGTCTTTCGCGCCCTGCTGCGACCTGGGTCGCACCGGTCATGCGCGCATCACCGGCGGACGACTCCAAGGTGCGGACGACTCCGAGGTCAGGGAGCTTCCCCCGCTTCTTGACGCGCGTTCGATCATGCCAGGGCGGAACCCCGCACGGTGGCCCTTCCGGCCACGTAGGGATGTGCCTTCCACGTCCGAGAACCGGCCACCGTGGTCGGCGACTGGGCAGCGGTTCCAAACTCAAGCCCCGTGCCCACGCGGCCGCGTTTGAGCCATGGAAGCCATGGGGCGTCGGTGCCGGTTCTGCCTCCGAATGAGGCAGATGCTCTGAGAGGCGCAAGGTGAGGGCGGGTGAGCAACAGTTGGCCAGCCGACTTTTTCCGCAGTCGGCAGGGGTGCGGGGAGGCCCTTTTCGCCGGGTGAGTTCACTCCCGGCGTGCTTCCATCACCGGTGCGAGAACGAACTCTCTGAAGCAGTCGGCCAGCTAGAGAGATCGCTTCGTCAAGCCCCCTGCTCAGGAAGGCCAGATCGCAGGCCACCACGGTCAGGGCGAATCCGGTCAGCCCCATGAGGAGGGCGATCCCCAGGTGGAAACCGATCGACATGACGGCGGCCCGCCGGACGACCCCGGCCCTACCGCTTCGGCGACCCCGCCCGCACCGACCGCACCACGCCCGCCGCGGCGATCAGGAACCCCACCCCCATCAGCATGCACAGCGACCACGCGATGGACGGAAGCGGATGGGTTCCGAGGAACAGCGGGGCCATCGTGGCCAGCGTGGCCAGTGCGCCGATGAAGAAGACGATCGCGCCGATCCGGACGAGCCGGTCACCTGCGCCAGAAGGAGTAGTGCTCACCCCGCCAGGGTAGTTCCCGACACGGACGACCCACCCCACGGCAGGCGGCGCGCACAAGCATGCACCGTTTCTGGACAGCAGTCCGGATGACCAGGCTTGACGAGGGGTACTTCACCTGGGGAGGCTGCTGCCAGCAGGGGAGCACCACCACTGGATAGCCTGACCTGCTGAGGCTTGTTCCGGCATACGGGTTGAGATGGGGTGCGTGCTTTGCCGACTGGCAAGGTCAAATGGTTCAACAGCGAGAAGGGCTTCGGCTTTCTCTCCCGCGACGACGGCGGTGACGTCTTCGTGCACTCCTCGGTGCTTCCTGACGGCGTCGACGCACTCAAGCCCGGCCAGCGTGTCGAATTCGGCGTCGTCGCAGGTCAGCGCGGAGACCAGGCGCTCTCGGTGGCGATCCTGGACCCGACGCCGTCCGTCGCGGCCGCACAGCGCCGCAAGCCGGACGAGCTCGCGTCCATCGTGCAGGACCTGACCACCCTGCTGGAGAACATCACGCCGATGCTGGAGCGCGGCCGCTACCCCGACAAGGCGGCCGGTAAGAAGATCGGCGGCCTGCTGCGCGCGGTCGCCGATCAGCTCGACGTCTGACTCCGGCCTCCCGGCTGGTCTCGGACGAACGACAGCGCATTCGGGCCGAGGGGCGGTACCAGCCCCTCGGCCGCGGCGCGGGTCAGCAGTCCGCGGATCGCCGCGTAGCCGTCCTCGCCGAGGTCGGCGGTGAACTCGTTGACGTACAGCCCGATGTGCTGGTCCGCCACGGCCGGGTCCATCTCCTGCGCGTGCTCCAGCACGTAGGGCCGGGACGCCGCAGGGTCGTCCCAGGCCATCCGTACCGAGGTGCGCACCGACTCGGCGAGCAGCTTCAGCGTGTCCGCGCCCAGCGACCGCTTGGCGATGATCGCGCCGAGCGGGATCGGCAGCCCGGTCGTCTCCTCCCAGTGCCGGCCCATGTCCGCGAGGTTGTGCAGCCCGTAGTTCTGGTACGTGAAACGGGCCTCGTGGATGACGAGACCGGCGTCCACCTTCCCGTCACGCACGGCGGGCATGATCTCGTCGAACGGCATGACGACGATGTCGCCGACGCCGCCCGGCACCACTTCCGCCGCCCAGAGCCGGAACAGCAGATAAGCCGTGGAGCGCTCACTCGGCACGGCGACGGTCTTTCCCGTCAGATCCGTGCCCGCCTCCTTCGTGAGGACGAGCGGTCCGCAGCCCCGCCCCAGCGCCCCGCCGCACGGCAGCAGCGCGTACTCGTCGAGCACCCAGGGCAGCACCGCGTACGAAACCTTGAGCACGTCGAGCTCACCGCGCTCGGCCATTTTGTTGGTGATGTCGATGTCGGCGAAGGTGACATCGAGTGCGGGCGCGCCGGGGACCCTTCCGTGCGCCCAGGCGTCGAAGACGAAGGTGTCGTTCGGGCACGGCGAGAAAGCGATGCGCAACGGATTCGACGGGTTACGAGTCGTTTCGTTCATGGTGGGTCCAACCTTCCAGTGCGGGGACGATCTTCCCGAACGCCCCGGTGAGTGCGGCCAGCGCGTCGCCGATGCGCCAGGCGTCCCGGTCGCGCGGGCCGACGGCGTTCGAGACCGCCCTCAGTTCCAGCACCGGTACGCCCGTCCGTTCGGCGGCCTCGGCGACACCGAAGCCCTCCATGGCCTCGGCGGCAGCCCGAGGGTGCGCGGCCAGCAGGGCGGCGGCGCGCCCGGCGCTGCCGGTCACGGTCGAGACGGTGAGGATCTCGCCGGTGAGCGCGCCGGTGGCGGCGGCCACGTCGCGTACCTGCGCGGGCGGCGGCGTGAACCGGTCGCGGCCGAAGCCCAGACCGGTGACGGGCACGAAGCCCTCGGGGGTCTCGGCGCCCAGATCGGCGGCGACGATGCCGCTCGCGACGACGAGCGAGCCGACCGGGGCGACGGGCGCGAATCCGCCGCCGATCCCGGCCGAGACGACCAGGTCGTACGGAGCGGAGGCAAGCCCGAAAGCCGTCGCGGCGGCCGCGGCGGCCGGTCCGGCGCCGCCCGCGAGGACGTCGACGACGACGGAGCCGCCGGGGGCGTCCACGCGGTGGAGCCGAGCGCCCGGCACCTTGCGCACCACCACCTCGTACACATCCCCGAACGCACGCGTGACCGCGTCCCGTTCTGCTGGGACAGCGGTCACGACGAGCACACGCACGGGGCGAATCCTCCGAGGTCAGGAGGGGGAGGAGCGGGGGTCAGGAGGTCTTCTTCAGCTCGAAGTGCCAGATGCCGATCAAGTCCTTGCCCTTGGTCTCCACGATGCTGATCTGCGTCTTGTTGCTCGTGGTCTCGCCGGTCTGGCTGGAGAAGAAGGCGCTGCCCGGGATGGACCGGTAGGTCTTCTTGTACGGCTCCTGCTCGGCCTGCTGACCGTTGATGAACAGCGTCCAGCCGTTGTTCGCGATCTCCGGGTCGACGCCGAAGCGGACCTTGTCGTCCATCGCGACCTTGACGGACTTCTCCGCCTTCTTGTTGAGGCAGCTCTGGATTTCGGACTTCTTGAGGGCCTTGCCGTCGTTGTAGCAGGACGCCTCGGTGCTCACCGTGTTGCCGCCGACCGTTACGGTCGCGAGCGGCGTCGGCTTGTCGCAGGCGGAGAGGACAAGGAGTCCCGCGGACACGGCACCAAGAGCGACGCCGATTCGACGGCCCTTACCGGAGAAGAACGCAACGGTCATGGGCCGAAGGCTATCGGTCGCTCCGGTTCACGCCACGCGGGGGTGCGGCGAGCCGCGTCGCGCGGCGCTCAGCAGCCCCCGTACGGACGTGGCGGCGCCCAGGGTGAGGATGCCCGCGGCGACCGACATGCCCAGTACGCCGTTGAGGGGGAGGGCGATGCCGATGCCGCCGCCGATCACCCACGCCATCTGGAGCACGGTCTCGGACCGGGCGAACGCGGATGTCCTCACCTCTTCGGGCACGTCGCGCTGGATCATCGCGTCCAGGGAGAGCTTCGACAGGGCCTGGGTGAAGCCCGCCGTCGCGCTCAGCGCGGCGACCATGACGGTGCTGAAGAAGAGCGCGGCGAGCAAGGCGACGCCCAGGGCCAGGGCCAGCACCGAGGCGACGATCACTTCGGGGCCGCGGGCCCGGAACCAGGAGCCGACCGCCGTACCGAGCGCGTTGCCGACACCGGCCGCCACACCGACGATGCCGAGCGAGACGGCGGCGCTCTGCCCGGCGAGCGGGTGCTCGCGCAGCAGGAACGCCAGGAAGAAGATCAGGAAGCCGGAGAGCGCGCGGTGCGCGGTGTTGGCCTGGAGCCCGTTGAGCACGGACGGCCCCACGGACCGCAGCCCGGGCCGCTTCTCGCCCCGCTTCTCCCTGCCTCTCGCCCGTCCGTCGGTCTTCCCGTTCCCATTTGTCCCGGGCCGGGGGGCCGTCATGCCGTGCGGCGGCACCAGCTGGGCCTTCCGTTCGCCCTTCGAGGAGTCGACCTTGTGCGGCAGCGTGAAGGCGAGGACGGTCCCCCCGATGAAGATCACGCACGCGCCGTACAGCGGCCAGGCGGACCCGATGGTGTGCAGCCCCGCCCCGATCGGGGCGGCGATCCCGGTCGCCAGGAGCCCGGCCAGGGTGACCCGGGAGTTCGCCTTCACCAGGGAGAAGCGGGGTGGCAGCAGACGCGGCACGACAGCGCTGCGTACGACTCCGTACGCCTTCGAGCAGACCAGGACGCCCAGCGCGGCCGGATACAGCTCCAGGCCGCCGGTGGCGATCGCGCCCGACATGGTGAGCGCGAGCACCGCACGGGCCAGCATCGCACCGGCCATCGCGGCGCGGCGGCCGTGCGGAAGACGGTCCAGGAGCGGGCCGATCACGGGCGCGAGGAGCGTGAAGGGCGCCATGGTGATGGCGAGGTAGAGGGCGACGCGGCCGCGGGCCTCGTCCGTCGGTACGGAGAAGAACACCGTCGAGGCGAGCGCGATCGTGATCATCACATCGCCCGCGCCGTTCACGGCGTGCAGTTCGATCAGCTTGCCGAGCCCGGACTCCCCGGCGCCGTGGGCGTACGTCGCCTTCCGGATTCCTCTCGCGGTGCCGGTGAACGGGGTGTGAAGGGCATGACCGATCGTCCGGCCCGTCCTGCGGAGCGGGCCGGAATCCTTGTGCGACCTGGCTGAAGTCACTTCGTCATAGTGCCCCAGTCACTGCGGTGACGAACCGGGATCGGTGCGGGGCACGGTGCACTCCGCCCTGTCGGGTCAGTGCTCCGCCCGGTCCGGGCACGGTCTGCCCGGACCGGGCCGGCCGGCAATTGTGACGGTTCCGAGGCGGACTTTGCACGGGACGCGGCGCCGGATACGGCCTTGATTGGGACGGGCAGGTGGGCGGGGGGCGGCGGAGAGGGTAGCGTGCGTAGCGCGCCACCGGCGGTTGTTCTCGGCCGCGCGCCTATCGGCGATCCCGCAGAATGGATAGCAGAAGGTGCGCCCGAGGCAGGCACAACGGGTGTGGACGTCGACGCGGCCCTCAGGTCCGCTCCGCCCGCATCCGTCATGGCCGAATCGATGGATGTGCTGGCGCGCTCGTGAGACTGGCGTAGGAGAGAAGCGAGACCTGTGAGTGCTGTGACGACGCGAAGCCGTACGGCCCGTACCCCCGTTCCCGACCGTCTGTGCGCCGAGGCGGTAGACCTCGCCCGCGCGGCGGCCGAGGAAGCAGCCGCGCCGGGGGTCGTCGGTGAGCATGTGGCCGTGGTCTCCGAGGGGGACCGGGTCGTCACGCACTTCTTCGAGTGCGAGGAGCCGGGCTATCGGGGCTGGCGCTGGGCGGTGACGGTCGCCCGGGCGTCCCGCGCGAAGAACGTCACCCTCGACGAGACGGTGCTGCTGCCCGGCAGCGACGCGCTCCTCGCTCCGGAGTGGGTGCCGTGGAGCGAGCGGCTGCGTCCCGGGGACATGGGGCCGGGCGATCTGCTGCCCACGGAGGCGGACGACATCCGCCTGGAGCCCGGCTACACCGGCGAGGACGAGCCGCCGCCGAACTCCGCGGTCTCCGAGGTGTCCCAGGAGATGGCCGACCTCGTCGACGCGGAGGACGCGGAGCTGACGACGCGCCCCGCGACGACGAGCCGGGGCTCGGTCGCGGCGGTCGCGGAGGAGCTCGGTATGCGGCGGGCGCGGGTGCTGTCGCGCTACGGGCTGCACACGGCGGCCGACCGGTGGGACGAGGCGTTCGGCGCGAAGACGCCGATGGCTCAGGCGGCTCCGGCGTCCTGTGTCACCTGCGCGTTCCTGGTGCCGTTGGCGGGTTCACTGAAGCAGGCGTTCGGGGTGTGCGCGAACGAGTTCGGTCCGGCGGACGGGCATGTGGTGTCGCTGTCCTACGGGTGCGGTGGGCATTCGGAGGCGGCGGTGATGCCGAAGCCGCCGAAGCCGGCGCCGCATGCGCTGGACACGATGCAGGTGGACGAGTATCCGTTGCGTCCGGCGCGGGACTCGGGCTCGGTCCCGGCGGAACCGGACGGCCCGACGGAGGACCTCGGTCACTCCTGAGCGGGGCGAGGTTTCGGGGGGTTCTCCGGCGCGCCCGGCCATCGAACCTGCGGGCCCGCCCCGCGAACCGGTTCCGTCCTCGATCTCCCCCACAGCCTCAAGGGGGCCTCAAGGGTATGGGGGACCCCCTCGACGGGCTTGGGACGCGCCTGCGGGCCCGCCCGGCGAACCGGTTCCGTCCTCGATCGCCGGACGGGCTTGATTTCGCGCACCCCGGCCCGTCCGGGTGTTCGAGGGCGGAACCGGAGCGGTGGTGCGCGGTGCGGCAGAATCCGGCCTTGCCGTGGGCAGCCCCGCAGACACGACACCCCGTCCGGCGAGAGGACCCGGTACCTTCAGGCGCACACTGGCGGCACGGGCAACGCGTAACCGGAAAGAGCGGAGTCAGAGCGTGAGCATGAATGCGACCGAGGGGGCCGACCCGTTCGGGACCGCACGGCTGCGACGCGGCGTGCTCGACGCCTGGGGCGCCGGCCCTGCCAGATTCCGCGAGGACGCCAACGCCGAGGAGGACCTCGCGCTCGGCGGCTACCGCGACCGCCTCGTCGTCGAGCTGGCCCAGAACGCCGCCGACGCCGCCGCCCGCGCACAGGTCCCCGGCCGGCTCCGCCTCACCCTGCACCCGGCGACCGCGGACACCCCCGCCGCACTCGCCGCCGCCAATACCGGCGCCCCCCTCGACGCCACCGGCGTGGAGTCGCTCTCCACCCTGCGCGCCTCCGCCAAGCGCGAGGGGCACGAGGGTGCCGTCGGCAGGTTCGGCGTCGGGTTCGCCGCCGTGCTCGCGGTGAGCGACGAGCCCGCCGTCGTCGGCCGGCACGGCGGTGTCCGGTGGTCCCTCGCCGAGGCCCGCGACCTCGCCGCAAGGGCGGCCTTCGCCAGCCCGGGCCTCGGCGACGAGCTCCGCCGTCGCGACGGCCACGTACCCCTGCTGCGGCTCCCGCTGCCCGCCGAGGGCACCGCACCCGACGGGTACGACACCGTCGTCGTCCTCCCACTGCGCGACGGCGGTGCAGAGGACCTCGTGGTCCGGCTGCTCGACGCGGTCGACGACGCGCTCCTGCTCACCCTGCGCGGCCTCGACGAGATCGTGATCGAAACCCCGGACACCGTACGGACGTTGCGCCGGTCGCAGCACGGCCCGTACACCCACGTCGAGGACTCCGCGCACGGTACGCACCGCTGGCGCACCGTCACCCGGCACGGCCCCGTCGAGCCCGCCCTGCTGGCCGACCGGCCCCGCGAGGAACGTCTGCGTCCGCACTGGTCGGTCACCTGGGCGGTGCCGGTGGACACGGAGGGCGCCCCGGTGCGCCCCCGCACCGTCCCCGTCGTCCACGCTCCGACCCCCACCGACGAACCCCTCGGTATCCCCGCGCTGCTCATCGCGTCGCTGCCGCTCGACACCACCCGCCGCCACTTCGCACCGGGACCGCTCAGCGACTTCCTGGTGCAGCGCGCGGCCGATGCGTACGCCGAGCTGCTCGCCGACTGGCAGCCGGTGTCCATCGACACCATCGACCTCGTCCCCGGACCGCTCGGCAAGGGCGAACTGGACGGCGCCCTGCGCGGCGCGATCCTGGAGCGGCTGCCGCGCGTCGCGTTCCTGGAGCCCGCCGCCCCGCGCGACGCCACCACCGAAACGGACCGGTGGGTCACCTGGGACGCGCGGACGGACGGCATCCGCGCGACGGCCACCACTGCGCTGCGCCCCATCGAGGCCGAGGTGCTGGAAGGCGTGGGCGCCGAGACCGTACGGGTGCTCGCCGAGGTCCTGCCGTGCCTGCTGCCCGCCGGACTGGAGCGCCGCAGCGAACTGCGCACCCTCGGCATCGCCCGCGTCCCGCTGACCGAGGCGATCGACCGTCTCGCCGGTCTGGAGCGCGACCCCGGCTGGTGGCGGCGGCTGTACGACAGCCTGTCCGGCATCGACCCGGACCGTCTCTCCGGCCTGCCCGTCCCGCTCGCCGGTACACCGGAAGCACAGGACGCCGAGACCCCGACCGCCCCCCGCACCGCCATCGGCCCCCGCCAGGTCCTTCTCCCGTTCCCCGACGCACTCACCGGTCCCGTCCTGGGCCGCCTCGCCCGGCTCGGGCTGAAGGTCGCGCACCCGGACGCCGCGCATCCGCTGCTGGAGAAGCTGGGTGCCCTGCCCGCCACGCCCCGCGCCGTGCTGACGACCCCGCAGGTGCGGGCAGCCGTCGCCGGATCGCTGGACGCGGGCGAGATCTGGGACGAGGACGCACTGGACGCCGAAGAGCTCGCGGAGACCGTCCTCACCCTTGTGCGGGACGCGGAACTGGCGCCGGGTGACGAGCCCTGGCTCGGCGCGCTCGCCCTTCCCGACGAGGACGGCGAACCCGCGCCTGCCGGTGAACTCGTGCTGCCCGGCAGCCCGTTCGCGGCCATCATGCGGGAGGGTGAACTGGCGCTCTGCGACCAGGAATTGACCGACCGTTGGGGCGATCAGCCGCTCACCGCCTGTGGGGTGCTCGCCACCTTCGCCCTCGTACGGGCCACCGATGTCGTCCTGGATCCGGACGAACTGGAGCCCCGTGAGGGCGACTTCGTCGAGCCCGACGACGCCGGGCTGCTCGACGCCGTGGACGTGTGGTGCGAGGACATCCTCGATCAACTGCCCGACACCTCCGTGCCACCGGTCGCCACCGAACTCGTCGCCGTTCGCGACCTCGACCTCGTCGACGACGACGCCTGGCCGCAGGCGCTCGCCCTGCTCGCCCAGCCGCCGTTGCGCGACGCGCTGACCCAGCCGGTGCGGGTGCTGCTGCCCGACGGCACGACGCAGTCCGTCCGCCCCTACACGGCCTGGTGGCTGCGCGACCACCCCGTGCTCGCCGGCCGCCGCCCGGCCGGTCTGCGGTCCGCGGGCGGCGACCCGCGGCTGGCCGGACTGTACGACTCCGCCGACGCGACCGGCTTCGACGATGCCCAGGTGCTGCGTGCCCTCGGCGTACGGACGTCCGTGACCGCCCTCCTCGACGAGCCGGGCGGCGCCGCCGAACTTCTCGGCCGGCTCGCGGACGGGGACCGTGTGGTCGGCCCCGTACAACTGCATTCCCTGTACACGGCCCTGGCCGATCTCGACCCGGAACAGGTCACGCTGCCCGACGAATTGCGGGCCGTGGTCGACGGCGAGGTCCGGGTCGTCGACGCGGCGGACGCCGTGATCGCGGACGCCCCGGATCTGCTGCCGCTCGCCGGAGGACTCCCGCTGCTCCCGGTCGCCCCGACACGCGCGGCCGATCTGGCGGAGCTGTTCCAGGTGCGCAGGCTCGGCGAGAGCGTCGAGGCGGAGGTGACGACGGAGGGCGAGGAGCACCAAGTGCCGGATTCGGTACGGGTCCTGCTCGGCGCCGGAACCCCGGACGCGTACATCGAGCACGGCGAACTGCGCGCGGGCGGCGTCGAACTGGACTGGCGCCACACCTCCGACGGGACCGTGCACGCCGCCACGCTGGAAGGCGTCGCTGCGGGCCTGGCCTGGGCGGCGGGGCAGTGGCCGCGCCGCTTCGAGGTCGCGGCGCTGCTGGAGGACCCGTCCCGTACGGAGGAACTGGCCCGGGACCGCTGGTTCGACTGACGGGCCGGAGCGGCGCCGAAGCACATCGGCGCCGGGGCACCGGGCGAGTGCACAAGAAATCCCCAACAGGCGCACAACCGTTCACATGTCCCGGTGGTCTCTCCCTGTGAAGCCATCAGGCTTCACAGACGATCTTGGGCCTGCGGGCGGACGACCTCCGCGGGCCCCCTTCTCCTGTTGGGGAATGAACATGCGCATTCGTGCCACCGTGGCCGCCGTGACCGGCGCCCTGGCTCTCTCCGCCCTTGTCATTCCGTCGGCGGCTCAGGCCGACGACGCCCACCGCTCGACCGTCAGCGACGTCGCGCGTGCCGCTCAGTCCACCGTTGCCGGCTCCGGCGCCAAGTCCGGCGCGCGCTCCCTCGCGGCCGAGAGCGTCCCCGGTCAGCTCGACCTCACCTTCTCCAAGTTCACGGTGAACGGCGGCAAGCCGATCGCCGTGGGCACCACCGCCACAAAGACCGTGCCGACCACGTTCACCGTGACGCACGCCGCCGATGTGAACATCTTCGCCTCGGACTTCGCGCTCGATGTCTCGCTCTACCGCGGCTCGTTCAACGATCCGACGAACGAGCTCTACGGCGATGCCGCCCCCACCTGCAAGGCCGTCTCCTCCACGGTCGCCACCTGCAAGGGGCAGATCGCCATCTCGCCGCAGTACGACCTGATCGGCAACGCCGACGCCACGACGTGGAAGGCGGGGGGCTTCGCTGTCGACTTCAACGGCCAGGACCCGGCGAACCCCGACGTCAGCAAGATCGACTTCGCGCTGCAGGAAGGCCTGGGCACCGCCCGTGTGCAGCGGCTGTCGAAGCTGACGGTCGACGCCGCTCCGGAGCCCGTGAAGAAGGGCAAGACGATCACGGTCACCGGCAAGCTGTCGCGTGCGAGCTTCGACGACCTGAAGTACCACGGCTACGCCACGCAGCCGGTGAAGCTCCAGTTCCGCAAGAAGGGCAGCTCCACGTACACCACGGTCAAGACGATCAAGTCGAGCAGCACCGGCACCCTGAAGACCACGGTCAAGGCGTCGGTCGACGGTTACTGGCGCTACAGCTTCGCGGGTACGGCCACCACCCCGGCCGTCTCGGCCGCGGGTGACTTCGTCGACGTGAAGTAATTTCCGTCGCGCCACATGCACCACCGCGGGCCGTGCCCGGGGACGGTTTCCGTCCCCGGGCACGGCCCTCCGCGTGGGTCGCCGCGTTTCTCACTGCGGGACGACACACAAGAACTCCACTTTGCGTACAACCCTTCACATGCGTAAGAGGTCTGGTCTTTCGAGTCAGCAGACTCTCAGACCCAACGAGCCCCGCCCGGGTCGCACCACGTACCCGCGGGGCCCCTTTCTCCACTGGGGAAACATATGCGCATTCGTGCCACTGTTGCTGCCGTCTCCGGCGCCCTGGCCCTGTCCGCTCTTGTCGTTCCGGCCGCCCAGGCGGGCGACCACTCTGCTGCGAACCTGCACAAGCCGACGTCGGGTGCCGAGGTCTTCGGCACCGCCGCCAAGGGATCGTCGAAGGCCGCCGCGGCCACCCGCGCGGCCACGGCGGAACCCGTCATCTCCAAGGTCGTCGTCAACGGCGGCAAGGACATCGTCCTGGGCACCACCGCCTCGAAGACGATCTCCGTCTCGGTCACCGCGTCGCACGCGTCCGGTGTCGTCGACGCCTACGCCGACCTGTGGCACGGCACGGACCCGTCCTCCCAGAACACCATCGACGGGGCCATCCTGCCGAACGAGGACGCGGCGAAGTGCACCAAGGTCAACGCGACGACCTCGACCTGCAAGCTGACCTTCACGGTCTACCCGCGCTACGACCTGTACAAGAACTCCCTGGCCGGCACCTGGCACGTCTCCGCAGGTGCGCAGGCCGGTAACGAGACCGACATCGCCTTCACCGACTTCTACAGCACCGCCCGTGTGCAGCGGCTGTCGAAGCTGACGGTGAACGCGGCTCCGGAGCCCGTGAAGAAGGGCAGGACGATCACGGTCACCGGGAAGCTCTCGCGGGCCAACTGGGAGACCTTCAAGTACCAGGGCTACACCGGCCAGCCGGTGAAGCTCCAGTTCCGCAAGAAGACGAGCTCCACGTACACCACGGTCAAGACGATCAGGACGAACAGCACGGGCAACCTGAAGACCACGGTCAAGGCGTCGGTCGACGGTTACTGGCGCTACAGCTTCGCCGGTACGTCCACCACCCCGGCCGTCACGACCGCGGGCGACTTCGTCGACGTGAAGTAGCCCCCGTACGCAGCAGCACAGGAACTACGCCGGGAAGCGGCGGCCGACCAGCCGCCAGGCGAACTCCAGGCCGGCCGCCGCCACCACCGCGATCCCCACCGCGGTCCACGGCATCGTCGCTCCCACCAGCTTCAGCGCGAAGAAGTTCTGCAGCCACGGCACCACCAGCACGATCAGGAACGCCAGCCCCATCGCCGCCACCAGGCAGATCCGCCACCAGGTGTACGGGCGGGCGATGATCGCCAGGACCCACATCGAGACCAGGAACAGCGTGAGCGTGGCCGCGCTGGTCTCGGCGTCCAGCGCGCCCGTACCGGAGTAGTAGTGCCGGGCGATCAGATACGTCACGAAGGTGGCGACGGCGGCGATGACGCCCGACGGGATCGCGTACCGCATGACGCGGCGCACGAAGTGTGGATGGGCCCGTTCCTTGTTGGGGGCGAGGGCCAGGAAGAACGCCGGGACGCCGATCGTCAGCGTCGACAGCAGGGTCAGATGGCGCGGCAGGAACGGGTAGTCGACCTGGAAGCAGACCACCAGGATCGCCAGCAGCACCGAGTAGACGGTCTTGGTCAGGAACAGGGTGGCGACCCGGGTGATGTTGCCGATCACCCGACGGCCCTCGGCGACGACGGACGGCAGCGTCGCGAAGCTGTTGTCGAGCAGCACGATCTGGGCGACGGCCCGGGTCGCCTCGGAGCCCGAACCCATGGAGACGCCGATGTCGGCGTCCTTCAGCGCCAGCACGTCGTTGACACCGTCGCCGGTCATCGCGACGGTGTGACCGCGGGACTGGAGCGCGCCGACCATGTCCCGCTTCTGCTGCGGGGTGACCCGGCCGAAGACCGCGTTCTCCTCCATGGCCGTGGCCATTTCATCCGGGTCGGTGGGCAGACGGCGCGCGTCCAGGGTGTTCTCGGCGCCCGGCAGGCCGAGCTTTCCGGCGACCGCGCCGACGGAGACCGCGTTGTCACCGGAGATGACCTTCGCGGCGACCCGCTGGTCGGCGAAGTAGGCCAGCGTCTCCCCGGCGTCCGCCCGCAGCCGCTGTTCCAGGACGACCAGTGCGCTCGGTACGGCTCCGACGGCCATGTCCGGCCCTTCGAGCTCGCCCTGCGCGCGGGCCAGCAGCAGCACCCGCAGTCCCTGTTCATTGAGCTGCTCGATCTCGGCGAGTGCCGGGTCCTGCTCGGGCAGCAGCACATCGGGCGCGCCCAGGAGCCAGGCCGACGCCCGGCCGCCGCCCTCGTCGAACGCGGCGCCGCTGTACTTGCGGGCCGAGGAGAACGGCAGTGACTGCGTGCACCGCCACACCTCCCCGTCGGGGTAGGCGTCGACGATGGCCTGCAGGCTGGCGTTGGGCCGGGGGTCGGACGCGCCGAGGGCACCCAGCACGCGCTGTATGTACGTGTCGTCCGCACCGCCCAGCGCCCTGACCTCGGTGACGTCCATGCCGCCCTCGGTGAGGGTGCCGGTCTTGTCCAGGCAGACGACGTCGACGCGGGCCAGACCCTCGATGGCGGGGAGCTCCTGCACCAGACACTGTTTGCGGCCGAGCCGTACGACACCGATCGCGAAGGCGACCGAGGTGAGCAGCACCAGGCCTTCCGGGATCATCGGGACGATGCCGCCGACGGTCCGGGCGACCGACCCCTTGATGTCGTTGTTGTTGACGACGAGCTGACTGATGACCAGGCCGATCGCGGTCGGCACCATCATCCAGGTGACGTATTTGAGGATGGTGGAGATGCCGGTGCGCAGCTCGGACTGGACGAGGGTGAAGCGGGACGCCTCCTCGGCGAGCTGTGCGGCGTAGGCCTCACGGCCGACCTTGGTGGCGGCGAACGAGCCGCCGCCCGCGACGACGAAGCTGCCGGACATCACGAGGTCGCCGGGCTGCTTCAGCACCGGGTCGGCCTCGCCGGTGAGCAGCGATTCGTCGATCTCCAGGCTGTCGGCCTCGGCGACCGTGCCGTCCACGACGACCTTGTCGCCGGGGCCCAGCTCGACGAGATCGCCGAGAACGATCTCGGAGGTGGAGATCTCGGCCGAGACCCCGTCGCGCCGCACCGTGGGTTTGGCCTCGCCGATGACCGCGAGGCTGTCGAGGGTCTTCTTGGCCCGCCACTCCTGGACGATGCCGATGCCGGTGTTGGCGACGATCACGAAGCCGAAGAGGCTGTCCTGGATCGGCGCGACGAACAGCATGATCAGCCAGAGCACGCCGATGATCAGGTTGAACCGGGTGAAGACGTTCGCGCGGACGATCTCGCGGACGGAACGGGACGAGCGGACGGGTACGTCGTTGACCTCGCCGCGGGCGATCCGCTCGGCCACCTCGGCCGCGGTCAGCCCGCGGGTGCTCACGGCCGGGGCCGGCAGTTTCATCGGGTGGACCGGGTCGAGCTCGGACCCGGCGTCGATCATGGCCGGTCCGGGGCGGCCGGAAATGCCGGATGCCCCGGGGGTCTGCTCGCCGAAGGAGTGGGGTGCCCGCTGCGTCATGGTTCCGACGGTACGGGTGGATCGTCCGATTCGGCCAACGGGGGTCCGAAGATCAGACCGGAGGAGGAGGGGAATGGTCCTGCGGTGGTACAGAGGCCCTGATGCCGGGCTGTGCCGGACGGTGCCGGGCGGCGCACCGAGGCGCCGGACGGTTTCACGCCGTGGCGCCCGACGTGCCCTCCGTGTCCGTCCCTGCGCTCGGCGCGGAAGCCCCGGAAGCCGCAGCCCCGGAAGCCGCAGCCGCGGCCGCCCGCTTGATCGCCGCGTCGCGCCCCCGTACGTACCAGATACCGATCAGGCCGAGCCCCGCACCGGCCAGGCAGGTCCACACCCACCACAGGTGCCCGTGGTCGTCGAACCAGCCGTAGAACGGCAACTGGACCAGGAAGAGGACGAACCAGAGGATCGTGCCGCCGGTGATGGTGGCGACGACGGGCCCCTCCAGGGGCTCGGGTGCCTCGTGCTTCGGTGTCCACTTCGCCATGACCTCAGTGTATGGGCCCACCTGCGACCCCCTCCCGTAGCCCGTAAAGACGGCATGCGTAAAGGCCGGCAGGCCAGCCGTCTCAAGGGTCTACGCGCGGAGATAGCGATCTTCGCCTTATGTATTCATACTGAATCTGCTTACGGCTGACTCGAATTATTCGTGTAAAAGTCCAAAGCTGACTACTTTTAGCCCCCCCTCTACGTACGACTGAGGTCATACATGTCCCCCTCGGCCACCGCTTCGGTCGACTCCAAGCAGTCTCCGGCTCCTCAGCCGCACAACGGCCTGGATCGTTTTTTCAAGATCTCCGAGCGGGGGTCGTCGGTTGCGCGCGAGATCCGCGGCGGATTCGCCACGTTCTTCGCAATGGCGTACATCATCGTGCTGAACCCGATCATTCTCGGTAGCGCGAAGGACATGTACGGGCACCAGCTCAACGGGGGGCAGCTGGTCACCGCCACCGTGCTGACCGCCGCGTTCTCCACGCTTCTGATGGGCGTCATCGGCAATGTGCCGATCGCGCTGGCCGCCGGCCTCGGCGTCAACACCGTCGTGGCCCTCCAGCTCGCTCCCAGGATGAGCTGGCCGGACGCGATGGGCATGGTCGTCCTCGCGGGCATCGTGGTCATGCTGCTGGTCGCGACCGGGCTTCGCGAACGCGTGATGCACGCCGTACCGAAGTCGCTCCGCAAGGGCATCGCGATCGGTATCGGCCTTTTCATCCTGCTGATCGGCCTGGTCGACTCGGGCTTCGTCTCCCGTATCCCGGACGCCGCGCACACCACCGTGCCGCTCCAGCTCGGCAGCGACGGCCACCTCACCGGCTGGCCGGTTCTGGTCTTCGTCCTCGGCGCGCTGCTCACCCTCGCGCTGATCGTCCGCAAGGTGTCGGGCGCGATCCTGATCTCCATCGTCGCGATGACGGTCGTCGCGATGATCATCGACGCGGTCGCCCATCTGCCGGGCGAGGCGTGGGGTCTGACCGTCCCGCAGTGGCCGGGCAACCCGGTCGCCACCCCGGACTTCGGGCTGATCGGCAAGGTCAGTCTGTTCGGCGGCTTCGACAAGGTCGGTGTGCTCACCGGCATCCTGTTCGTCTTCACCGTGCTGCTGTCCTGCTTCTTCGATGCGATGGGCACCATCCTCGGTGTCGGCGACGAGGCGAAGCTGACGGACAAGGACGGCAACTTCCCGGGCATCAACAAGGTGCTGTTCGTCGACGGCATCGCGGTCGCCGCGGGCGGTGCGAGCTCCGCCTCGGCGGGTACCTGCTTCGTGGAGTCCACGGCGGGTGTCGGCGAGGGTGCCCGCACCGGCCTCGCGAGCATCGTGACGGGTCTGCTGTTCACGGTGTCGCTGTTCCTGACGCCGTTGGCGACCATGGTTCCGTCGCAGGCGGCCACCCCGGCGCTGCTGGCGGTCGGCTTCCTGATCATCTCGGGTTCGGTGCGGGACATCGACTGGAGCGACTACACGCTCGCCATCCCGGCCTTCCTGGCCATGCTGATGATGCCGTTCACGTACTCGATCACCAACGGCATCGGCATCGGCTTCATCGCCTTCTCCGTGCTGCGGGTCGTGGCCGGGCGCTGGCGCGAGGTGCCGGCGGCCATGTACGTGGTGTCGGCGGTCTTCGTCTTCTACTACGCGATGCCGGCCCTCGGCCTCACGTGACCTCTTCCGCCCTGATCCCTGCGGTCCCTTCCGGACCGTAGAACTTCTCCGTCTCGTCGACGGCCGCCTTGAAGCGCTCGTCGAAGTCATCCCGAATGAGCGTCCGGACGACATAGTCCTGGACGCTCATTCCGCGTTTGGCGGCATGCTGCCTGAGCCGGTCGAGCAGCTCACCGTCTATCCGCAGGCTGAGCACAGTCGATCCCATGGCAAGCAGGGTTACGGCCCACGAGGTCGTCTGGCGTCACTTTCCAGATCCAACTCACTCGTTCGGGTGATCGATTGGGTGATGTGGCTCTCGCGCGTGTAACACGAATGGTCTTTAGGGTAGGTAATGAGTTACGCTAATGAACATGCCTGACCTGATCCACGACGGCGACAGTGCGGCCGCCGTGAGCTCCCTTCGCTCCGCCGTGATGCTGCTCGGCCGACGCCTGAAGCACCAGCGCGTCGACGAGTCGCTGAGCCCCACCGAGATGTCGGTGCTCGGCACGCTCGCCCGCTGCGGTTCGGCCACGCCCGGTGAGCTGGCCCGCAAGGAGCATGTGCAGCCTCCGTCGATGACTCGCATCGTCGCGCTGCTGGAAGCCAAGGGACTGGTCAGACTGGAACCGCACCCCGATGACCGTCGCCAGAAGATGGTCAGCCAGACCGAACAGGCGGAAGCCATGCTCGAAGAGAGCCGCTCCAAGCGGAACGCCTGGCTGACCACCCTCGCCGAGGGCCTGGACGAGGAAGAGTGGGAGACGCTGCGCAAGGCGGCGCCCGTGCTGGAGAAGCTCGCCCACCTGTAGCGGGGCCGGCCACGCCGGACCACGGCCGGCGCACCGCCCGCACCGCCGCATCCCGTCAGTCAGCGAAATGTATACGCCCGAGGAGGCGAACCCTTTTGAGTACGGGATCCGGAGCAGACTCCGCCCCCGCACCGACTTCCACCCACGAGAGCAAGCCCGGCGGGACCTTCTCGTCGCTGAAGATCCGTAACTACCGCCTGTTCGCCACGGGCGCCGTGATCTCCAACACCGGTACCTGGATGTCCCGCATCACGCAGGACTGGCTCGTCCTGAGCCTCACCGGATCCGCCACCGCCGTCGGCATCACCACGGCCCTCCAGTTTCTTCCGATGCTTCTCTTCGGCCTGTACGGCGGCGTCATCGCCGACCGTCTCCCGAAGCGGAAGCTTCTTCTCGTCAGCCAGGCGGCTCTCGGCCTGTGCGGGATCGCCCTCGCGGTGCTCACGCTCTCCGGTGTCGTCCAGGTGTGGCACGTCTACCTCATCGCGTTCCTGCTCGGCATGGTGACGGTCGTCGACAACCCGGCCCGCCAGTCGTTCGTCTCCGAGATGGTGGGTCCCGCCCAGCTGCGGAACGCGGTCAGTCTCAACTCGGCGAACTTCCAGTCCGCCCGGCTCATCGGCCCCGCCGTCGCGGGTGTCCTGATCACCACGGTCGGCAGCGGCTGGGCCTTCATGTTCAACGGCTTGTCCTTCGCGGCCCCGCTGGTCGGCCTGATGCTGATGCGTACGAGCGAGCTGCACAAGGCCACCGTCGTGCCGCGCGCCAAGGGGCAGCTGCGGGAGGGCCTGCGCTATGTCTCCGGCCGCCCCGAGCTGATCTGGCCGATCGTCCTGGTCGGCTTCGTCGGCACGTTCGGGTTCAACTTCCCGATCTGGCTCACGGCCTTCGCGGACGAGATCTTCCACGGCGGCGCCGGGATGTACTCGTTCTTCAACATCCTCATGGCGGCCGGCTCCCTCGTCGGCGCCCTGCTTGCCGCCCGTCGCCGCTCCTCGCGGCTGCGGATGCTGGTGGCCGCCGGCACGGTGTTCGGTCTGCTGGAGATCGTCGCGGCCCTGTCGCCGTCCGTCTGGCTCTTCGCGATCCTGCTGGTCCCGATCGGCATGATCGGCCTGACGACCAACATCAGCGCGAACACGAGCGTCCAGATGGCCGCCGACCCGGCGATGCGCGGCCGGGTCATGAGCCTGTACATGATGGTCTTCGCCGGTGGTACGCCGGTGGGCGCCCCGATCGTCGGCTGGGTCAGCGACGCCTACGGGGTCCGTACGGGCATGGTGGTCGGCGGTGCGTTCTCACTGGTGGCCGCACTG
This sequence comes from Streptomyces sp. NPDC088246, assembly GCF_044741025.1. Taxonomy (NCBI): domain Bacteria; kingdom Bacillati; phylum Actinomycetota; class Actinomycetes; order Kitasatosporales; family Streptomycetaceae; genus Streptomyces; species Streptomyces sp. NPDC088246. The sequence goes on from NZ_JBIURV010000004.1 coordinate 193,519, forward strand.
GGCGTCGGTTTCATGCTGGCTCGCGTGGGCGGCCTCCGCCTCAAGGTCGACCTCCGCCCGGGCCGCCCGCACGTGCGGTTCGTCCCGCGCGAAGAGCTGGCCACGGCGGCCTGAGGACCGGTCGCAAAGCACCTGCCACGGGCCCCGACCGGCGGACACCGGTCGGGGCCCGTGGCACGTACGGGGCCCGTGTCAGTCGCGGGGGAACCCGCCCGTCTCCAGGGTGAGACCCACAAGGGTCGCGGTGAGGTCGATCGGGGTGCCGAAGTCGAGGCTCAACACGCTGCGGTACTCGTCGTCCTTCGGGAGCGTGTGGAGATGCCACGTGCCGGTGTACGGGTCGACGATGACGTACACGGGTACGCCGGCCGTGGCGTACGCGGCCTTCTTCGCCCCGTAGTCGTTGGCGGCGGTGTCCTTGGAAATCACCTCGGCCACGAACTCGATGTCCTGGTAGCGCCAGCGGCCCTTGGAGTCCTTGGTGGCGTCCTCAGCCAGGGCGACGACATCAGAAGCGAAGCCGTTGAGACGGCCCGGGAAGTCGATGCGCACATCGGACTTCAGCCGCTGTCGCGGGTACCTGGCACGCAGTTGCTCGACGATGTCGAAGATGACCTCCCAGTGGGTGTCCCGCTGCGGCGACATGTAGATGTTCCCCTCGACGATCTCGACCTTGAATCCCTCGGGGGTGGGCTCAAGCCACTCGAACATCATGTCCAGAGTGCGCTCGTCGCTGCTGTCGGCCATCTCGATCCTGTCGGTCTCTACGACGGTCATCGTGCCGCTCCTCCCCGCTGCCGCACGGGCGCGGGCAGCCGCGTAGTACAACGATACGCACGGAGCCCGGGACACGCCGTTACGGTGCGACACTCGGTCCATGAGCCGTCTCAGACTCTTTGTCGCCGTGTCGCCGCCCGACCGCGCAATCCAGGAACTGCGCCGTGCCGTCGACCCGCTGCGCGCGCTCCCCGGTGCCGGGAAACTGCGCTGGACCGGTACGCCCAGCTGGCACTTCACGCTCGCGTTCCTCGGGTCCGTGGACGAGGAGGTGCTGCCCGAGCTGCGTGCGCGCCTCGAACGGGCGGCCCGCCGTACCGAGCCCTTCCCGTTGCACATCCACGGCGCCGGCCGGTTCGGCGGGCGGGCGCTGTGGGCGGGGGCCGCGGGTGGGATCGACACGTTGCGGTTCCTCGCCGAACGCGCGGATGCCGCCGCCCGTCGCGCCGGCATCCCGATGGAGGAGCACCGCCGCTACAGCGCGCACCTCACCCTCGCCCGCAGCCGTACCGAGGCCGACCTGCGCCCCTTCGTCGAGGCTCTCGAGGGCTTCGAGGGCACCCCGTGGGAGGTCGGTGAGCTCGCCCTCGTACGCAGCAACCTGCCGGTCGCCGGGGTGCGGGGCGAGCAGCCTCGGTACGAGGTGATCGCATCCTGGTCGCTGGGTCACTGAGACGGGCGGTTACGCTCGGAGGGTGGACCCGAAGACCAGAAACCGCATCATGGCCGCCGTACTCGTGCTGATGTTCGTCGTCGTCGCCGTGGCAGCCGCCGTCGGAGCGTGACGCGGTGCCTCGGTAGGCCTCGTTGCAGGAGGCCGGGGCCGCACTGATGGCCGTGCCCGCAATCCCGCGCCATGGGTGCGAGCCCAGGCCCGCCGCGTCCGACGCGCACCACTGGGTCTCAGGCGTTGACGGCCGACGCCGTCTCCTTGGCGAACGCCTCCGGGTTGTCCAGCATGATGTTGTGCCCGCACTCCGGGACCGCCACGACCCGTACCCCGTTCTCGATCAGCGTTTCCTCGCCGGGCAGCGGTCCGTTGTCCAGGGGGCGCAGATACGTACGCGGAATGTTCAGGTTCAGCAGTAGCTCGCGCATCGTCGGCGTCGTTCCGCGGGCGAGATGCACTGCGGTGCGGTGCAGTGCCTCGGGGCCCGCGAGGCGCATGGTCGCCCACCAGTGGGGCCCCACCCGGTCGCGCACTTCCTCCAGGCCGCCGGCCAGGAACTCCTCCTCCGTGTACCGGGCGAGGCCGCTGCTGCCCGGCCGGGCCGGGTCGGGGGCGACCGGGTCCAGATTGGCGTCGACCAGCACCAGCCGGGCCACCAGCCGCGGGTGGCGTGCCGCGAGCACGATGGCCACCGCACCGCCCATGCTGTGCGCGACCACGTCCGAGTCGTACGCGTCGGCCGCCTTCAGCGCCGCCGCCACCGCGTCGGCGTGTTCTTCCAGGGTGTAGCCGAAGTCCGTGGGGCGATCGCTGATTCCGAAGCCGAGCAGGTCCATGAGCAGCGACCGGCTGTCGGCCAGCAGGGGATGCACGGCGCTCGCGGTGAAGTACGGGCCGGACGAGGCCCCGAGCCCGTGCAGATAGACCCGGGTACGGGACGTGCCGGGGCGGCCGGGGAGCTCCACCCACCGGATGCACGCACCGTCGGCCGTCACCTGAGCGTTCTGCATGTTTCCTCCTCCTTGCCCCACAACCGATAACCTCGGCGAGACTATACATCGGCATCGATGTATAATGCTTGCATGCTGGAACTGGCCATCCTGGGATTTCTGTACGAACAGCCGCTGCACGGCTACGAGCTGAAGCGTCGGGTCGCCCACCTCACCGGACACGTCCGCCCCATCGCGGACGGCACGCTGTACCCGGCGATCAAGCGCCTGGAGCGAGCCGGATGGCTGGAGCGCCGGACGGAGCCGGGCAGCAGGGCTGCCCCCCGCCACACGCTGACCCTGACCGAGCAGGGGCGCGAGGAACTGCGGCGCCGGCTGCGGGAGGCCGACGAGACGGACATCAGTGACGAGAACCGCTGGTTCACCGTCCTCGCCTTCCTGCGCCATCTGGCGTCCCCGGCCGAGCAGGCGCAGGTGCTGCGGCGCCGGCTCGCGTTCCTGGAGGAGCCGAGCAGCTTCTTCTACGAGGGCGAGCAGCCGCTCGGCGCCGAGACGTTCGAGGACCCGTTCCGGCAGGGTCTGCTGAGGATCGCCCGCGCGACCAGCCAGGCGGAGCTGAGCTGGCTCGGGGAGACGCTCAAGGAACTCGACGCCTCGCTCTGACGCGGACACACAACGGGCCGCCGCCACCCTCGCCCCCGAACGGGGACGGGGCGGCGGCGGCCCGTACGTATCGGACGGGCAGTCCGTCAGACCGTCCTCACCAGGCGAACGCCTCCGGCGACGGCCCCGGACCCGGGAAGATCTCGTCCAGCGACGCCAGCACCTCCGCGGAGAGTTCCAGCTCCAGCGCCCGCAGCGCCGAGTCCAACTGCTCCTGGTTGCGCGGTCCGACGATCGGTCCCGTCACCCCCGGCTGCGCGAGCAGCCACGCCAGGCCGACCTCGCCCGGCTCCAGGCCGTGCTTGTCGAGCAGGTCCTCGTACGCCTGGATCTTCTCGCGCTGCGCCGAGTTCTTCAGCGCGTCCGCGCTGCGGCCGGAGGCCGAACGCCCTGCCGTGCCCTCGCGCTCCTTCTTCAGCACACCGCCCAACAGGCCGCCGTGCAGCGGGGACCACGGAATGACGCCGAGGCCGTACTCCTGGGCGGCCGGGATGACCTCCATCTCGGCGCGGCGCTCCATGAGGTTGTAGATGCACTGCTCGCTGACCAGGCCCAACAAGCCGCGCCGGGCGGCCAGTTCGTTCGCCTGGGCGATCTTGTAACCGGCGAAGTTCGACGAACCCGCGTAAAGGATCTTGCCCTGCTGGACCAGGACGTCGATCGCCTGCCAGATCTCCTCGAAGGGGGTGCTCCGGTCGACGTGGTGGAACTGGTAGAGGTCGATGTAGTCCGTCTGGAGCCGCTTCAGCGACGCGTCGACCGAGCGCCGGATGTTCACGGCGGAGAGCTTGTCGTGGTTGGGCCAGGCCTCGCCGTCGGCGGCCATGTTCCCGTACATCTTGGTGGCCAGGACCACCTTGTCGCGGCGTTCGCCGCCCTTGGCGAACCAGGTGCCGATGATCTCCTCGGTACGGCCCTTGTTCTCACCCCACCCATAGACATTGGCCGTGTCGAAGAAGTTCAAGCCCGTGTCCAGCGCCGCGTCCATGATGGCGTGGCTGTCCACCTCATTGGTCTGCGGGCCGAAGTTCATGGTGCCGAGGACGAGGCGGCTGACCTTGAGTCCGGTGCGTCCGAGCTGCGTGTACTTCATGGGCACCAAGCCAACGCCTTCGAGTCCGCTCGAAGCAAGGGTGACCCGAACGCACCCTGCCCCCGGCGGAGTGCCGGGGGCAGGGTGTCATGCGAATGTCTTACGCGGCCGAATGCCTCAGGCGGTCACTTCAGGTACACGATGCCGTCGGTGGTGACCGCCGGCCGGCCCGATGTGGCCACGACGACGATCTTGACGGTGTGCTTGGCGCTGCTCGACCAGCTCTTCGTCCACAGCGCGTCGCGGTACTTGGTGGTGCTGGACTTCAGGTCCACCGTGGACACCTTCACGCCGTCCACATAGACGTACACCTGGCCGGAGGTGGCAGCCCGCGAGGCCACCAGGGCGACCGAGCGGCCGGTGAACGTCCAGCTCAGGCTCGCGTTCTTGGACGAGCTGGAGTACGACTTGCCGCCGAGGTAGCTGGACGAGGACTTCGTCGTCCACGTGCCCGTCTTCGTCGCCGAGCTCTCCTGGACGATGACCGGTGTGCCGGAGACCGACGCGGCGGCGGTGTTGCCCGCCTGGTCGTACGCGGTCATGGCCCAGCTGGTCGCCACACCCGACTTCGCGGTGTGCGAGGCGCTGGTGGTGGTCGGGCCGTAGGTCTTGGCGAGGGGGGCGGTGAGCCTGACCTCCTTGAGCGCAGCGGCGTCGGTGGCCTTCCACTTCAGGGTGAGCGGGACGGCTGTGGTGTTCACCGTGCCGGTGCGCAGGTCCAGGCTCGGCTTGGTGGTGAAGGCGGGTGCCGTCTGGTCGGCGACCACGGTGGCCGCGGCGGACGTGGTGACCTTGCCCGACTGGTGGGTGGCGCGGACCTGGACCTGGTGGCTGCCGACGGCCAGCGTGGCCTTGGCGGAGGTGGCGGTGCCCGTCGTGGTGGCGACGACCTTGCCGTCGACCAGCAGCTCGTACGTGGAGATGAACGCGCTCGGGGTGCTCGCCGACCAGCCCACGGTGACCGCGGACTTGGTGTAGTACGTCGTGCCCGAGAGCCCGGCGCCGGTCACCGACTTGACGGCCAGTCCGGTGACGGGGCCCGCGGCGAGGCTGCGGATCGCGGGCAGCTGCCCGTACAGCTTGAGGCCGGGGCACTGGGTGTTGAAGCCGTCGCGGTGGCCGGAGATCTGGTTGAAGGTGTACTTCGTCCCGGCGGTGAAGGCCTTGCCGAAGTTGTTGCCACCCGTGGCGCCCGCGGTGAGCGTCGTGGTGCCCGCCGGGTTGCCCTTGTACTGGCCGAGCTTCCACGCGGCGATCCGGGCCACCGAGGTGGTCACCGCGCTGGGGGCGGCCGAGTCCGTGTACGTGCCGATGACCGCGACGCCGGCCGTCTGCCGGTTGAAGCCGTAGGTGTGCGCGCCGAAGACCGGCCGGTCCACCCCGCCCTTACGGCCCTCGAAGATCGTCCCGCACTTGTCGACCAGGAAGTTGTAGCCGATGTCCTTCCAGCCCTCGCTCTTGATGTGGTACGCGTACACGCTGCGCACGACGGCCGCGGAGTCGGCACACGAGTACGTGTTGGTCCCGGCGGTGTGGTGGACGAAGACCGCCTTGACGGTGTCCGTGTACTCCGGCGCCTCCGGGCTCATCGACTCGTCGGCGCCCCAGCCCGCACGCGAGGTGATGGGCGGCTTGGGCACGGTCGAGGGCGGTGCGGGCGGCAGAGTGTCGGTCGGGGACGCACTCACGGACGCCGAGGGGCTCGGGCTCACCGGGGGAGTGGGTTCCGCCGTGGCCGAGCCGGAAGCGCTCGGTGACGCCGGGTCGGACGGTATGGGCTCGGCGGGCGGTTCCGTGCTGTCGCTCGGCGCGGGCGGCTCGGTCGCGGCCGGGTCCGACGGGTCGGCGGAGGGGTCGGTCGTGGCCTCGGCCGCGGGGATGTCGGCGGCGAATGCGGCCGGGTCCGCGTTCAGGGTGCCGCTCCGGCCCGGGTCCACGGTGTCCAGCCGCAGCCCCGCGGGCAGCTTCGTGGAGACCTTGCCGCCCGCGTTGATCCGTACCTCGACACCGTTGGAGGGGCCCACCCAGCGCGGCTCGGTGCTCCCTCGTACACCGGACCGGCCGGTCTCCGTACGCCCGTCGACATCGGTTTCGAGCGACAGCCAGGACGTCCAGTTCCCGTTGGCGGCGGACCTGGTCCGTACCTCCACGGCTCCGGTGACCTTGGCCGCCGGGTCGGTCCAGGTGATGCCCAGCATGCTGAACGGCTTGGTGTCCCGCTTGCCGAGGGTGGCCGAGGTGCCGTGGTCGTCGACCTTCAGCGCGGTCGCGTGCACGTCTGCCTTGGCCGGGCCGGGCTTGGCGTCGGCGTCCACCGAGGAGTTGCCCGTCACCCCCTCGAAGACCAGGACGCCCGCCACGGCGGACGTGGCCAGGGCAGCCGTGATCCAGATTCTTCGCTTCGATCTCAAGTCGTACCCCAAGGATCGTTTTCGGACATTTGGTTCGTCAGGCGCTGCGCCAGGCGACAGCTGGTCGCGATGGGACCAGTGGGGGGTACGAGTGCTACCGCGCATGCAGCGGAGGCTTAGCTTGCCATGCCTCTCCGACAGCCGGACCCTCCCCCCTGCTCCTGCCGTCCGCGGATGGCTCAAATTCCACTTGCGTTCACTGCCGGGCAAACCGGTCCAGCGCCGCCAGCACCGCCCGGCTCGTCGCCGGACCGCCCAGATGCCCCGCACCGTCGATCACGGTCAGCTCCGCGTCCGGCCATGCCTTCGCCAGCTCCCACGCGGTGATCAGCGGTCCGCCCAGGTCGAACCGCCCGTGCACCAGCACGCCCGGAATCCCCGTCAGCCGCCCCGCTTCCCGGATCAGCTGCCCCTCATCCAGCCAGGCGCCGTGGGAGAAGTAGTGCGAGCAGATCCGCACCAGCGCCAGCCGGTCCCGGCCGGGGCGCCCGCTGTACGGCAGCGGTCCGGTGTACGTCTCCTGGGAGAGCACCGCGTCCTCCCAGGCGCACCAGTCGGCCGTCGCCTTCTCCCGCACCCCGGCGTCGGGGCTCTCCATCCGCCGGGCGTACGCGGCGAGGACGTCCGGGGTCGCGTCCCCCTCGGCCTCCGGCACCCCGGCCCGGAACAGGTCCCAGGCCTCGGGGAAGATCTGGCCCGCGCCCCGGTACAGCCAGTCGATCTCGGAGCGCCGGGTCGTCGTGACGGCCGGGATCACGATCTCGGAGACCCGCTCCGGGTACTGCTCGGCGTACGCGAGGATCAGCGTCGAGCCCCAGGACCCGCCGTACAGCAGCCAGGTATCGATCCCGAGGTGGCTGCGCAGCCGCTCCATGTCGGCGATCAGCCGGCCGGTCGTGTTGTACCGCATGTCGGCGGCCGGGTCGCTCGCGTGCGGCGTGGAGCGGCCGCAGCCCCGCTGGTCGAAGAGGACGACGCGGTAGCGGTCCGGGTCGAAGTACTGCCGGGGCCACTCCCTGCACCCCGACCCCGGACCGCCGTGCACGACGAGTGCGGGTTTGCCGTCCGGGTTGCCGCACGCCTCCCAGTACACGAGGTTGCCTTCCCCGACATCGAGCATGCCGTGCTCGTACGGTTCGATCGGCGGGTACTTCTCGTCGGGCTTGCGGTCCATGGCGCGGTGGCTCCCTCGGCTCGGCGGGCAAAGGGATCAGCGTATGGCGGGCGTAGCCTGATCGCCGTGAATTCCGAACTGGCCGTACTCGACGACCTGCTGACCGCCGCCGCCCACGAGGACCGCGGTGCGCTGTGGCAACTGGCCGAGCAGGGCCGGGAGCTGGATGCCAATCTGGTACGTCTTCCGCCGGGCGCGGAAGTAGGTGAGCATCAGGAGGACGTCCTGGACGTCCTTCTCGTCGTCGTCGCGGGCAGCGGCCGGGTCGTCGCCGGGGGCGACGCGCTGAACCTGACGCCGACCAGCGTCGTCTGGCTGCCCCGTACCTCCCGCCGCGCCCTTGCCGCAGGACCGGACGGTCTGGCCTATTTGACCGTCCACCGCCGCCGCCCAGGCCTGACCATCAAGCCCTCGGTTGCGCCCTCGGCCGGGTACGAGGGCGGCGAGGCGCCCTGCATGCTGGGCCGGGTCTGCCCCGAGTGCGGCCGGCTCTCGCAGGACCCGGAGCCGGTGTTCTGCAGCCGGTGCGGGGAGCGGTTCGCCGGTCACTGACCGCGCGGCGCCGGACTCCCCCGTACGGGCAAAAACAGTAGGGACATTAGCTCTCGTACAGAGTTAAAATGGACAGGTGGCGGCGGGTGATCTACCCGATGAGCTCGCCGGACTTCTGCCCCGCATCCAGAGGCTCGCCCGGCGGCGGCTGTGGAGCGGCCTGCCGGTGCCCCGGCTGCGCGGGGCGCACGCCGAACTGCTGCGGCTGGTGGCCGACCGACCCGGCATCCGGATCTCCACAGCCGCACACAGTCTCTGTCTCGCGCCCAACTCGGTCAGCACCCTGGTGAACCACCTCGTCGCCGAAGGACTGCTGCGACGGGAGAAGGACCCCGGAGACGGGCGGGCCGCGCTGCTGCATCCGACCCCCGCAGGGATCGGGAGGCTGAGCGACTGGCACGCCCGTCGCGAGGCGCTCTTCCGCGAACACCTGGCCGGACTCGACGCGGCCGACCGGGCGGCACTCGCCGCCGCACTCCCGGCCCTGCACAGACTCGCCGCCTCCCTGCGAAGCGAAGGGGATGAGACCGCGTGACCACGGAAACCGCCCCCGCCCTCAACTGCACCGGTCTGAGCTACAGCTTCGGCGACGCGAAGGCCGTCGACGGCCTGGACCTGCTGGTCGGCCAGGGGGAGGTGTTCGGCCTCCTGGGGCCCAACGGCGCGGGCAAGACCACGACGATGCGCGCGATCACCACGCTCCTGCCCGTACCGCCCGGCGTCATCGAGGTGTTCGGCCATGACGCGGCCCGGCAGAAGATGGCGGTACGGCGCCTGCTCGGCTACGTACCGCAGCAGCTGTCGGCCGACGCGAGCCTCACCGGCCGGGAGAACGTCCAGCTCTTCGCCCGCGTCTACGACGTGCCCCGCCGCCAGCGCGCCGCGCGGGTCTCCCAGGCGCTGGACGCGGTCGGCCTCGGCGATGTCGCGCACCGGCTCGCCGCCACGTACTCCGGCGGCATGGTCCGCCGCCTCGAACTCGCACAGGCCCTGGTCAGCGCGCCCCGGCTGATGATCCTGGACGAGCCGACCATCGGCCTGGACCCGATCGCACGGGACAGCGTCTGGGACCGCATCACCGAGATACGGGTCGGCACCGGCATGACCGTGCTGGTCACCACCCACTCCATGGACGAGGCCGACCAGCGCTGCGACCGGCTCGCGCTGATGCACCTCGGCAGACTCCGCGCGCTCGGCACCCCCGCCCAGCTCAAGAGCGAGCTCGTCGCCCACCGCCGGGAATCGGGCGAGACGGGCCGTCCGTCACCATCCCTGGAGGACGTCTTCCGCCACCACTCCGGAGCCGGACTGAACGACCCCGGCTCCGGCTCCGGCTCCGGTTCCGACGAAGCGAAAGGAGCGTTCCGAGATGTCCGCCGTACCCGTCGCACCGCATCCCGCCTCGGTTGAGTCCGTCCCGCCGGATCAGCGGTTCGCGTTGCTGCTGACCCCGCCACCGCCCCGCACCGGCTGGCGCGTCGTACCCGCGCGCGTCACCGCGATGTGCGTCGTCGAACTGCAGAAACTGCGCCACGACCGCACCGAGATCTACACCCGCGCCGTCCAGCCCGCGCTCTGGCTGCTGATCTTCGGCGTGACGTTCTCCCGTATCCACGCCATCCCGACCGGCGGCGTCCCCTATCTCGACTTCCTGGCGCCGGGCATCATCGCCCAGTCCGCCATGTTCATCGCGATCTTCTACGGAATCATGATCATTTGGGAGCGGGACTCGGGCGTCCTCACCAAACTCATGGTCACGCCGACGCCCCGGACCGCCCTGGTGACCGGCAAGGCCTTCGCCGCCGGGGTGAAGGCCGTGATCCAGGCGGCGGTCGTCATCGTGATCGCCGCGCTGATCGGTGTCGGCATGACCTGGAACCCGTTGCGGCTGCTCGGCGTGGTCGTGGTGGTCCTCCTCGCCTCGGCGTTCTTCTCCTGCCTGTCGATGTCGATCGCCGGGATCGTCCTGACCCGCGACCGGCTGATGGGCATCGGCCAGGCCATCACGATGCCGCTGTTCTTCGCCTCCAACGCGCTCTACCCGGTCGCCCTGATGCCCGGCTGGCTCCAGGCGATCAGCAAGGTGAACCCGCTGAGTTACGAGGTCGACGCCCTGCGCGGACTGCTCATCGGCACCCAGGCCCACCTGGGCCTCGACCTCGCCGTCCTCGCGTTCGCGGCACTGGTCGGCATCGTCGCCGCCGGTTCGCTGCTGGGCCGCCTGGCCCGCTGAGCACTGCAGAGCCGTCCGGCCCGCAGCTGGGTGTCGGAGCCGGGCTCAGCGGTGTCGACGTCCTGCGTGCAAGGAATGAACCGTGAGGGCATGAATCGGCCGTTTCTCATCGGCAGCTCCGCTCGGACGTGGTCGTGGCCCGCTCCTCGTCGTCGGTGTCGCGCGGCCCGCTGATGCGGTCGATGATGGCTGTTGAGGGGTTCTCCACGTGCTCGGCGAACGACGGAGAAGCCCGCGGGGGCTGGAGACAGCGACCGGGCCGGGCCCGGTCGGCCGCCGGTTCGTCCCTGACCGCCACCCGGAGGGCGCCATGGGTAAGGTTCTCGGCGATGTCCTGGGCCTGGCGGCCGGCGTCGCGATCAGTCCGCTCCCGATCATCGCGATCATCCTTGTACTGGTCACGCCCCGAGGGCGGCTCAACGGGCTGCTGTTCACCGTCGGCTGGGTCGTGGGGTTGTCGGTGCTGGGCGCGGTCATGCTGGTGATCGGCGGCCCCGGCGGCGCGTCCGCCCAGCATCATCCGGCCACCTGGGTGGGCGGCCTCAAGCTCGGGCTGGGACTGCTCCTTGTGCTGTTCGGCGCCCGGCAGTGGCACCGGCGCCCCGCCCCCACCTCGGAGGCGCAGCTTCCGAGATGGATGGCCGCGATCGACCGCTTCACGCCGGTCAAGATCTTCGGCCTCGGGCTGGCCCTGTCGGCGGCCAACGTCAAAAACGCCTCGCTGACCATTGCGGCGGCTGCCTCCATCAGCTCGGCCGGCCTCCCCGAGGGGGAGCAGATCGCCTCGCTGGCCGTCTTCGTGGTCATCGGTACCCTCGGACTGCTGACCCCGCTCGCGGTACTGCTGTTCACGGGGGAGCGGGCGACGGCCGTGCTCAGCGGCTGGAAGGACTGGACCGCCCGGCACAACGTCGCTGTGATGGCAGTCCTGTTCTTCGTACTCGGCGCGAAACTGCTCGGAGACGGCATCGGCATCCTCGTCTCCTGACCGGCGACCACGCACTGCCGGACCTCCGGTTACGCCTATCCCGTGCGCGGCCGGTCGAACCAGATCGTCAGCAGCGTGGGTACGAGCCCCACCCAGAACAGCACCTGCGGAACACCCCGGTCCGTCCACGGCACCGCCGCGATGGCCACCGCGCACAACGTCCCCAGCACCGCCTGCACCAGCACCAGCCGGGCCCAGAACATCCGCTGCAGCAACGACCGCACGCTCAGCTGCACCCCCGCGCGCAGCTTCCGGTAGCGCCACCACGTGCCGAACGCCCAGACCACCCCGATCCACGCCAGCGCGTAGAGCTGCCGGCCGAGAGGCAACGGCAGCGGATCGGGAGTTTCCCCGTCGGACGGGAACAGGTCGATCGTCACGCCCGCTATCAGCAGGCTCAGCACGGCGAGCCACCGGGTGCGGCGCAGCATCTGGAACACCGCCCGGTCCAGCCCGAGACGCAGCCCCGCCGAGCCCGGGTCGGCGGCCAGCGCCGACGCGTACACCTCGGCCCGCTGCTTCGGCTTCACCCCGGGCGCCGCGGCCTGCCTGTCCGCGTGCTCGCGCAGCGCCCACGCGTCGGTGGGGTCGATCCGCAGGGTCTCGCGCACACCCAGCTCGACGAGGTCGCTCCGGCCGTTGCACAGGGCGGCCTTCCACAGCGCGTAGTAGGCCCCGGTCTCTTCCGGACCGAGCCGGACCGCCTCCTGCGCTGCCGTCAGCGCCTCGGGCCAGCGAGGCTGCCAGGCTTCGAGTGCCTCGGAGAGCGCGACGTACGCCTGCCACATGTGCGGGGCGAGCCGCACCGCCTCCTGTGCCGCCGCGAGGGACTCGTCGGGGCGTGTCGTCCGGCGCATCCCGTAGGTTCTTACGATCAGTGCGTCGACGTACTCCGGGTCGATCGTCAGCGCCGCCCCGGTCGCCTCGATGACCTTGTCGTACTCCTTGACCCGTAGATGACAGCGGGCCAGTTTCGCCCAGGCATGGGCGTCCTCGGGGTCCTGGGCCAGCCGCTTGGCCAGCAGTGCCTTCGCTTCGTCGACGCGGTCGAGCGAGAGCAGCGCGGACGCCCGCTCGGTGAGGTCCTGCCCGGCGGCGGTCACAGTTTGCGCTTCCTCTTCAGGTAGGCCAGCAACTCGTCATACATGCCGCCCTCGTTGGCGAACATCGCCACATTGCGCGCCGAGGCGAACCACGGATCGGTGGACGGACGCACTTCCTTCGCCGCACCCAGCAGATCCTTCATGTTGATCATCCGGACCACACCGGTACGGGTCGAGTCGAGCAGCGCCCGCTCCGAAGCGGACTCGCAGACGTGGGCCAGATCGGCGCCCGACAGATCCTCGGTGACCTTGACCAGTTTGCCCAGGTCGACGGATTCGATCGGCCGGTCACGCAGGTGGTAGCGGAGGATCGCCTCGCGCGCCGGCGCGTCCGGCGGCAGCACGAGCAGCGTCCTGTCCAGCCGGCCGGGGCGCCGCAGCGCGATGTCCACGTCCCAGGGGACGTTGGTCGCGGCGAGCACGAACACCCCCTCGTTGGCCCCGCCGACCCCGTCCAGTTCGGTGAGCAGCTGATTGACGGTGTTACGCATCCCGCCGTGCTGCATACGGCTGCGCTTGGCGCCCAGCGCGTCCACCTCGTCGAGGAACAGCACGCACGGCGCCTGGCGGCGGGCTGTCTCGAAGACCTCGTGCATATTGCGCTCGGAGTTGCCCATCCACATGTCGAGCACATCGTTGATCGACACGGACATGAAGCTCGCCCCGAGCTCACCCGCGACGGCCCGCGCGATGAACGTCTTCCCGCACCCGGGCGGCCCGTACATCAACAGCCCGCCGCGCAGGCTCTTCCCGTACAGCCTGCCGAGTTCGGGGTTGCGCATGGGAGCCAGGAACGCGGCTTCGAGGCGTTCCTTGATCTCCTGCATGCCACCGACGTCGGCGAGCGTCACGGAACCGGGGGTGTCGACCTCCCAGGCGGTGGCGTCGCCCGGATCACCGCTGCCGTCGGCGGCGAGGGGCGCCTCGGGGGCGCCAACCCCCGGGCCGGCAGCGCGGGCGGGGGTCACGAAGCGCGGCGGGACGGCGCCCGCGACCTCGTTCTCGGCGGCGGCCCAGTCGAACCCGGCGGAGGGGCCGGGCGCGGCGGGTTCCTCCGGCTTCTCGGCCTTCTCCGCCTTGTCGTCGGCCGGGGTGGGCAGCCCCATCGCCCGCATCATGAGCGCCCGCGCGCCCGCGTCCCCGGGCGCGTGCTGCAACGCCACGGCGGCCTCGGCGACGGCGGCCTCGCCCAGACCCTCACCGAGCAACAACTCGGCTAGGTGCAGGCGCAGCGGTACGTCGGCGGGCGCCGCGGCGACAGCGGTCCGCATGCTCTGGATCAGGGGCGACTCGTTGGACATGCCAACACCCTACGGAGCGGGTCCGACAGCCTGGGATGCGGCCTTACTGCGCGGCGTACGGGAGGAAGTCGGCCCAGGCAGCGGGGGAGAGGGCGAGGGCGGGGACGGTCAGGTCCTTGGAGTCGCGGACGCGGACGGTGTGGGGGCAGGTGGTGACCTCTACGCAGTTGCCGCTGTCGTTGCCGCTGTAGCTGGACTTGGTCCAGGCGACGGCAACCTCGATGCAGTTGCCGCTGTTTTCGTCGCTGTAGCTGGACTTGAACCAGTTGAGGTCGCTGCTCATACTTCCTCTGCCGCCTCTTCGATCACCTTCACAGACGCTTCCGGGCTGAGCGCCTGCGCCCGCAGAATGCCATATTTCCCGAACAGGTTTCCCAGGTCGGGCTGTTCGCTGATGAAGAAGCTGCCGCCCTGGCCCTCGATGTAGGCGAGCTGGCGCCGTTCTTCCGTCTCCAGCAGGACAAATGGTCCGTCTAGGCCAACGTGAGTCTTACGGTCTGGAGACATCACCTGCATCTGCACGTGTCGCAGCTGGGCGATCTCCAGGATGTGGCGGAGTTGCTTTCTGCGCACTTGAGGGCCGCCGATAGGACGGGTGAGAGCGCTCAGCTCCAGAACGAAACCGATATCCGGAGCGGGCCTGCGAGTGAAGAGACGTTGGCGTTCCAGGCGGGCCGCGACTCGCCCCTCGACCTCTTCGTCGTCGACCGACGGGTATGTATGGCCGAGTACCGTGCGGGCATAGTCCTCGATCTGAAGCAGACCAGGCACCACGTGCGTCTCGTACTCATGCCGACTGGAAGCGCGCGCCTCCTCCTCGGCGAACTCCGTGAACCACGAGGCCAAATGGCTGACTGGCAGCTTGGCCGCGGCGGCCAGCAGTGCACCTTGTGCACCCAAAACCTGGTCTGCGCACGGTACGAATTTCCCCCTTGGCGGTCGCTTCCCCCGCTCCACCATCGCCACCTGCGACTTGGAGAAACCAATCTTCAAGCCCAGGGCCTCCTGCGACAGCCCGACTCGGTCCCGGAAGAAACGCAACAACGCCCCGAACATCTCGGCGTTACCGCTCCCTTGGCCACCGGAGTGCACAACCCCACCTCCCGAGTACACAACAGTGCACGGACGCCCTGTGTCCCTGGTCACAGTAGGTGTCGACCGGGAGGCTTTCCCCATGGAACGGAAAAGTTCACCCGCCCAGGCGCCCTCGTGGGTACCCGCGTCCGGACACGCCCTGCGTCACGTCGGCATTCACTTCGACGCGGTACGGATCCCCGGCGTACTCGGCGAGCAAGTCGCTTACGAGATCATGCAGTTCACCGACTTCCGGGCAGGCCCGATCGTGCGGTCGGGGATTGGGGAGCGCAGCATGTACTTCCTGTTGCCGCCGCGAAGCGCCCGCGCACACCGGTGGCCGTCGGGGGCGCAGATGATGGGGTGCTATGGGCAGAACGCAGCATTCGTCGGGGTGCCCGCGCTGCACGGACTGACCTGGCCGCTCGACTGGCGCTCACTGCCCACGGCCGAGGCGCCGTTCGTGGACGCAGGCCTGCTGCACGAACTGGTCCTGGAGGTGACGGCCAGGGAGGGGTAAGGGCGTGATCAGGACCCGGAGCGTGAGTTACAGGCTGCGGCATCTCCCGTGTCCAGCGCCTTCTGAGCTCGGCGAGACGGAAGAGAATGCGGAGCGCGTCCTGACGAGGAATCTTCAGCAAGTCTCGCTGTGCGCGCGAAGTGAACCGCATGACGTATCCCATGAGGTCAGAGCGCAGATCGGAGGAGTGCGGCCATCTCTTCCACGGAGACCGAACCGTTGAGGCCCTCGGACTCGGCCTCGTCGGCCAGTCGGTTGAGCCACTCTTCCTCGTGCTGCTCGGAGACCTGCTTCAGGCGTCGGTATTCGTCGATATCGACCAGCACGGCTTCGCTCTTGCCGCGGCGGGTGATGATCGTCGGGGTCCCCTCCCGTCGCGCGCGGTCGATGACATCGGCGAGGTGACGGCGGACCTCTGCCATGGACTCAACGACAGGCTCACTCATGTAGCGAATGCAGTAGGTGCACAACTGTCGTACGAGAGATGTGATCGAAAGGGGACAAGGCTCCCGCAGCCTGCGGTACGGTGATCGCGTCATGACGCTCTGTGCTGCACCTGGATACAGGGCGGCCCCCGGGGGTGCTACCAACACCACTCCGAGGGCCTTCACCACGAGTGGATACAGGAGTCCACCGGGATGCTTCGGCATGCTATCGCGCCCTCTCGGCGCTACACGAAGGCTTCGCACGACGTCGTGCGCCATCCGCGTCTGGGTAGTGACGCGAAGGTTCTCCTCCTGCACGTACAGGGGCTTCCCGAAGACCAGGCCGGGCAGGCGCTCAGTGAGCATGCGAAGAATCTCGGGATCACTGGACGGGCGTACCAGAAGGCCAAGAAACAGCTGGTGGAGAACGGTTTCGTGCATGAGCGGCGGCGGCAGGTGGGCCGGGGTCACTGGGCCACCGACCAACTCTGCTCGAACGTCCCTCTCGCGGCGGAACAGGCCCGACGGGTCCTGGGCGGGCTGGTGGTGGCGCCTGCGCCCCAGCCGAGTACGCGGGAACGGACGGTCGGTCAGCCGGGGGTTCGGGCGGCCGGTGACTCACTACCGGTGGAAGAAGAACGTGAGAAGAACTATCCCCACCCACCCTCCGAAGCCGAGCCCGAAGCCGAGCCCGAAGCCGAGCCCGAAGCCGAGCCCGGTCGCGACAGCACACCTGACCCCGAACTGAACGTGACAGAACGACTCCTGCTGTCACTTCGCCACGCAACACCCCAGCTGCACCTGGGAGTCCGCGAGGCCCGGGGGCTCGCCGAGCTCGCCGCGGAGTGGATTCGGCGCGGCATCACGACCACCGACTTACATCGGGCCCTGACCAGCGAACTGCCCCCGGAGGGCGTGCGGTCAGCGGTCGGATTCCTGCGCCATCGCCTCGTACAGAAACTCCCGGAACCCCCGGCGCCCACCACCGCCCGCCCCGCGACACCACCCCACGTCAGGGAACTCGTCCCCTGCGCCGGTCCTGGCGAGGATCACGTCTTCCGGGCGGTGGGGGACGAAACACACTGCGCCCCGTGCCGCCAGGAGGAGGCACGGGCATCCTGGGCCACCCAAGCAGCCGCGTACGCGCAGCAGCCTCCCCACATCCCTTGGCGCGAACGCGTCGCCTCCCTCGCGGCGAACCGGGCCGAGACCGCCTGAAGGGCAATCGGCGGTGCACCAGTATCGGCCGAGCCGGGGACCTGGGACCTTCTCATCGGCAAGGCGGCCTGGGGCCCCGCGGGCCGGTCGACGCTCGACCGTGCTCTGGCCTCCGGCTGAACGTTCTCCCGCCCGCCGCTCGGCCCACTGCCCGGCGTCGGCGGAGGGGTGACGCCGGGCAGCGCGGATCTGCTTCCCCGCCGGGCTCGTGGCCCGGGTTGGGGTGCCGCAACAGGTGTCGGGCCGTTCAGGCTTCGACAGCGGCCTGTTCGGGAGCGCGGGCCGCATCGTCCTTCGCGGTGCCGGACGCACTGTGGCGCACCGCCGGGATGACGAGGGCGATCGCCGCGGCGACCAGGGCGACGCCGCAGCCGATGATCAGGCCGGTGCGGAAGCCGCTCTCCGAGGTGAAGCTGTAGCCGCCCGCCGTGGTGGTCATCTGGGACAGGACCACGCCGATCACGGCCGCACCGATCGAGGTGCCGAGGGAACGCATCAACGTGTTGAAGCCGTTGGCCGCGGCCGTCTCGGAGAGCGGCACGGCGCCCATGATCAGGGCCGGCATGGAGCCGTAGGCGAGACCCACACCGCTGTTGATGACCATGAGGGACAGCATCAGCCCCCAGGCGGAGCCCATGAGGACGAGGGAGAGGCCGTACCCGGCGGCCAGGACCAGGACGCCGCAGATCAGGGTGAACTTCGGGCCCCGGGCGTCGGTGAGCTTTCCGCCGAACGGAGAGACGATCATCATCATGACGCCGCCGGGGGCCATCCAGAGGCCCGCCGCCAGCATCGACTGGCCGAGACCGTAACCGGTGGCCTCGGGGAACTGGAGCAGCTGAGGCACGATCAGCATGCTGGCGTACATGCCGAAGCCGACGAAGATCGAGGCGACGTTGGTGATCAGCACACGGGGACGGGCCGTGGTGCGCAGGTCGACCAGTGGGTCACGGGTACGCAGTTCCCACGCGCCCCAGGCCAGCAGCACGACGACGGCGGCGATGAACAGGCTGAGCGTCGTCCCGGAGGCCCATCCCCACTCGGCGCCCTTGGAGACGGCGAGCAGCAGGCAGACCAGGCCGACGCCGAGGCCGAGCGCACCGGGCGCGTCGAAACGCTGTCCCTTGGCGCTGGCCGGGACGTCCGGGATGAGGAACCAGATCAGGGTGGCGATGGCCACGGCCAGGACGGCGGAGCCCCAGAACAGCACGCGCCAGTTCGCGTACTGCGCGACGGCCGAGGCGATCGGCAGGCCGAGGCCGCCGCCGATACCCATCGACGCGCTGACCAGGGCGATGGAGGAGCTGAGCTTCTCGGCGGGGACCACGTCACGGAGCAGGGCGATGCCGAGCGGCACCATGCCCATGCCCATGCCCTGCAGACCACGCCCGACGATCATGGGTACGACGGACGACGCGAGGGCGCAGACCACCGATCCCGCGATGAGGGGCACTGAGCAGGCGAGGAGCATCCGGCGCTTGCCCAGCAGGTCACCGAGGCGTCCGGTGACGGGCACGCACACCGCCCCCACCAGCAGGGTCACCGTGATCACCCAGGCGGTGTTCGCGGAGCTGGTGTGCAGGATCTGCGGCAGTTCCGCGATGAGCGGCGTGACCAGGGTCTGCATGATCGCGGCCACGATGCCGGCGAATGCCAGCGTGGCGATCACGCCGTTCGCGCGGGTCGATGCTTGGGGGGCTCCCATGTCGGGACTCCTCGGATGGCTGTCGGGTATCGAATTGCATCGTACATGGCTTGTGTATCGCGCACATAATGTGTGCGATGCATAGTCGTGTGAGAGGATGAAGCGGGGCCGCTCCGAAATGAAACGTGCCGGCGGCCCGGCAAGGAGCGAGAGGCAGCGGTCGCAATGGTCAGGGCTACGCAAGAGGTCGAGTACGAGCAGATGCTGCTCAGCCGCCATGGACTTCTGCATCACAGGAACGGCCGCCGCGAGGACAGCCGGCTGGAGCGGAGCGCCTACATCCTGCTCAACCGCATCCGTGTCCAGGGGCCGATGTCCATCGGAGAACTGAGCGACGCGTTCGGGCTCGACGCCTCGACCCTCAACCGGCAGACCGCCGCGGCGAAGCGCGCCGGTCTCGTCGAGCGCATACCCGACCCCGAGGGCGGCATGGCCCGCAAGTTCCGCATCACCGACGAGGGTGCGCGCATGCTCGACGATGAGCGGGAGCGCAATACGAGCTCGCTGGACCAGATCATGTCCGACTGGTCCGAGGAGGACGTCTCGGCCTTCGCTGCGTACCTCAGGCGCTTCAACGCCGACATCGAGCGCCTGAGCGGACGCCGGTGGCCGCGCCCCTGAGGTCCGGACGGCCACCTCGGACGACGCGGTGTCCTCATTCTGAAACGACCAACTGGAAGTCACCCCGGATGAGGGCGTGCAGGTGCTGGTCGTGCCATCCGTCCGCGTGCGGCAGCGCGCTGCGCATGGTGCCTTCGAGGGAGTACCCCGGCCTTGTCCGCCACTCGGCAGGACGCCGGGTCGGCCACCGAGTGGCACAGCCGCAGCCACGTCGCCGGTCATACCCAGGTCTGACGCCGCAATCCAGGCCCTGGTCCGATGCCGTGGACGGGGGGCCAGGACATGGTCGGCGGTATGACCACGCTGCCACGGAACACCGCCCCCGAATCCTTGCCCGCAGCAACCGCGACGGCTGCCGCTCCCGCTCACGCCTCCACCGCCCTCGGCCGCATGCTCCCGGTGGAGGTCATGGAGGCCTTTCCGGGCCGCTGGGTGGGCGGCGTCGCCATGGTGCTGGGCCCGCTGCTCATGCTGGCCGGGGCCCTGGTGCGGGTCCGCTCCGACTTCTTTTTTCCCGCTCAACTTGCCGCGTACGAACATGATCCCGGGCTGATGGCCACCTCGTACGCCCTCTTCGACGCGGGCAATCTGCTGCTCTGGCCCGCCGTGGCCGTGCTTGCCGCCCGGATCGGAACCCGCAGTCCTGGCTGGGGTCTGTGGGGCGGAGTGCCGGCCATGTCCGGGCTGTTCGCCCGTACCTTTCACGCCGGAGCGGACCACATGGCTTTCCGGCTGACCGACGCCGAGGGCGCCGAGGCCGCCACCCGGGCCGTCTCCGAAACGTACGGTGCCTTCCAGATCTTCTCCGCGCTGAACCTCGCCATCCTGGCAGGCTGGCTGGTGCTCGCCCTCGGCGCCTGGCGCACCCGGACACTCGGCCCGGTACGCGCGTTCGCCCTCGCGCTGATGGCGGCCCTGCCGTTGGGCGTGCTCAAGGGCACCACCCCGCTGTCACTGGTGGCCCTCGTGGGGCTGACCGCCGCCCTGCTGCCGCTGGGCTTCGGACTGCTGCGGGAAGGCCCGCGGCCCAGCCGGGCCGCCGTTCTGCGCTGGGTGCCGCTGACGCTGGTCACACTGGCGCTGATGGTCTTGCTGGGACAGGCGGGCTGAGTGGGCCGGGACAGATACGGTCGTGCCATGAACCGCACGGGCGGCTGCCATCTCTACGCCGTCGACCTTGCGTCGGCTGTCGCCGTGAGCGCGATCTATGCCGGCTTTGCGGGCATGACCGCAGCCGACGGGCAGCCGGTCTACGACGGCCCGGCCTGGCTCCTGTGGCTGATCGTCGCTGCCGTCGGTCTGCCCATCGCGTTGCGCCGCCGTTGGCCGCTGCCGGTCATGGGCGTCGTACTGGCGGCCCTCACCGCCGCTTCCGTCCTGGACCTGACGCGCGAGCCGTACGCGGCGGCGGGCCTGGCCGCCTATCCGGTGGGCCTGGCGGAGCCCGCCCGCCGCTCGGTGACGGCGCTTGCGCTCGCGCTGCCGGTGGCGGCCGGCGGGGTGTACCTGGACGAGGCGGTGATCACCCCGGCCGGGGACCGGCAGGGAGCCGCGGGCCTGGCCGCCCTGGTGCTGGTGGTGATCGGCGGTGCCTGGACGGCGGGCTTCGTCGTACGCTCCCGCCGGGCCGAGGCGCAGCGGCAGGAGCAGCGACGGGCCGAGCGCGTACTCAACGAGGAACGGCTGCGCATCGCCCGCGAGTTGCACGACATCGTGTCGCACAACCTCAGCCTGATCGCCGTCAAGGCGGGCGTCGCCGCCCATGTGGCCCAGGCCGATCCGCAGGAGGCCCGGACCGCACTGAAGGTCATAGAGGAGACCAGCAGGGCCGCACTGACGGAGATGCGCCGCACTCTTGGCGTACTGCGCACGGAAGGTGCCCCGTTGAGGCCGGCGCAGGGCCTCGGTGACCTGGCCCGACTGGCCCAGGATGCGCGCCGGGCGAGGGTCGACGTGGACCTGACGGTCCGCGGAGCGGAATCCCTCGCGGAGGGTACGCAGCTGACGGTGTACCGGATCGTGCAGGAGGGTCTGACCAATGTGGTCAAGCACGCTGCACCGACTCGCTGCCTGGTCACGGTCGAGGTCGCGGTCGCGGCGGACGGCGGAGAGGCCGTCCGTATCGACGTGGTCGATGACGGGCCTTCGGACGGCACACGCCCACCAGCCCGGGAACTGCCGGGCGGACATGGGCTGATGGGCATGCGGGAGCGGGCACTCATGTACGGCGGGAGCTTCGAGGCCGGTCCTCGGACCGGGGGCGGCTTCGCCGTGTCCGTACGGCTCCCGATCGACGGAGGGAGCCCGTCATGACCGAGCCGACAGTTCCCGGGCAGGCCGGACCGGCCTCCGCCGCCCCGGATCCGGGCCCCGTCCGCGTCCTCATCGCCGACGACCAGGCCATGGTCCGCGGCAGCTTCCGCGTCCTCGTCGACCACACCCCCGGCCTGACCGCCGTCGGCGAGGCGGCGACCGGCACCGAAGCCGTCGAACTCGTCCGTCGCGAACAGCCGGACGTCGTCCTCATGGACATCCGCATGCCAGGCCTGGACGGCATCGAGGCCACCCGCCGCATCTGCGCCGATCCGTCCACAGTCGGCGCCCGCGTCCTCATCCTCACCACCTTCGACCTGGACGAGTACGTCTATGCCGCCCTTCGCGCGGGCGCGGCGGGCTTCCTCCTGAAGGACACACCGCCGTCGGAGGTCCTGAACGCCATCACCGTCATCGCCGCCGGAGACTCCCTCCTCGCCCCCTCGGTCACCCGCCGCCTGATCGCCGACTTCGCCCGCCGCCCCGAGCCGGGCCGCCCACCGGCCCGCACCCTCGACGGCGTCACGGACCGCGAGCTGGAGGTCCTGAGCCTGATCGCCCGCGGCCTCTCCAACGCGGAACTGGCGGAGCACCTGCACCTGAGCCTCGCCACGGTCAAGACCCACATCGGACGCCTGCTGTCCAAGCTCCGGGCGCGCGACCGCGCGCAGCTGGTGATCGTCGCCTACGAGACGGGCTTGGTGACCTCCGGCCGGCCGGGACTGTGACGTTGTCGTCGGCGCGGCCCGTGGGAATGCTGTCGCCCACTCCGCCGTCGGGGGAGGCGGCGCCCTCTCTTGCCATCGGGTCGAAAAAACGTAGAGGTGCACGGCGCCGGCGGACATGATGACGGCATGGACAATCGTGCGCTCCCCGCAGAGGCCCTGCTCGTTGTGGACGTTCAGAAGGCCGCCGTCCGCGGTGACAGGGCAGTACCCGAGACGGCCCGGCTCCTGGACCGGACGGCAGACCTGATCGCACGGGCGCGAAGGAGCGGGGCGCTCGTTGTCCACATTCAGAACGACGGGCCGGCCGGAGCGGGCGACGAGCCGCACACGCCCGGTTGGGAACTTCACCATCCCGTCGAGACCGGCCCCACTGAGGTCGTGATCCGTAAAACCGAGGACAACGGGTTCGACGGGACTTCGCTGGGCGGTCTCTTGACCGAATCGCAGGTACAGGCGCTCGCCATCTGCGGTGTGATGTCGGAGATGTGTGTCCAGGCGACGGCCCGCGCAGCCCTGGCGCTCGGGTATCGGGTCGTCATGCCGCACGACGCCCACGCGACGCAGGACATTCCGGCGGCCCCCGGAATCAGCGACCGCATCCCGGCCGCCACGGTCTCGCGGGTCGCCGAATGGGCTCTCGGTGACGAGCTCGAAGTCACCGCTCGGGCCGCAGACGTCATGTTCACGGCCCTGCCCTCGCGGTCCTGCTGAAACACTCGGCAGTCGGGCGGCAGGCAATCGCTCGTCAGGACTCGGTGGTTCGGCGGAACAGGGCCGTCCAGAGGAACGGCTCGCCGAAGTGCGGGGACTCGGGCGGTTCGTCGTGCATGCGGCGGAGTTCGATCTCCGTCAGGTCGGAGAAGATCCGGCGCAACGACTCCGGTGTGTAGGCGAGGCCGCCTTGCAGGCCGGCCCGGTCGTAGAAGGAGGCGTCGGGGAGTTCGGAGCCCATGCCCTTCTCGCCGGCTGCGAAGCAGGTGAGGGCGAGGTGGCCGCCGGGTGCGAGGCAGCGGTCGAGCAGGGCGAGGTAGCTGATGCGGCGGTGGGGCGGCAGGTGGTGGAAGCAGCCGGAGTCGTGGACCAGGTCGTACGGGCCGGTCAGTTCGGTCGCCGCCAGGGTGAACGCGTCACCGCAGTGGAATCGGACGTCGGCCCCCGCCTCGCGGGCGCGGTCCTCGGCCCATGCGATGGCCGCCCGGGACAGGTCCACCGCGTCGACCTCGAAGCCCAGGGAGGCGAGGTGAAGGGCGTTGCGGCCCGGGCCGCAGCCGAGGTCCAGGGCGCGGCCCGGGGTGATCAGGCCGCGGTCCAGGTACGAGACGAGGTTCTCGTCGGGCTTCGCAACGAAGAACGGGACGGGCTTCGTCCGGTCCGCGTAGAAGCTGTCCCACCAGGAGGCCCCGTCGGCCGTCCACCGGTCGGCCTCCCGCGTGAACAGGCCGTCCAGGAGCCTGAGTACGTCGTCCACCGTGCGTATGTTCCGGTCCATGCGGATCCCCTTTCCAGGAGGGAAATCGTAGATCCGTCCGGCGTCGGAGACCTGGTGGGGAAGTGTCGGCGAATGCCGTTGGTGGGCGCCTTGCGGCCCGGGGCGGGTTGGTTGGCAAACCCCCCTCGCGCGTGACCCTTTTGGGTGTGGGTGCACCCGTGGAGTGACGCGAAAGGGGGCTCTCCGGGGTCGCTGAGGGGTCTTTTGATCAGGAGCAGTTACTCGGGGACCAGGCGCCCTCGACCCAGGTGCGCGTGGCGCTCGGGGGCACCGGCCTCCGTAGATCCAAAATTCAGACGGTAGCAGCAACGATTCGATGGGCAATCGGACTTGAACGAAGCGCCGCCCTACGCGTGCCCGAGCGCGTGGCGGTGACACCACCGGCGGGGCAGAGCGTGGAGAGTGGGGGAAGCGGTACGGACGACGAAGGAGGACCAATGGTGGGTGTCGTGGCGAACCAGCGGAACAGGGCGGTCGGACAGGCCGTGGAGGGTCCGGGGGCACGGGACCGGCTCCTGTGGGCCGGACGCCAGTTGTTCGCCGCGTACGGGTACGCGCACACGAGCGTCGAGGCTCTGTGCGAGCAGGCGAAGGTGCCCGTCCACATCTTCCAGCAGGAGTTCGTCTCGCGGGAGGTGCTCCTGATGGCGATCTACGACGAGGTGGCGACCTACGGGCTGCGCTCCGCCGAGAACGCCCTGATGGCCGAGGGCATGGAGGACTGCCCGACGGCGGAACGGGTCCGGCTGCTCTTCGACGCCTATGTGAAGGCGGTCACCGAGGACCCGCGCGCGGCCCGGGTGGCGTTCGTCGAGGTGCTGGGGGTGAGCCGGGAGGTGGACAAGCACCTCGCGACATGGCGGGCGATGTGGATCGACTTCCTGACCTCCGAGGCCGAGCGTGCCGTGCGGCGGGGCGAGGCGGTGGCGAGCGACCACACCGTGACCGTCACTGTGCTGAACCACTCGGTGGACGAACTCATGGCCCATCACGGCCGCCGCCCCAGGCAGGTCGACGCCGAGTGGCTGACCGATGAGCTGACCCGTCTCTCACTGGCCATGATCCTGCCGTCCTGACACACCCCGTTGCCGGGTCGGCAAATAATGGGGAGATGGATGAACAAGGCGGAGAGCGCGCAGAGCGTACGGACGACGAGATCTCGACCGTCCTGACAGGCGTCGGGCCGCGGCTGCGCGCCCTGCGCCAGGAACGCGGCACGACCCTGGCGCAGCTCAGCGAGACGACCGGGATCTCCCTCAGCACCCTCTCGCGTCTGGAATCGGGCGGCCGCAAACCCACGCTCGAACTGCTGCTGCCACTTGCCAAGGCGTACGGGGTGCAGCTCGACGAGCTCGTCGGCGCACCCGCCACCGGCGATCCACGTATCCATTTCCGCCCCTTCACCCGGGACGGCATGACCTTCGTGCCGCTCACCCGGCACCTCGGCGGGCTGCACGCGTACAAGCAGATCCTGCCCGGCGGTCGCGGGGCGACGGGTCCGCTGGAGCAGCGGGTGCACGAGGGGTACGAGTGGGTGTACGTACTCGCGGGGCGGCTACGGCTGGTGCTGGGCGAGCACGATCTGGTGCTCACGGCCGGCGAGGTCGCAGAGTTCGACACGCGTACGCCGCATGCGTGGGCCAGTGCCGGACCCGATCCGGTCGAATTCCTCAGCCTGTTCGGGCAGCAGGGGGAGCGGATGCATGTGAGGGCCCGGCCCACGGGGTCGGAGCGCTGAGATGCCGGGAACCCGGTGACGGGCGGGTTCTCAGAGGCGGGGGCCGGGCGGGAAGCCCGTCCAGCGCAGCTCGTCGGGCAGGTGCCCCATGTCGTTGCAGACCAGGACCGACACCGGGCGGTCCGGGCTGTTCGCGGCCGGCTGCGAGTGCCGACTACGGATGCCGGCTACGGGCGGGCTGCGTACGGGCCGCCCAGGCCCCACGCCTGGTGCATCGCGTCGGCGAACGCGGCCGCCAGCTTGTGTTCGCCGGTGGGGCCGGGATGCGTTCCGTCGTACGTGTCCTTGTGGATGTCGTACCCCGGCGGGCGGGAGGCCAGCAGGATCGGGGACATCGGGTGGTCGAGGTCGGCGACGGCCTTCGCCAGGAGCTCGTTGAAACGGTCGCACTCGGCGGCGAACGGGGCGTCCGACTCGGCCCGTATGTTCGGTATCACGGGCAGGAGCACCATCTTGACGTGCGGGTTCGCGGTGCGGGCCGCCGTGATGAACGCCCTTGCGTTCAGGGCGGTCTGACCGCTGTCCGTATAGAACCCGAGGTCTATCAGGCCGAGCGAGACGAGCAGGATGTCCGTGCGGTGCTCGGTGACCGTGTCGGCGATAGCCGGGGCCATGTGCAGCCAGCCCTCACCCCAGCCGGCCAGATGGGTGCGGGCCTCGGTGGGAAAGTCCGGTGCGCCGTACTCGTGCGAGACAGGGGTGTTCGTCCCGGTGTCGTACAGCTCGCTGCGCGGGCCGACGATTGCGAACGGGGCACCGAAAGTGGAAGCGAGGTGCTGCCACATCCGGTAGCGCCAGGTGAAGTCGCCGGCGCGGCCGATCGACATGGAATCGCCGACAAACGTGAAACGCATGGCGTCATCATCGCGGATCATTCATCCGACCTGCGACGTGAGGATGGACACTTGTGTCATGCGTTCGTACCTGACTGTGTCCGGAGCCGCCGCGCTGCTCCTCCTCGCCGGGGCGGCTCCCGCCGTCGCGGCCGGGGGCGGAGCCGATCGGAGCTTCACGATCGAAGACCCCCGGATCACCGAGTCCAGCGGCCTCGCCGCCAGCCGCGCCCACCCCGGCATCTACTGGACGCACAACGACAGCGACGACGGCCCGTACATCTACGCCGTCGACTCCCGCACCGGGAAGACCGTCGCGACGATCACCCTGCGGGGGGTGGGGCAGCCGCGCGATGTGGAGGCCATCTCGCTCGGACCCGACGGCAATCTGTACGTCGGTGACATCGGCGACAACCTGAACGGCAGCTGGGACCACGTCTGGATCTACCGCTTGCCGGAGCCGAAGGAGCTGAAGGACGCGACGGTCCGCGCCACACAGTTCGATGTGAAGTACGCGGACGGACCGCGCAACGCCGAGGCGCTGATGGTCCACCCCACGACCGGGCGCGTCTACATCGCGTCGAAGAACGAGGACGGCGGCGGACTGTACGAGGGCCCGGCCGAGCTCACCACCGGCGCCACCAATGTCTTCCGACGGGTGGGTGAGGTGCCGTGGGTGACGGACGGGGCGTTCTCGCCGGACGGCAAGGAGCTGGTGCTGCGCTCGTACTTCAGCGCCCGTGGCTACGCCTTCAAGGACGGCAGGCTCGGCACCGACCACGCGGTCCAGGCACCGCTGCAGCGGCAGGCCGAGTCGGTGACGTACACGGCGGACGGCTCGGCGCTGATGTTCGGCACGGAGGGGGAGCAGAGCGATGTGGTGCGGGTGGACATCGCCGGCGGCAGCGGCGGCGGTGACAGCAAGTCGCCATCGAAGGATGGCGGTGGTGCATCGTCCTCCGCCGGTGACGGGAGCGGCGAGATGAAGGGCAGCACTCTGGTCGGGGTATTGGTGCTCGCCGCCGTGGGCGCACTCGTCTTCACGAACCGGCGTCGTAACCGCGGCTGACCGTCGGCCGGCTTCCACCGGTGCACGGCCCCGGCTCCGCGTCACCCCTTGGCGCGCCGCTCGACGAGCACTTCGAAGCCGTCGATCAGCCGTTGCAGGCCGAACGCGAAGTGGTCGATGCCGTAGCTGAACGCGTCCTCGGAGAGCGCCGCCATCAGCGGATAGTCGCCGCTCCTCATGGCCCGCTCCAGATAAGGGCGCTGGTCCTCCCAGAAGGCGTCATTGCTCAACCCGGTCTGCTGCACGGCCTCGGTGGCCTGGAGCCGGGTGCGGGCGATGCCCTCCACGAAGCTGTTGACCGTAATGATCGTCGAGATCAGCTCCGGGTCGGTCAGACCCATGCCCCTGATACCGGCGAGGGCCCGTTCGAGACCCCGGAGGGCGCTGGGGCCGAGGACCGTACGCGCCTGGTTGATCTTGAGGAGCCAGGGGTGGCGGCTCAGCTGCTCCAGGTAGGTGCGGGCCATGGCGTCGAGGGCGGCGCGCCAGTCCGCCGGTCCGTTGGCCGGTCCGTCGGCCGGGGTGGCGTCCAGGGGTTCGCCCAGGACGTGGTCGAGCATCAGGTCGAGCAGTTCGGCCTTGCCGGGGACGTACCGGTAGAGCGACATCGTGCCGGTGCCCAGATCGGTGGAGAGCCGGCGCATCGAGAGGGCGGCCAGGCCCTCCGTATCGGCGATCGTCACGGCGGTGGTGACGATCCGGCCGAGCGTGAGAGCCGGTTTGGGGCCGCGGCTGGGGCGGTCGCCGGTGCCCCAGAGGAGTTCCAGGCTGCGCGCGATATCGCCGCTGCCAGTCGTCGTTCCGTCTGTCCCACCCACTGAATCGCTCTTCGTCATGGGCTCAGCGTAAGCCTCTGGACAAGAATTGGGTACGCTGTACTCTTATGTGGGTACAGTGTACTCAGTTCATTGGGATGAAGGGGGCTCTGCCATGGGCACGAGCGGATATGCCGTACTTGCCGAAGGGGTCATGAAGCGGTACGGGGAGAAGAGAGCTCTCGACGGGTTCGATCTGGCCGTCCGGCCCGGCATCGTGCACGGGCTGCTCGGGCCCAACGGGGCCAGCAAGACCACCGCCGTACGCGCCCTGGCGACGCTGCTGCGGTTCGACAGCGGGCGGGCCGAGGTCGCCGGGCTGGACGTGGCGCGCGAACCCCGTCGCGTACGCACAAGGATCGGGCTCACCGGGCAGTACGCCGCCGTCGACGAGATCCTGACCGGACGGCAGAACCTGGAGATGTTCGGGCGCCTCTTCCATCTGGGCGCCGCGCGTGCCCGGCGGCGGGCCGCGGAACTGCTGGAACAGTTCGACCTGTGCGACGCCGCCGACAGGGGGGTCAAGGGATACAGCGGCGGCATGCGGCGCCGCCTCGACCTGGCGGCATCGGTGATCCTCGCGCCCCAGGTGCTGTTCCTGGACGAGCCGACGACAGGGCTCGATCCACGTGGGCGGGGTGAAGTCTGGGACAGCGTAAGGACGTTGGTGGCGGACGGTACGACGGTGCTGCTCACCACCCAGTATCTGGAGGAAGCCGACCGGATCGCCTCGCGCATCACCGTCATCGACCGGGGCCGGGCCATCGCCGACGACACCCCGGACGGGCTGAAAAACCGGGTGGGGGGCGACCGCATCGAGGTCGTCGCGGGCGAGACGGCCGACCTGCCCGCGGTCGTCAAGGCCGTGGAACGGGTCGCCGGCGCCGGCCCTGTCGTCTCCGACGAGGTGGCCCGCCGCGTCCACACCCAGGTCGCCGACCGGGTCGCCGCGCTCACCGAGGTCGCGCGCACCCTCCAGGACGAACGCATCGGGGTCGAGGACATCGGGCTGCGCAGACCGAGCCTCGACGACGTGTTCCTCAGCCTGACCGGACACCGTACGGAAACGCTCGATGAGGAGGTGACGGTGTGACCACCGTCGAACCGCACACGGCCGGCCCCGCACGCGGCCGACTCCACTGGGTGCTCGCCGACAGCTGGAACGTCACCCGGCGCAGCCTCACCCACTACCGGCGCCAACCAGCGGCCATCATCTGGCAGTTGGGCTTCCCGATCCTCTCCGTGCTGCTGTACGGGTATGTCTTCGGCAGCGCCATGAAGGTGCCCGGAGGCGGCGACTACCGGGAGTTTCTGATGCCGGGCATGTTCGCGACGACCATGGCCATGGGCTTCATGAACACCGCGATGGCCATGGTGACCGACGTCGGCAAGGGCGTCGTCGACCGGTTCCGCTCCATGCCGATGGCACCGTCCGCGGTCTCCGGCGGACGCGGCCTCGCCGATCTGCTGGTTGCGGGCGCCGAGCTGACGATCCTCGCGGCGACGGCCCTCGCGATCGGCTGGCGCGCGGACGGCGACCCGGCCGCCGCCGTCGGTGCGTTCGGACTGCTTCTGCTGCTCCGGTTCAGCCTGATCTGGGTCGGGGTCTGGCTGGGACTCCTGGTCCCGAACGCGGAGGCGGCGGGCGGTCTGTACGCGATCGCGTTCCCGGTCACGATGATCTCCAGCGCCCTGGTCGCGCCCTCCCTGATGCTGGGATGGCTGGGCACCGTAGCCGCCTGGAACCCGATCTCGTCCACGGTCACGGCGACCCGCGAACTCTTCGGCAACCCGGTGGCGAGCGGCGGCACCTGGGTCGAGGAACACGCCCTTCTGATGGCGGTGGTCTGGCCGCTGGCACTGACCGCGGTGTTCCTGCCGCTGGCGGTGCGGCGGTTCCAGCGACTGAGCCGCTGAGTCGTCGGGCGACCGGCGCACATAGGGTCGGGCGGTGTGATCAACCATGGACCCGAGCCCTTCGCCACCGCCCGGCTGGACGCGCTGCCGCTGCGGGTCGCGTACGCGGACGAGATGGCGGCGGTGCTGGACGATCCGGCCCTGCACACCTACACCGGAGGCGCCCCGGAGACCGCCGACGAGCTGCGGGCCCGCTACGCACGCCAGTCCGCCGGTTCGCCGGACCCGGGGACGGGCTGGTGGAACTGGGTACTGCGGGTACGGGACGAGGGCCGCCTGGCCGGTTACGTACAGGCGACGGTGAACGCGCAGGACGCGGAGGCGGAGATCGCCTGGGTGGTGGGGACGCGGTGGCAGGGGAGGGGGTTTGCGAAAGAGGCTGCGGTGGGGCTGGTTGCCCATCTGACGGGGGTGGGGGTGGTGCGTACCGTCGTCGCCCATATCCATCCGGACCATGACGCGTCCGCCGCCGTGGCCGCCGCGGCGGGGCTGGTGCCGACGGAGAGGTGGTGCGACGGTGAACGGCGCTGGCAGCGAGACGCAGAAGAGCTCTGACACGCCGTTGTCAGTGGTGGTTGCGAGGATGACATCCGTCGGTGGAGAGCACCGGCGGACGCCACTTGCGGAGGGGACCTCATGGGCACCTGGGACACCGGTCATTTCGACAACGACACCGCTGCGGACTTCTCGGGAGACCTGGACGACGCTCCCGAGGCCGAGCGGGCAGCGGTGATCCGTAACGCCCTGAACCTCGTGATCGCGACGACGGACTACCTGGACAGCGACGAGGGGGCGGTCGCGGTCGCGGCGGCCGCGCTGGTCGGCTCCCAGTGCCCGGGCGGGGAGGCCGTAACGACCTCGTACGGCCCCGACAAGCCGCTGCCCGTGCTCCCGGCGGACCTGCGCCCCCTTGCGGTGAAGGCCCTCGACCGTGTGCTGGGCGAATCATCGGAGCTGCGCGAGCTGTGGGACGACGCGGGGGACGAGGAGTGGGCGCAGGGCATAGCCCGGCTCCGGGAGGTGCTGGTGGCGGCGGCCAGCTGATCAGGCCCGGGGGCGGCCGGCCCGGATGAGCTCGGCGACGTCGAGAGTCACCGGGGCGCCGATCGCATCGGGCAGCGTGACCGTCTGCCCGGGGGCGTACACCTCGTGACTGTCGTAACCGCCGCCCATGGGGTCGGTCAGGACATGCACCCGGCCGTGCTTGCGGTCGACGATCACGTACACCGGGATCTTGGCCTCGGCGTAGGCGACGACCTTGTTGCGCAGGTCGTTGTTGTAGTTGCTGGAGGTGACTTCCAGGACGAGGCGGAAGACGGCGGGGTCGTAGCAGTTGTTCTCGACGAGATGGTCGTCGAGATCGGCGTCGACGACGGCCAGGTCGGGGATGGCGTAGTCCTCGGGGCCGCCTGGGAGCCACAGGCCGATGCCTTGCAGCACCTCCGCCTCGCCGTCGTCGAGACCGGCCGTGATGAAGGGGCGCATGGTCTTGGTCAGCACTCGGGCGTGCGTGGCATCCGGGGATGGGGCCACGGTGATGACGCCTCCGATGATCTCGACGCGGTAACCCGGATGCTGCTCCATGAGGCTGTTGGCCGTTTCGAGCAGCGATTCCGGCTCACCGTCACAGGGGTGCTCGACTGCTGCTGCAGACATTGCGGGCCTCCTGAGGGGGTGATGTCGAGAAGGGGCGATGTCGAGGCCATCATCGTAGGGCGGTCCGACCGCAATTGCCCGGAAGCCGTTCCGCCACCCGGTCGAGTGAACGAGAAGGGCCCCGCGCGCCGGTGCGGGGCCCTTCTCGTGTGTGCGTCCTCGTTACAGCTTCTCGATCACGTAGTCGATGCAGGCCGTCAGCGCCTGGATGTCCGACGGGTCGATCGCCGGGAACATCGCCACGCGCAGCTGGTTGCGGCCCAGCTTGCGGTACGGCTCGGTGTCGACGATGCCGTTGGCGCGCAGCACCTTGGCGACGGCGGAGGCGTCGATCTCGTCCGCGAAGTCGATCGTGCCGATGACCTGCGAGCGCTTCGCCGGGTCGGTGACGAACGGGGTCGCGTACTTGGACTCCTCCGCCCAGCCGTACAGGTTCCGTGCCGAGGTGGCCGTGCGGCGGACCGTGAAGTCCAGGCCGCCCTGGGTGTTCATCCACTTCAGCTGCTCGTTGAGGAGGAAGAGCGTGGCCAGGGCCGGGGTGTTGTACGTCTGGTTCTTGAGGGAGTTGTCGATCGCCGTCGGCAGCGAGAAGAACTCCGGGATGTGCCGGCCCGACGCGTGGATGCGCGCGGCGCGCTCCAGGGCCGCCGGGGAGAACACGCCGATCCAGAGGCCGCCGTCGGAGGCGAACGACTTCTGCGGGGCGAAGTAGTAGACGTCCGACTCGGTGATGTCGACCGGCAGGCCGCCCGCACCGGAGGTGGCGTCCACCAGGACCAGGGAGCCCTCGTCGGCGCCCGCGACGCGCTTGACCGGCATGGCGACACCGGTCGACGTCTCGTTGTGCGTGAACGCGTAGACGTCGACGCCCGCCTCGGCCTGCGGGTCCGGGTGGGTGCCGGGGTCGGAGGCGATGACGCTCGGGTCGGCGAGCCACGGGGCGAGCTTGGCGGCCTTCGCGAACTTCGACGAGAACTCGCCGAAGTTGAGGTGCTGGGACTTCGTCTCGATCAGGCCGTGCGTCGCGATGTCCCAGAAGGCGGTGGAGCCGCCGTTGCCCAGGATCACCTCGTAGCCCTCGGGGAGGGAGAAGAGGTCGCGCACGCCCTGACGCACCGCGCCGACCAGGTTCTTGACCGGGGCCTGGCGGTGGGACGTACCGAGAAGAGACGTACCGGTGGCGGCCAGCGCGTCGAGCGCCTCCGTCCGCACCTTGGAAGGACCGGCGCCGAAACGTCCGTCGGCGGGCTTGATGTCAGCGGGAATCTGGATATCGGCCACGAACCGGAGCGTAGTACCTCACGGACACGGTCGAGGACCGTGTCCGTCGGATGAGACACCCGCTCCGGCTCGTGGACCACATCGAACGGCGGATCAGCCCAGCTCGACCGGCAGGTCGTACAGGTCGTTCTGAGTGACGATCGGCTTGTTCCGCAGCTCGGACGCCGGGACGGCGAGCTCCAGATCCGGGAACCGCTCGTACAGCGCGGGCAGCGCCACCCCCGCCTCCAGCCGGGACAGTGCCGCACCCGGACAGACGTGCGGGCCGTGGCCGAACGCGATGTGGCGGTTGGGGGAGCGGGTGATGTCGAAGTCACCGGCCGTCGGCCCGTGCTGCGCCTCGTCGCGGCCCAGCGCACCGAAGGAGACGATCAGCGCCTCGCCCTTCGGCAGGACCTTGTCGCCCACCTCGACGTCCTCCGTGGCGAACCGGATCAGGACATGGGACGTGGGGGTGTTCCAGCGCAGGGTCTCCTCGATCACGTTCTCCCACGGCACCTGACCGTTCAGCACCTGCTTGCGCTGCTCGGGGTGCGTCTGGAGCGCGACGACCGCGTTCACGATCAGGCTGATCGTGGTCTCGTGACCGGCCGCGATGATCAGCTGGAGGGTGTTGACGATCTCCTCGTCGGTGAGGTGGTCACCGTCCTCGGAGGCCGCAATCAGGGCGCTGGTGAGGTCGTCGCCCGGATTCTCCCGCTTGGAGTCGACGATCTTCGTGAAGAGCGCGCCGAGGTCCGCCATCATCTGCGGGACCTCCTGGGGCGGCGTCTGCGTGGAGAAGAACTTCTCGAACAGCTCCTTCAGCCGCGGGTGGTCCGCGCTGTCCACGCCCATCAGCTCGCTGATCACGTTCATCGGCAGCGGGTACGCGAACTCCGCCTTCAGGTCGACCTTTCCGCCCCTGGGCAGTGCGGCCAGCCGGTCCAGGCTCGCCGTGGTCAGCGCCTCGATGCCGGCCCGCAGCCGCTCCACCCGCTTCACGGTCAGCGCCTGCGCGACCAGGGTGCGCAGTCGGCGGTGGTCCGCGCCGTCGACCGTGAGCATGGAGCGGCCCGGGTTGGCGAGGCCGATCAGCGGCCAGTCCATCGGTATCTCGCCGCGCTGCCAGGCGCCCCAGACGTTGATGTCCTTCACGATCCGGCTGTCGGTGAGCAGCTGCCGCGCCTCGGCGTGGTGGGTGACCGCGTAGCAGTGCACTCCGCCCGGCAGTTCCACCTCGGCGAGTGGGCCCGCCGCCCGCAGCCGGGCACTCTCGCCGTCGAGATCGGCGACGAAGGGGTCGAGGGCGATCCGGGTCATCTCTGGCCTCCGATGGCGATTCCGACGGTGGTTCCGACGGGGGTTGCGATGGCAGGGGTGGGTGTGAAGGTCACCGGCAGGTCCGTCAGGCCCCGCAGCCACGGGGACGGGCGCCGGGTGAGCTGTTCGGCGGGGACGGCGAGGTCGATGTCCGGGAGCCGGTCCAGCAGCACCTCGATGCCGGTACGGGCGATGACCTCGGCGGTCTCCTGGGCCGGGAACGGGCAGCGGTGCTCGCCGTGGCCGAAGGAGAGGAACGCGTTGTTGCCGCCGGTCAGCGCGGAACCGTCGGTGCGGACCTGCGGGTCCGAGTTGGCGGCGGCGATGCCCAGCAGCAGCAGGTCGCCCGCCCGGATGTGGCGCCCGCCGAGATGGGTGTCGCGCGAGGCCCAGCGGCCCGCGACGTTCTGCGTCGGGGTGTCCTCCCAGAGCACCTCGTTCATGGCCTCGGCGACACTGTGCCTGCCGCCCGAGAGGGAGGCGGCGAACCGGTCGTCGGTGAGCATCAGCCGCAGCGAGTTGCCGATCCAGTCGGCGGTCGGCTGGTGGCCCGCGGCCATCATGACCATCAGGTCCTGCGCGACCTCCTCGTCGGTGAAGCCGCCGCGGTCGGCGAGCATCCGCGAGGCGACGTCGTCGCCGGGCTCGGCGTGCTTGTCGGCCAGCAGCTGGAACATGGACGAGGCGAGGTGCTGCTGACCGGCCAGCGCACGCTCCCGGCCGTCGATCATGTCGTTGAGCGAGCCGACCAGTGCGTGGCCGATGGTGTCGCTGAAGCCGTAGATCTTCGCCAGTACGAGGGCGGGGAGCAGCATCGCGTACTCGGCGATGATCTCGGTCCCGCCCGTGGAGCAGAACCGGTCGACGAGACCGTCGGCGAACTCCTCCGCGTACCGCTTCAGCGCGAACGGGTCGACGGCCTCCAGCGCATTGCTGATCATTCCGGCGCGCTCGGTGTGGCGCGGGCCGACCGTGTAGAGGATCGACGGCTGCTTGCGGCCGATCATCGGCAGCAGCGGCCAGTCGTCGGGGATGCGGTCCCACTGGTTCCACAGGTCGGAGTCGCGGCTGAAGAGCACCGGGTCGCTGGTCAGCTGGTGCAGTTCGCGGTAGCCGAGCACGAGCCAGGCGGGGATGTCGCCGTCGAGAACGACGGGCGCCACGGCCCCGTGGTCGCGGCGCATCTCCCGGTACAGCCGGGTCGGTTCGGTCTGGAACCGGGGGCCGGAGAGCGGCGCGCGGCCCTGGGACACGGGGCAGCCGGAGGCCGGCGCCGGGGGCTGGGTCACGAGGTGGGCTCCGGGGTCTTCTCCGGCGCGATCTCCGGACGGTCGGCGGACGTGGCGGAGGCATTGCCCTGAGACAGGGCATGCAGGTACTCGACCAGCGTGATCAGTACGTACTTGCTGGACGAACGGTCCCGGGCGTCGCACTCCACCAGGGGTACGTCGTCCGAGAGGTCGAGCGCCTCCCGTATCTGCTGTTCGGTGTGGAGCGGGCCGCCGAAGTCGTTGCACGCCACGATGAACGGCGTGCCGTGGTGCTCCAGGCGGTCGATCGCGTACCAGGAGTCGGCGAGCCTGCGGGTGTCGACGAGGACGACGGCGCCGAGCGTGCCCGAGAACAGCCGGTCCCACAGGAACCAGAACCGTTCCTGACCGGGGGCGCCGAAGAGGTACAGCACCGAGCGTTCGTCGAGCGAGATCCGGCCGAAGTCGAAGGCGACGGTCGTGGACGTCTTCGACTGCACGCCGTCGAGATGGTCGACGGCCTCGCCCGCGCTGGTCATGGTCTCTTCCGTGTTCAGCGGACGGATCTCGCTGACGGATCGGACCATGGTGGTCTTGCCGACACCGAAGCCGCCGACGACGACGATCTTCAGTCCGTTGTCGGCCGTCGCCTGCAGGGCGGCACGGTCAGAGGTTGCGGAGTCCAACGAGCACCTGTTCCAGGATGTCGGGGTCGGGGAGCCGGTCCGCGACACGGGCGGTACGGGGGTGACGGGCGCTGATCCGGCCGGTGTCCAGCAGATCGGACAGCATGATCCGGACGATGCTGACAGGCAGGCCGAGGCTCGCCGCGATCTCCACGACCGCGGTGGGCCGCGTGCACATCCGCAGGATCGTGACGTGCTCCGACTGCATGCCGGGGGTCGGCTCGCACTCGGAGACGACCAGCGTCACCAGGTCGAAAGCGTCCGAATCGGACCGGCTGCGGCCCCCGGTGAGGGTGTACAGCCGGTCCGGGGCGTCGTCCCGGCCGGGACGGGGGCGGGTCATACGTCCGCTGTCGCGTCGACGACCGCGGCGGCCTCGGAGGCCGAGGGGGAACGCGGCGGGGCGCTCAGGTGCTCGCCGAGCTGCTCGACGAGTTCGCTCATGTTGTGGCCGATGAGGCCGACGTCGGCGTCCTCCGAGGCGACGACCGCGAGATGGGCGCCCGCACCCGCCTCGACTATGAACAGCACACCGCCGTAGAACTCGGCCATCGCGGACCGTACACCGCCGGTGCCGTCACCGAACTCGACGGACGCGCCGTGCGACAGGCTCTGGATACCGGCCGAGATCGCGGCCAATTGGTCGGCCTGGTCGACGGAGAGCTCGGGAGTACGGCACAGCTTGAGTCCGTCCCTGGACAGGACAAGGGCGTGGCGGGCGCCGGGGGTGCGCTCCAGGAGCCCCTCCAGCAGCCAGTTGAGCTTCTCGTCGGTGGTCGCGGTCATCGGGTGTTGCCTTCTTCCGGGTGCGGGGAGTTGGCCCGAACAGCCTGGCGGAAGCTGCTGAAGCGGGCTGCCTGTTCCTTGGGGTCGGCGGTGCGGGGCCGGGGGGTTTCGGTGGCACCGTTGGCGTTGGTACGGGCCTCGGCGGCGGCGAGGGTGCGGCCGCGGGGGCGCTTGGGGAGCCCGCTCTCGCCGAACCGGGGGAGGTGGCCGGTGGTCTCGGACGCGGGGGAGTCCGAGGAGGCGGGGCCGGCTTCCGCCCCCGTCGGGGCAGCCGTTTCGTGCGTGGGTTCCGGTTCGGGCCTCGACTCGGACGTCGGCTCGAATGCCGGCCGGGGCGTCGGCTCAAGGACCGGGACCGGGGCCCGGGTGAGGAGCTCCTGCGGAAGCATCAACAGGGCGCCCGTGCCACCGCGCGCGGACGGCCGGAACGACACGGTCAGACCGTGCTTACGGGCCAGCCGGCCGACGACGGCGAGGCCGAGCCGGGTGCCGGAAAGACTCGTCAGGTCCTGGTCGGTGGCCGACACCGCGCGCTCGGCGCGGCGCAGCTGCACATCGCTCATGACCAGGCCGCTGTCCTCGACGGTCAGGACGATGCCGGCCGGCACATCCTCGACGTACACATGGACCTCCGCCGTGGGCGGCGAGAAGTTGGCGGCGTTGTCGAGGAGTTCGGCGAGGGCGTGCATGACGCCCTCGGCGGCGTGGCCGGCGACCGCGACATCGCTGGTCGAGTGGAGACGTACCCGCTGATAGCCGCTGATGCGGCCCATCGCGCCGCGCAGGATCGACTCCATCACGATCGGCTTCGCCCAGCGCCGTCCGGAGCGGGCGCCGGTCAGTACGGCGATGGAGTCGGCGAGCCGGCCCGCCTGGGCGGTGCGGTGGTCCAGATGGAGCAGATCGCCGAGCACGTCCTCGGCGGCGTGCCGGTGCTCCATCTCGCGCAGGTCGGCGAGCATGCTGGTGGCCAGGGCCTGCATCCGGCCCGCGGCGTTGGCGCAGGCGGCGACCGCGGCGGAACGCTCGGTGTCGCTGCGGGCCGCGCGGGCGCCGAGCCGCTGGACATCGGCGGTGAGCCGTTCGGTATCGGCGGCGGCCTGCGAGGCGATCCTCGCGGTCTCGGCCTCGGCGGCGGCCTTGATCCGGGCGGTCTCGGCGGTGAACCGCTGGCCCTCGACCGCGGAGGCGGAGACGAGCCGGCTGATCTCGCCCGTGAACCGCTGGGTCTCCGTCGCGAGACGGGCGCGCAACCGGTTCGCGGTGGCGCGGGCATGGACGGCGGTGGCCACGGCGGCGGACAGCAGTGCGGCGGAGGCGCCCGCCCCCCAGGCCAGCGTGGTCCGTACCGAGTCGGGGGCGGCGACGACCGCCCACAGGCACAGGGATCCGGTGACGGCCAGTGAGATCAGCAGGGCCAGTGCGGTCGGCCGGGATGAGGGGCTCAAGTGCAGTCCTTGGGGCGGACGGGGTAAACGGGACGGGCAGGGCAGGCAGGTCCAACAGGTCTGATCGGGACAGTTCGGTACGGCAGGGGCGAACGCGACAACTGGAGCTGATAATTCCAAGGCAAGTCAAGGTCACTATATGAGAATTGACGCTCCACTTGGGAAGTGCTTGTGGCGTTCTCTGTCACGTATGTGACTACGCGTCCGACGTATTCCGACGTATTGACGTATTCGGGGGAGTCGCGAGGGCGCGGGGCCGCCGAGTGACCGGATCAACGGCATCCTGGGCCCATGGCCGCACATCGCAAACCGTCGGAATCCGCCGCACTCGCGCAGGC
Organism: Streptomyces sp. NPDC088246; assembly: GCF_044741025.1. NCBI lineage: Bacteria > Bacillati > Actinomycetota > Actinomycetes > Kitasatosporales > Streptomycetaceae > Streptomyces > Streptomyces sp. NPDC088246. The sequence continues at coordinate 232,646 of NZ_JBIURV010000004.1, forward strand.
GCTGAGCGCCGCGGTCCGCGGAGAGGTCGACTTCGGCCCCACCGCAAGGGCGTTGACGACGATGGACGCGTCCAACTACCGCCGCGTACCGCTCGGCGTCGTCACCCCGCGTGACGCCGACGACGTGGCCGCCGCGCTCGCCGTCTGCCGTTCACACGCCGTGCCCGTGGTCCCGCGCGGAGGCGGCACCTCCATCGCCGGTCAGGCCACCGGCACCGGTGTCGTCCTCGACCTCACCCGCCATATGCGGAAGATCGTCGAGCTGGACGCCGAATCCCGTACAGCGGTCGTCCAGCCGGGCGTGATCCTGGACGACCTGCGCACCGCCGCCGCCCCGCACGGCCTCACCTTCGGTCCCGACCCCTCCACGCACAGCCGCTGCACGCTGGGCGGCATGATCGGCAACAACTCCTGCGGCGCGCACTCGGTCGCGTGGGGCACCACGGCCGACAATGTGCGCGCCCTGACCGTGGCCCGCTACGGCGGCGACACGCTGCGTCTGGGCCGGGCAGGGGAGGCCGAACCCACCACCGGACCCACCGGACCCACCGGACCCACCGGACTCTCCGGACCCACTGGACCCACCGGACCCACCGGACCCACCGGACTCTCCGGACTCTCCGGACTCATCGGCGAGAACCTCGCCCTCCTGCGCACCGGTTTCCCCGAGCTCCCGCGCCGTATCTCCGGATACGCCCTGGACGCACTCCTGCCCGAGCGCGGAACCGACCTCGTCCGCGCCTTCTGCGGCAGCGAGGGCACGCTCGGTGTGGTGACGGAGGCGACCGTACGACTGGTCGAGGCACCGGCGGCCCGCGCGCTCGCCGTACTCGCATACGCCGACGAGTCCGCGGCCGCCGAAGCCGCCTGCGGCCTGCTCCCGTTCCACCCCCTGACTGTCGAGGGCATGGCCGCCGATCTCGTGCGGGAACCGGCCGGGCTGCCGCGCGGAGGTGCCTGGCTCTTCGTCGAGACCGGCGGCGCCACCCCGGCCGAGGCGCGGGCGCACGCCGGGCGCATCCTCCGTGCCGCCGACGCGCCGGCCGGCATGGTCGTCACCGACCCGGCCGGACAGCGGGCCCTGTGGCGCATCCGCGAGGACGCCGCCGGCACCGCCACGCGGATGCCGGACGGCACGGAGGCATGGCCCGGCTGGGAGGACTGCGCCGTACCGCCCGCCCGCCTCGGTCCGTACCTCCGCGACTTCCGGGCCCTGCTCGCCGCCCACGGGCTGCGCGGCAGCCCGTACGGGCACTTCGGCGAGGGCTGCATCCACGTCCGGATCGACTTCGACCTGCTGGGCCCCGAGGGAGTGGTCCGCTTCCGCCGCTTCTCCGAGGAACTGGCGGACCTGGTCGTCGCGCACGGTGGATCACTGAGCGGGGAACACGGCGACGGCCAGGCCCGGGCAGAACTGCTCCCACGCATGTACGGAGACGAACTGGTCGCCCTCTTCTCCCGGTTCAAGAACATCTGGGACCCGTACGGCGGCATGAACCCCGGCATCCTCACCCACCCCGCCCGGCTCGACGAGAACCTCCGCTTCGAGGTGCTGCCGAAACGCCCGGTGGACGTCACGTTCGGCTACCCGCACGACGGCGGAGACTTCTCCGCGGCGGTACGCAGATGCGTGGGCGTCGCCAAATGCCGTACGGCGGAACCGGCGGGCGCGGGCGTGATGTGCCCGTCGTTCCGGGCGACCGGCGAGGAGGCCCACTCCACCCGCGGCCGGGCCCGCCTGCTGCACGAGATGCTGGCGGGTGAGGTGATCACGGACGGCTGGCGGTCGACGGAGGTGCGCGACGCGCTCGATCTCTGCCTGTCCTGCAAGGGCTGCCGCAGCGACTGCCCGGTGGGCGTCGACATGGCCACGTACAAGGCGGAGTTCCTGCACCACCACTACCGGGGGCGGCTGCGCCCGGCCGCCCACTACGTGATGGGACGGCTGCCGGCCTGGCTGCGTGCGGCGGCCCCGCTCGCACCCGCCCTGAACGCCCTGGCCCGGGTCCGCCCGCTGGCGGCCCTGGCCAAACGACTGGCGGGCATCGCTCCCGAGCGAACGCTCCCGGTACTGGCGCGGGAGACGTTCACCCGGTGGGTCCGCAAGGGCCAGGACGGGAAGGCAAGAATCCTGTCGGGCGGCCGGTGGAGGGTCCGGACGGTGACCGTCTGGCCGGACACCTTCACGACGTACCTGTCCCCGGAGGTCGGAAAAGCGGCGGTCCGGGTCCTCGATGCGGCGGGCCGCACAGCCGTGTACCCCGGCCGGGGTGTGTGCTGCGGCCTCACGTACGTGTCCACGGGCCAGCTCGACAAGGCCCGCAAGGTCATGCGCCGGACCCTGGACCGGATGGGGGTCTGTCTCGGCGACCCGCTCGTCGTCCTGGAACCGAGCTGCGCCGCGACTCTCCGCACGGACCTTCCCGAACTCCTCCCCGGCGATCCGCGCGCCACCGAACTCGCGCGTTCGGTACGGACGTTGGCGCAGTACCTGGAGGAGTACGCCCCCGACTGGCAACCACCCCGCCTGGACCGCCCGGCCACCGGCCAGACCCACTGCCACCAGCACGCGGTCCTGGGCGACGCGGCAGACCGCCGCCTGCGCGAACGGGCCGGACTGACCGGTGAGTTGAACGGCGGCTGCTGCGGACTGGCCGGAAACTTCGGCTTCGAACGGGGCCACTGGGCGGTATCGGCGGCCTGCGCGGAGGAGGCCCTGTTGCCATCGGTACGGGCCGCGGAGCCCGGTACGGAGTTCCTGGCTGACGGCTTCTCCTGCCGTACGCAGCTGGAGCAACTGGGCGGTGTGAGGGCCCGGCACCTGGCGGAGGTGCTGGCGGAGGGGCTGCCTCCCGAATCGGGCACTTCCTGCGGCTGAGGCGCGGGGCGGCCGGAGCCCGAGCTTCGGGAGCCGGGAGCCGGGAGCCGGGTTTCGAGCTTCGGGGAGGGGGCCGGGGCCGGGTCTTGAGCTTCGGGCTTCGGGGGTCGGGTTTCGGGTGCCGGGATTCGAGCGGTGTTGTGCAACCGGTAGGTGAAAGAAGGGGGTTGGGGAAACCTCCCCGCCCTCCCCGACCCCGTCACGGCCAGCAAGTATGACTAATCGTGACCGAATTGCGGCGCGGAGTCGCAGCTGTTTACGGTGCCGAACGTAACGACCCCGACGCGGTGTTCTCACCACCGGCCGGGGTCTGACCCCAAGATCGAAGTAGGCGACCCCGTGGCTGGTTCAAACCTTAGCGCTGCCCCGCGCGCGTCCGCATCCTCGCGCTCCCATCCGAAGGCCAAGCCCGGTTACGGAAAGCGATCCGTGCCGGATCAACGCTCGCCTTGCGAGGGCGATTTCGCGCTATTGCCCGAGCGCGAGCGGCACATCGCCGGTTACGTCGACGCGCTGACCGAGGGTGCGGCGATGGACATCAAGTCGCTGGCCAGGAGTCAGCCGCTGTATGGGCAAATGGCTGTCGGCAGCGCCTTGCGGGCCCTGGGCGTGGCCGGTCATCTGCGGCATGTCCGGTGCCTGAGCGGCGAGGGTGGCCAGGTCCGCTGGGTCACCCGCACCTTCTGGTCCCGGGTCGCCCGTGACAACGAGTGGTGGGACGCCTTCCTCACCGCCGAGGAGCGACGCTCCACGCCGCAGGAGGTCGCCGCGCCACTGCCCCCGTGGGTTCCTGACGGCCCCGCTGCGTCCGAAGCATCCGCATCCGTACCGGCGCAGCCGCCCGTCACGACAGTGCCGCAGCAGCGCACCGCAGAGCCGGAGCCCGAGCCGCAGCCGGGGCTCAAGGCGACCGTGGACCGGCCCTCTCCCGCTTTCCTCGTCCTGGCCCGTCTCGGCCGTACCGACTCCCGCCTGGCCCTCTCGGCATCGGACTGTGCGGCGCTGGAGCAGGCGGCTGCCGAGTGGTTCGCGCGCGGTGTGGACGCCGACTATCTGACGCACGCCCTCACCGCCGGGCTTCCCGCGTCTGTCGACTCGCCCTTCGGGTTCGTCCGCCGCCGCCTCCGCGACAAGGTCCCGCCCCGCCTGCCCGCCGCGGCCCCGGCCGCGCAGGGAACCCCCGCACGCCGCCTGATGGTCGAGTGCACCGAGTGCGGCGTCCCAGGAAGGCTCGAAGCGTTCCGCGACGGCCTGTGCAGGCCCTGCCGCCAACTCGACCCGGCCTGACCGGCCCGACCGGTCGGGCCGCGCAGCGAGGGCCGGGCATGCCACGGGCAGCGCCACCGTGGCGAACGTCCGTGAAAGAGGCGAGGGGCGGGGCAACCCTGCCCCCGCCTCATGGGTCACACAGGCGTCACCTGTTTCGCCTGTTTCCCATTGGTCCGGAAAGGGCCCCACTCTCTGTGATGACTCGTACCCGGCTGACCGCGCTGGCCGCGACGGCCGCCCTCGCCGCCACCGGCGGCCTGATCACCGCCGCCCCGGCATCCGCGGCCGTCACCTGCACCTCTCCCGTCTGGAAGGCGCAGTACTTCGCCAACTCCACCTTCAGCGGCACGCCGAAGCTGACCGCCTGCGACTCCGCCATCGGCGAGAACTACGGGTACGGCGACCCGCCCGGCGTCACGCTGCCCAAGGACAACTTCTCCGTCCGCTGGTCCCTCACCCGGGACTTCGGCTCCGGCGGCCCCTTCCGGCTCTCCGCAGCCACGCAGGACGGCATGCGCGTCTACGTCGACGGCGTGCGGAAGATCGACCTGTGGAAGAACGTCTCCACCACCGCCCGCAAGACCGTCGACCTGACCATCCCGGCCGGCAAGCACGCGATCCGCGTGGACTACGTTGCCTGGACCGGCCTCGCCCACGCCGGGTTCACGTACGCCCCGCGCACCGAGGCCGCCGTCGACACGGTCAAGCCGGTCGCCCCGACCGGCCTCACCGCCGCGTACAACCGGGACACCACGAAGACCACCCTGCGCTGGGCCGCGAACAAGGAGATGGACCTCGCCGGTTACCGCGTGTACCGCCGGCTGAGCACCACCCAGTGGGCGAAGGCCAGTGGCTCGTCGCTGCTCACCTCCCCGTCCTTCGTGGACGCGACGCCCGCCACGGGCCAGACCTTCCTGTACGAGGTCCGTGCCGTCGACAAGGCGGGCCGCGAGTCCGTCGGCAGCCTCGACGCCTCCGCTGTGACCGTGGACCGCACGGGCCCGGCGGCGCCGACTGGTCTCACGGTCACTGGCGACGCGTGGTGGGCCACCCTGGCCTGGCAGGGGGTCGCCGACGCCGCGAAGTACGAGGTGTACGCCGCCTCCGCGGCCACCGGCCCGTTCGAGCTGCTGGGAACGACGACCACGACGTCGTACCGCACCGACGCACCCGTGAACACCGCCCGGTACTACCGGGTGCGCGCCCTCGACGCGCTCGGCAACCCGTCGGCGTACGCCGCCGTCACCGGCGACGGCGTCGACCGGACGCCGCCGAAGTCCCCGACCTCCCTCGGCTCCGTCGTCCGCGTCGGCTACACCGAGGTGTACTGGAAGCAGCCCGACGGGTTCTATGAGGACTTCGACAACGGCGGGACCTACCGCGTCTACCGCTCGCCCGGCAAGACCCTCGACCCGGCCGCGCTCGCCCGCGTGACCTGCGCCGAGGAGAGCGACGAGACCAGCACCGGCGGCATCTGCCACGACCTGGAGATGCCCGCGGGCACGTACGTGACGTACGCGGTCGCGGCGGTGGACCCGGACGGCAACGAGTCGGCGCTGTCCGCCCCGCTCGTCGTCCGCACCGGCGACCGCGTCGCGCCCGGCCCCGTCACCGGCGTGAAGGCCACCCCGCGCGCCGACGGCGTGCTGATCAGCTGGGCGGCCTCGACCGAGGACGACGTCGAACACTACGACGCCTGGACCGGAGCCCGGCAGGCCGACGGCACGGTCAAGTGGCTCAGCTCCACCTCCTGCGCGGAGGGCACAAGCGACCCGCTCGCGGTCCTCTGCGGCGACCTGCCGGACGGCGAGACGTACATGTACGCGGTCGTCGCCAGGGACCGCTGGGACAACGCGCTGCCCCCGAGCGACCCGAAGGTCACGGTCGTCGAGGTCACCGAGCTGGACGTCCGGCCGTCCGTGACGGTCACTGGGGACTGGGACCTCGGCAGCATGGGCTGGGGCACCGTGATCGGCGGACCCAACGCGCACGGGCCGTCCATCAGCTGGCGGTGCGACAAGACGGCTGAGTGCGACACCGTCGCGGGCTACCGGGTCAGCAGGTGGAATGCGGCCACAAAGGCGTACCAGCCGCTGCACGCCGGACTGCTGTCGGCGGAGACCCGCGCCTATACGGACACCAGGGCCGCGCGGGGGACCACGCACTTCTACACGCTGGAGGCGGTGCGCGCCGACGGCAGCGTCGCGGGCACGCACGTGTGGAGCTGCGTCTTCCAGGACCGCGTCTAGCCAGGGCCCATACTTCGCAGGTCGCTGATTCAGATGGTCTGGCCGCCACACCACAACAGAGAGAGCCCGGAGAGCATTCTCTCCGGGCTCCCGGCACACGATCAGATGACCAGCGCCACCAGCCCCACCGCCACGAGCGCGACACCGGCCAGCAGGACACCGCCCGGCAGCAGGATGAGCACCGTGCCGAGCACGAGCTGTCCCGTCGTACGGCGACCGATCTTGGTGGTCTCGGGGTCCGCAGGGTCGTAGGTGATCTCCGCCCGCTCGGCACCCCCGTCCGAGCCCGTGCGCTCACGCCGTACGCCGTGGTTGTCGACGTACGCGTAGGTGTGCTCGACGTTGTTGTACCAGTGGGACCGCTGCAGCTGTCCCTCCACGGTGATCCCCCGGGTACGCAGCACCCAGGCCTCCCGGAACAGTTGCCATCCGCCGTACACGCCCAGCCCCCCGGCGGCGATCGGGCCGGGGGCCACCGTCCAGAAGACCGCCAGGACGACCCCGGCGCCCTTCACCAGCAGCAGGGCGAGCACCAGCACGTACCCGCCCCCGAGGCCCCACCAGAGCAGATGGACCCGGTTCGGCGCCGCCCGCTCCAGCGGCTCCCCGGTCACCCGCCCCGCCCCGTCCGGCCGCGGCTCGTTGGCGTCCCGCACGGGCAGTGCACGGCGGACGGCGTGCGCGAACTCGTGCACGGCAGGCGCACTGCGGCACCTGAGGGGGTACGCCAGCTGAGACGGGCGGGGGCGCTCACCCCGGCCATCCGGCCCCGTGCGGGAGTTCCTCAGCCGTCGGTGGCGTCCCGCCCCACGATCTCGCGGGCGAGGGCGGCGAGTTCCGGCAGTGCGGGATGGCCGGGGGCGTCGCGCCGGGCGAGCAGGACCGGGACGGCCGGGGCGTCGACGAGCGGGCGGTAGGCGACCCCCGAGTGCGGGTGCATTCCGGCGGTGGACGCGGCGGAGACCCCGGCGCCGCGCCCCGCCGCGATGGCGGTCAGCCAGTCGTCGGTGTTGGCGACGGTGAGCGTCGCGGCGGGCCTGGCGTCCGGCGGCCACAGATCGACGGTGGTGGTGCCGGAGACGGTGTTGAGGACGACGGTGCCGCCCGCCAGATCGGCGAGACGGAGCGTGGCGCGGGCGGCGAGCGGCCCGTCCGCGGCCACCGCCGCCACCCGGTCCTCCTCGAACAGCACCTCGGTGACGAGCCCGGGCGTCTCGACGGGTCCCCGCAGCAACGCCGCATCGACCTCGCCGCGGGTGAGCCCGGCGGTGCGGTCGTCGATCCGCAGCAGTTCGAGCGGGGTCTGCGGATACCGCTCCTGCCAGCGCCGGAGCAGGGGAGTGGTGTACGGGCCGAACGCCGACCAGGCGTGCCCGAGCCGCAGCGGCCAGTGGCGCAGCCCGCCGGAGTCGAGCGCCTCGTCGAACGCGGCGACCGCGGCGGCGGCCCTGTCCCGGAAGGCGACGCCTTCGGGGGTGAGGACGAGATGGTGGGTGGACCGGTCGACGAGCCGGATGCCGAGGTGCTGCTCCAGGGCGGCGAGGGTGCGGGAGACCGCGGGCTGGGTGAGGCGGAGGCGGGCGGCGGCGCGGGTGACGTTGCCCTCGTCGGCGATCGCGAGGAAGGCGCGCAGATGGCGGACCTCGATACCGCGGCCGGAGCTCCGGCCCGCAGGGCTCCCGGTACGGCCGTCACCGCTGCGTCCAAGGCTCATGCGCGGGAAGCATAACGGGAGACCAATGGGCATTTCACGTGCCACGCGGAGGTACCTACCGTAAGGGGAGGTAGTGCACGGCGAGAGTGCAGTATCTTCAATCAGGTAGTGCATTGAAATGCACTGTTGGATTCGGGAGGAACACCGCAGGTGAACGACCAGCGCAGTGCAGCAGGGGCAGCGGCCGCGGAGCAGGCCGCGGCCGTCGCCGTACCGGAGGCGGTGTCCGCCCTGGGCGGGGCGGCAGGTCCTGCACGTCCCAAGGGCCGAAGGGCAGCACTCGCCCCGGTCGCGCTGGTGGTCGCGGGCGGCCTCTCCGTCCAGTTCGGCTCCGCCGTCGCGGTCCTGCTGATGCCGCGGGCCGGCGCGCTCGGGGTCGTCACCCTGCGCCTGGCCGTCGCCGCGCTCGTGCTGCTGATCGTCTGCCGCCCGAAGCTGCGCGGCCACTCGCGCGCCGACTGGGGCACGGTCCTCGCGTTCGGGGTGGCCATGGGCGGCATGAACATACTCTTCTACCAGGCTGCCGACCGCATCCCGCTGGGCGCGGCCGTCACTCTGGAGGTGCTGGGCCCGCTGGCCCTCTCGGTGGTCGCCTCGCGCCGCCTGGTCAACGTGGTGTGGGCGGGCCTAGCGCTGGGCGGCGTCGTGCTGCTGAGCGGGGGTGGCTTCGACCGCCTCGATCCGGTGGGCGCCGCGTACGCACTGGGCGCGGGTGCCATGTGGGCCACGTACATCGTCTTCAGTGCCCGCACCGGCCGCCGCTTCCCCCAGGCGGACGGCCTGGCCCTGGCCATGGTGGTCGCCGCGATCCTCTCTCTGCCCCTCGGCATCCTGGAGTCGGGCTCGAAACTGCTGGTCCCGTCCACGCTGGGACTGGGTGCGGCGGTGGCGCTGCTGAGCTCCGTCCTTCCGTACACCCTCGAACTCATGGCGCTGCGCCGCCTGCCCGCGCCCACCTTCGCGATCCTGATGAGCCTCGAACCCGCGATCGCGGCCACGGCCGGCTTCCTCATCCTCGATCAGGCCCTCTCCACGACGGACGCCCTGGCCATGGCCCTGGTCATCGGGGCGAGCATGGGCGCGGTACGGAGTCAGGTGCGGGGCGTGCGGAGCCGCAGCCACACCTGACGCCCGGCCCGGCTGCTCAGCGCCGTATCGGCCGGGCCGCGAGGGCCTCGGCGACGGAGAGGCTGTCCTCGTAGACGACGTAGCGGGTGATCAGGCCGTCCACCACGGTGAGGTGGAGCGCGCACAGGGCTGTGTAGGGCGTGCCCGTCGCCCGTACCGTCTGGCGGATGTCGCCGAGCACGACCGCCTCCGCGCCGTCGACCAGGACGGACGACGCCGTTCCGGCCGACTTCTCGGGAACGTGGTGGGCGGCCACTTCGCGGAAGTGGTCGGCGACATCCGCACGGGTCGAGCGGGGACGGATCCACGGAACCGCCGGATGACCGCCGTCCGGCCAGTCCAGCCGCCAGTCGACGTGCGCGGCGAACAGTTCGGCGATCCGGTCCGGATCGCCTTCGCCGAGGCGACGGAGGAAGTCCTCGGCGGTGGCCCGCGTGCCCGCCGCCGTCCCGGACGGTACGGCCACGGTGAACTGGTACTCGTCCCGGATGAGCCCATCCTCTCCGAGGGTGGCGACGATGCGGCCGGTCCAGGCGATGGCGCCACCGGCGGCGGGGAACATGTGGATCGTGAAGGTGACCGTGTCGTGGTGGCCGGTCGCGTCGCCCGCGGAACGGAAGACGTATCCACTGTCCCGCACCAGATTGTTGTACGCCTCGGTGACGCGGACTTCGAGGGCATCGTGGCCGTGGTACCGCGCGGCCTCGGTGGTCTCGGTGGCGTTCACGTCCCAGAGCCGGGCGATGGCGGCGCGGCGTGCGTCCGGGTCGGGTTCGTGCCACACGGCTATGTACCTGGCGACGAACCGGTCGATGTCCATGGCGCCGTCCGTATCGTTGCCCAGGTCGCTGCTCACGTCATTGCTCACGTCATTGCTCACGTCGTTGCTCATGCGGGGAAGCTATTTCCGCTCCACTGACACCTTGTGTCAGTGATCTGCGGCAGACTTCACGGCATGCGAGCGAGCCGGCTGGTCTCCATCCTGTTGCTCCTGCAGACCCGCGATCGGATGACGGCGCAGGAGCTGGCCGACACGCTGGAGGTGTCCGTACGCACCGTCTACCGCGACATGGAGTCCCTGAGTTCGGCAGGCGTGCCCCTGTACGGCGAATCCGGCCACGACGGCGGGTACCGGCTGCTCGGTGGCTTCCGCACCCGGCTGACCGGGCTCACCGAGGACGAGGCCGGCTCGCTGTTCCTGACCGGGCTGCCGACGGCCGCCGCCGACCTTGGCCTGGGCGCCGTCGTGACCGCCGTACAGCTCAAGCTGATGGCCGCGCTCCCCGCCGAACTGCGCTACCGGGCGGGCCGGTTCGCCGAACGCTTCCACCTCGACGCCCCCGCCTGGTACCGCGACGGCGACCCCGCGCCGTACCTGAACGCGGTCGCGGACGCTGTGTGGAACAACCGCACCGTACGGATGCGGTACCTGCGGTGGGCCGAACCCCACGAGGTCACCCGGACCGTGGAACCGTACGGGCTCGTACTCAAGGCCGGAGCCTGGTACCTGGTGGCCGGCGGCGCCGAGCAGCTCCGTACCTACCGCATATCGAGAATCCTGGACATCCACGTCCTCGGCGAGCGGTTCGACCGCCCCGAAGGCTTCGACCTGGCCGAACACTGGCGGACCTACCTGGAGTTCTTCGAGTCCCGCCGCCACCGGGGCGAGGCGGTCGTGCGCCTGTCCCCGAACGCCTTGTCCCGACTGCCCCATGTGTGGGACGCGGCCATGGCCGCCGCCGCACAGCGGACCGCCACGCCCCCGGACGCCGAAGGCTGGTCCCGTGTGACGATCCCGGTCGAGTCGGTCGAACACGCCCTGCCGGAACTGCTCAAACTCGGCGCCGAAGCGGAAGTCCTCGCCCCGCCCGCACTACGCGACCACCTGACCCGGACACTCGACGCGCTGACCTGTCTCTACCGGGCCGCCCCGTGAGCAGCGGCTGTACGGAGCTCCGCTCTCCCGACCGGACGGACGGATCACCGGATCACGGAGGGCTGCCCGACCGGACCGACGGCGGCCATGTCGCCGTCGAGGCGGTGCCTGCCGACGTCCCGGCGGCAGGCAGAAAATAATGCAAGCGCGCTTGCTTGTTTATGGGTCCGCTGCCATGCTCCTGGGCACACCGCCTTGCCCCGAGGGGAGCGCACCGTGCCCGATGTGGCAGCCGTGATCGACGACATGCGCGATGAGAGCCAGGAACTCGACGGACTCGTAAAGGGGTTGAGCGCCGGGCAATGGGCCGCTGCGACCCCCGCTCCCGGCTGGAGCATCGCGCACCAGATCGCCCATCTCACCTGGACCGACGAGGTCGCGCTGCTCGCCGCCACCGATGCCGGTGCCTTCGCCGCGGAGGTGGCCGAGGCCATGGAGGCGCCCGAATCCTTTGTCGACCGGGGCGCGGAGGAGCTGGCCGTGCTCGCCCCGGACGTGCTGCTCGCGCGGTGGCGGGACGGGCGGGGGCGGCTCGAAGCGGCGCTGCGGGACGCGCCCGCCGGAACCCGTATTCCCTGGTACGGGCCGCCGATGAGTGTCGCTTCCATGGCGACCGCCCGGATCATGGAGACCTGGGCGCACGGCCAGGACATCGCCGACACCCTCGGGGTCACCAGGGCCCCCACCGCCCGGCTGCGGCACGTCGCCCGGATCGGGGTACGGGCCAGGGACTACGCCTACCTGGTGCGGGGGATCGCGGCACCCGAGGAGGAGTTCCGGGTCGAACTGAAAGCACCCGGCGGCGAGTTGATCGCGTTCGGGGCGCAGGACGCGCCGCAGCGCGTCACCGGGCCGCTGCTCGATTTCTGCCTTCTGGTCACCCAGCGCGCCCACCGTGACGACCTCGCCGTCCGGGCCACCGGGCCCGACGCCGACCGGTGGCTCGACATCGCCCAGGCGTTCGCCGGGCCCGCCGGACCCGGCCGCGCGCCCCGGGCAGGCGGCAAGTGACCCCGACCGGGCCCCGGCGGACCGGACCGCTGCGGATCGGCAACGCCTCCGGGTTCTACGGCGACCGCTTCGACGCCGTACGCGAGATGCTCACCGGCGGCCCCCTCGACGTCCTCACCGGGGACTATCTCGCCGAGCTGACCATGCTCATCCTCGGCCGGAGCCGGCTCAAGGACCCCAGGCACGGGTACGCCACCACCTTCCTGCGCCAGCTCGAAGAGGGCCTCGGGCTCGCCCACGAGCGCGGCGTGAAGATCGTCACCAATGCCGGAGGGCTCAATCCGGCCGGACTGGCCGACGCCGTGAGGGAGTTGGCGCAGAAAGCGGGAGTGCCCGTACGGGTCGCCCATGTGGAGGGCGACAGCCTCCCCGTACCCGAGGGCTTCCTCACCGCCAACGCCTACCTCGGCGGCGCGGGGATCGCCGCCTGCCTCACCGCGGGCGCCGATGTCGTCGTCACCGGACGGGTCACCGACGCCGCCCTCGTCACCGGGCCCGCCGCCGCGCACTTCGGCTGGGGCCCCGACGACCACGACGCCCTCGCCGGGGCCGTCGTCGCCGGACACGTACTGGAGTGCGGAACCCAGGCCACCGGGGGGAATTACTCGTTCTTCCGGGGCCATGACCTGCGCCGGCCCGGCTTCCCCGTCGCCGAGATCCATGCCGACGGGTCGTCCGTCATCACCAAGCACGACGGCACGGGCGGCGTCGTCGACATCGGCACCGTCACGGCCCAGTTGCTGTACGAGACCGGCGGGCCCCGGTACGCCGGACCGGACGTCACCGCCCGGCTCGACACCGTACGGCTGACCCAGGAAGGCCCCGACCGGGTACGGATCTCCGGCGTGCGCGGCGAGGCCCCGCCGCCCACACTCAAAGTCGGCCTCAACCGGCTCGGCGGCTGGCGCAACGAGGTCGTCTTCGTACTCACCGGGCTCGACATCGAGGCCAAGGCGCAGCTCGTCAAGGACCAGTTCACGGAAGCACTCGACCGGTCCCGTACCCGCCCCGCGGAGGTTCGTTGGGAGTTGGCCCGGACCGACCGGGCCGACGCCGACACCGAGGAGAGGGCCTGCGCCCTGCTCCGGCTCGTCGTCCGCGACCAGGACCCGGAGGCCGTCGGACGCGCGGTCTCCGGCGCGGCGATCGAGCTCGCCCTCGGCAGCTATCCGGGCTTCCATGTCACCGCCCCGCCCGGAAAGGGCGCACCGTACGGGGTGTTCGAGGCAAAGTACGTACCGGCCGGCGAGGTCCCGCACGTCGCCGTCCTGCCGGACGGGCGGCGGGAGAACCAGGAACATCCCGTACGGACGCGGCCCTTGCGGGAAGCCGGGGAGCCGCCGCTGCCCGAGCCCCTGCCGTTCTCCGGACCCACCCGGACCGCCCCGCTCGGCCGGGTCGCGGGCGCCCGCAGCGGTGACAAGGGCGGGGACGCCAACGTGGGGGTGTGGGCCGTCGGCGACGACGCCTGGCGTTGGCTGGCCCATGAGCTGACCGTCGAACGGTTCCAGGAGCTGCTTCCGGAGACCGCCGGCCTCACCGTCGTACGCCATGTCCTGCCGAACCTCCGTGCCCTGAACTTCGTCGTGCGCGGGCTGCTCGGTGAGGGCGTCGCCGGCCGGCACCGGTTCGATCCCCAGGCCAAGGCGGTGGGGGAGTGGCTGCGCTCCCGGCACCTCCCCATTCCCGTACCGCTGCTGGAAGCCGCCCACGCACCGGAGGTGAACGCATGACCGTCCTTCCCACCGGGCTCGACACCGCGAGCCCCGAATACGCCGCGAACCGCGCGGCCATGCTCGCCAAACTCGACGAGCTGGCCGGCGAGCACACCAAGGCGCAGGCGGGCGGCGGTGAGAAGTACGTCGAGCGGCACCGCTCGCGCGGAAAGCTCCTGGCCCGGGAGCGGATCGAGCTGCTGATCGACGAGGACACCCCGTTCCTGGAGCTGTCGCCGCTCGCCGCCTGGGGGAGCGAGGCCCCCGAGTACACAGTCGGCGCCTCGCTCGTCACCGGGATCGGAGTGGTGTCGGGCGTGGAGTGCCTGATCACCGCCAACGACCCGACCGTACGCGGCGGCGCCTCCAACCCCTGGACCCTGAAGAAGGCCCTGCGGGCGAACGAGATCGCCTTCGCCAACCGGCTGCCCTGCATCAGCCTCGTCGAGTCCGGGGGCGCCGATCTCCCGTCGCAGAAGGAGATCTTCATCCCGGGCGGGGCGCTGTTCCGCGACCTCACCCGGCTGTCGGCGGCCGGCATCCCGACCGTGGCCGTCGTCTTCGGGAACTCGACCGCCGGTGGGGCGTACGTCCCCGGCATGTCCGACCACACCGTCATGATCAAGGAACGGTCCAAGGTGTTCCTCGGCGGACCGCCCCTGGTGAAGATGGCGACCGGCGAGGAGAGCGACGACGAATCGCTCGGCGGCGCCGAGATGCACGCCCGCATCTCCGGGCTCGCCGACCACTTCGCCGTCGACGAGCAGGACGCGCTGCGCCAGGCCCGCCGGATCGTCGCCCGCCTCAACTGGCGCAAGGCACATGCGGATCCGGGACCGGCCGAACCGCCGAAGTACGACGAGGACGAGCTGATCGGCATCGTGCCCGGCGATCTGAAGGTGCCCTTCGACCCGCGCGAGGTCATCGCCCGGCTCGTCGACGGCTCCGACTTCGACGCGTTCAAGCCGCTGTACGGGACCAGCCTGGTGACCGGATGGGCCACGCTTCACGGCTATCCCGTCGGCATCCTCGCCAATGCGCAAGGTGTGCTGTTCAGCGAGGAGTCGCAGAAGGCCGCCCAGTTCATCCAGCTCGCCAACCAGCGCGACATCCCCCTGCTCTTCCTGCACAACACCACCGGCTACATGGTCGGCAAGGAGTACGAGCAGGGCGGCATCATCAAACACGGCGCGATGATGATCAACGCCGTGTCGAACTCCAGGGTCCCGCATCTGTCCGTGCTGATGGGCGCCTCGTACGGGGCCGGGCACTACGGCATGTGCGGACGGGCGTACGACCCGCGCTTCCTCTTCGCCTGGCCCAGCAGCAAGTCCGCCGTCATGGGGCCGCAGCAGCTCGCCGGGGTGCTGTCCATCGTCGCCCGCGCCTCCGCCGCCGCGAAGGGGCTGCCGTACGACGACAAGGCCGCCGAGGCCGACGCCGGGCTGCGCGCCATGGTCGAGCAGCAGATCGAGTCCGAGTCGCTGCCGATGTTCCTCTCCGGGCGGCTGTACGACGACGGGGTCATCGACCCGCGCGACACCAGGACCGTCCTCGGGATGTGTCTGTCCGCGATCCACACCGCCCCGGTCGAAGGTGCCCGCGGCGGCTTCGGAATCTTCCGGATGTGAGGCCACAGATGATCTCCACACTGCTCGTCGCCAACCGGGGCGAGATCGCCTGCCGGATCTTCCGCACGTGCCGCGCGCTGGGCATCGCCACCGTCGCCGTGTACTCCGACGCGGACGCCGACGCATTGCACGTACGGGAGGCGGACACCGCCGTACGGCTGCCGGGTGCCGCCCCGTCCGACACCTATCTGCGCGGTGATCTCGTCGTACGCGCCGCGCTCGCGGCGGGCGCCGACGCCGTCCACCCCGGGTACGGCTTCCTCTCCGAGAACGCCGGATTCGCCCGTGCCGTGCAGGACGCCGGTCTCGTCTGGGTGGGGCCGCCGGTCGAGGCCATCGAGCTGATGGCGTCCAAGACCCGCGCCAAGGAGCTGATGGCCGCCGCCGGGGTGCCACTGCTCGCGCCCGTCGACACGGAGAAGGCCACCGCCGACGACCTTCCGCTGTTGCTGAAGGCGGCGGCGGGCGGGGGCGGACGCGGAATGCGGATCGTACGTGAACTCACCGATCTATTTTGTGAGTTAACGGCCGCATCCGCCGAGGCCGCTGCCGCCTTCGGGGACGGCGAGGTCTTCGCGGAGCCGTACGTGGAGCGCGGCCGGCACGTCGAGGTCCAGGTCATGGCCGACGAGTACGGTGGGGTCTGGGCGCTCGGCACCCGGGACTGCTCGCTCCAGCGACGCCACCAGAAGGTCGTCGAGGAGGCCCCCGCACCCGGTCTCGACGACGCGCTGCGGACCCGGCTGCACGATGCCGCCGTGGCCGCCGCCCACGCCGTCGGCTACCGGGGCGCGGGCACCGTCGAGTTCCTCCTCGCGGCCGACGGACGGCCGTACTTCCTGGAGATGAACACCCGCCTCCAGGTCGAACACCCAGTCACCGAAGCCGTCTTCGGGCTCGACCTCGTCGCCCTGCAACTGCGCATCGCGGAAGGCGAACCGCTGCCCGCCACCGCACCTCCCGAGCCGCACGGCCACGCCGTCGAGGCCCGCCTCTACGCCGAGGACCCCGCCCGCGACTGGCAGCCGCAGACCGGAGCACTGCTCACGCTGGATGTGCCGGACGAACCCGGACTGCGCCTCGACACCGGGTACACCGGCGGCGACACCATCGGCGTGCACTACGACCCGATGCTCGCCAAGGTCATCGCCCACGCACCCACCCGGGGCGAAGCCGTACGCCTCCTCGCCCGCGCCCTGGAACGCGCCCGCATCCACGGCCCGGTCACCAACCGCGACCTGCTCGTACGGTCCCTGCGCCACCCCGACTTCCGCGCCGCCCGCCTCGACACCGGCTTCTACGACCGCCACCTGGACACCCTCACCCCCGCCCCGGACGAAGCGGACCGCCGCACCGCCGCCCTGGCCGCAGCCCTAGCCGACGCCGCCATCCGCCACCACGGCCCCGGTCCCGGCCCCGCCCGCTTCGGCGCCTGGCGCAACATCTCCTCGCAACCCCAGGTCAAGCGCTACCGCAGCGAACCCGACGGCACCGAACACCAGGCCGCCTACCGCACCACACGTACCGGCCCCGTCCCCGAAACCGGAGAGCGGGTCATCGCCGCCCGCCCCGACCACGTCACCCTCGAAGTGGGCTCGGTCACCCGCCACTTCGCCATCACCTTCCACCGGGACAAGGCGTACGTGGACACCGCCACCGGCTCGTACACCTTCACCGCCCTGCCCCGCTTCACCGACCCCACCGACCGGACCGAACCCGGCTCACTGCTCGCCCCCATGCCCGGCACCGTCGTCCGCATCGCGGACGGTCTCGGGGCCGGGGCGGCGGTCGAAGTCGGGCAGCCACTGATCTGGCTGGAGGCGATGAAGATGGAACACCGCATCCTCGCCCCCGCCTCCGGCACCCTCACCGCACTGCACGCCGCCCCCGGCCTCCAGGTGGAGGTCGGCGCCCTGCTCGCCGTCGTGACCGAACCCGCAGACCCTGAGGAGAACGCATGAGCACTGTCCTCGAAACCGAAGAGCACCAGGCCCTGCGCGCAGCCGTCGCCGCCCTCGGAAAGCGCTACGGGCGGGACTACATGACCTCAGTCGTACGCGACGGAGCCCACCCGCGCGAACTGTGGACCGAAGCCGCCAAACTCGGCTACCTCGGCGTGAACCTCCCCGAGGAGTACGGCGGCGGTGGCAGCGGAATAACCGAACTCTCCATCGTCCTGGAGGAGTTGGGCGCAGCCGGCAGTCCACTCCTCATGATGGTCGTCTCCCCGGCCATCTGCGGCACCGTCATCGCCCGCTTCGGCACCGACACCCAGAAACGGCAGTGGCTCCCCGGTCTCGCCGACGGCAGCCTCACCATGGCCTTCGGCATCACCGAACCCGACGCGGGCTCCAACTCCCACCGCATCACCACCACCGCCCGCAAGGACGGCGAGGACTGGCTGCTCACCGGACGCAAGGTCTTCGTCTCCGGCGTCGACATCGCCGACGCCACCCTCGTCGTCGGCCGCACCGAGGACGCCAGGTCCGGCAGGCTCAAGCCCTGCCTCTTCATCGTCCCGCGCGACGCCCCCGGCTTCCGGCGCTCGCAGATCGACATGGAACTCCAGGCCCCGGAGAAGCAGTTCGAGCTGGTCCTCGACGAGGTACGGCTGCCCGCCGACGCCCTCGTCGGAGGGGGAGAGGACGCCGGACTGCTCCAGCTCTTCGCCGGGCTCAACCCGGAACGCATCATGACCGCCGCATTCGGCATCGGCATGGGCCGCTACGCACTGGCCCGCGCCGTCGAGTACGCGAAGACCCGCCAGGTGTGGAAGGAACCCATCGGCTCCCACCAGGCCATCGCCCACCCCCTCGCCCAGGCCCACATCGAACTGGAACTGGCCCGGTTGATGATGCAGAAAGCCGCCCGGCTGTACGACGAGGGCGACGACATCGGTGCCGGCGAGGCCGCCAACATGGCGAAGTACGCGGCCGGCGAAGCCTGCGTCAAAGCCGTCGACCAGGCCGTGCACACCCTCGGCGGCAACGGCCTCACCCGCGAATACGGCCTCGCGTCCCTGATCACGGCGGCCCGCGTCGCCCGGATCGCACCCGTCAGCCGGGAAATGATCCTGAACTACGTGTCCCACCAGTCCCTGGGTCTCCCCAAGTCGTACTGACGCAGGACATTTTGTCTTTCCACGCCGCAGCTGCCCACCGCAGCTCCCGCCGCGTTCGAGAAGTCCCGCGAGAAGGAGACCGACACATGACGCCGCTCGCCGCCCCCGCCCACGACCGGGGCATCACCACCCTCACCCTCGACTCGCCGGCCAACCGCAACGCACTCTCCGCGCAGCTGGTGGGCGAGCTCTCCACCGCCCTGGACGCGTGCGCGGCCGACGACACCGTACGAGCCGTCGTCCTCACCCACACCGGCAACACGTTCTGCGCGGGCGCCGACCTCACCGGACCGCCCGATCCGGCAGCCTTCGTCGCCCTGATGCGGCAGATCGTCGCACTGCCCAAGCCCGTCGTCGCACGGGTCACGGGGCACGTCCGGGCGGGCGGCCTCGGACTGCTCGGCGCCTGCGACATCTCCGCGGCCGGGCCCGGCGCCTCGTTCGCCCTCACCGAATCCCGGCTCGGCCTCGCCCCTGCCGTCATCTCCCTGCCGCTGCTGCCCCGCATCGACCCACGAGCCGCCGCCCGCTACTACCTCACCGGCGAACGCTTCGACGCGACCGAAGCGGCCCGCATCTCCCTGATCACGATCGCCGTCGGGTCCGCCGAGGACATCGACAAGGCACTCGTACCCGTACTGGACGGACTGCGAAAGGCCTCACCACAGGGGCTGGCAGCATCGAAGGAGCTGGTCACAGCTACTGTGCGGAAGAGTTTCGACCAGTACGCCGAAGACCTCATCGCCCGCTCGGCAGCACTCTTCGCCTCCGCCGAGGCACGGGAAGGGATGACGGCCTTCCTCGAACGACGGGACCCAGTATGGGTGTTGTGACGCCCTCCACCGACAGGACCCCCAAGCAGGACCGCAGCCGCGCCACCCGCCGGCGACTCCTCGAAGCCGCGGTCGCCTGCCTTGCCGAACACGGCTGGGCAGGCTCCACCGTCTCCGTCGTCGCCGAACGCGCAGGCGTCTCGCGCGGCGCCGCCCAGCACCACTTCCCGACCCGCGAGGACCTGTTCACCGCAGCCGTCGAATACGTCGCCGAGGAACGCTCCGCCGCCCTGCGCGCCCTGCCCGTCCAGGGCCGCACGGCCGTCGTCGCCGCCCTCGTCGACCTCTACACGGGCCCGCTCTTCCGCGCCGCACTCCAGCTCTGGGTCGCCGCGTCCAACGAGGAACAACTCCGCCCCCGCGTCACCGAACTCGAAGCCCGCGTCGGCCGCGAGACCCACCGCATCGCCGTCGAACTCCTCACCGCCGACGAAACCAGGCCCGGCGTACGCGAAACCGTCCAGGGCCTCCTCGACATGGCCCGCGGCCTGGGCCTGGCCAACGTACTCACCGACGACACCGCCCGGCGTCAGAGGGTCGTGGCACAGTGGGCGGCGCTGCTGGACGACGCACTCGACTGACCTTGGGGGACCTGTGGGCGACCACTTCCAGACGATCGTCGACCTCGACGCCACCGAGCAGGACGCCGCACAACTCGGCGCCGGGCTCCTCGACTGGCTGATCGCCGACGGAATCGTCAGCGCCGAGCGCACCGACTGCGTCCTCGACAAAGACGGCTACGGCAACGCACCTGGCCCGAACTACGCCGAGGCCGTCGACGACCCGGAGCCGGTCGAGCTGTGGAGCAACGGCCTCCACATTGCGACCGGACGCACTGTCTTCGACAGCGGCCAGGGCGACGCGGGAGCTGCCACCTGCCCGCTCTGCGCCACCGAGTTCCGCCTCGTCGACGACACCTGGTGCCCCGTCGACAGCGCCTGGGCCCCGTTCGCGGGCCGGCTCGGTGCCTGGGCGGACGGCGGCGAAGGCGTCGTGCAGTGCCCCTCCTGCCGTCGGCCCTCCGGCATCGACCGCTGGAGCTGGGAGGACGACTACTACGCCTGCGGGCAGCTCGGCCTCACCTTCTGGAACTGGGCGGAGCTGACCTACGGCTTCGAACAGGAGGTGCGGCGCCGCCTCGGCGGACACCGCACCGTCACCCTCCGCGGCAAGCTCTAGACGTATGGACACGCAGGCCGGGTGAGACTCCGCGGACCTGTCCGGGGCCGTACTTCCGGATCACGCCGGGCCGGCGGGGTACCGGGACCGTCAGTTCCCCAGATCCGTGATCTGCTCGTATCCCTCGATCTCCCGGGGATCACGCGGCCCCGGCCCGACATACCTCGCCGACGGCCGCACCAGCCGCCCCGTCCGCTTCTGCTCCAGAATGTGCGCCGACCAGCCCGCCGTACGCGCACACGTGAACATCGACGTGAACATGTGCGCCGGAACCTCCGCGAAGTCCAGCATGATCGCCGCCCAGAACTCCACGTTCGTCGCCAGCACCCGGTCCGGGCGACGCGCGTGCAACTCCTCCAACGCGGCCTTCTCCAGCGCCTGCGCCACCTCGAAGCGCGGCGCACCCAACTCCTCGGCCGTACGCCGCAGAACACGCGCCCGCGGGTCCTCCGCCCGGTAGACCCGGTGCCCGAAGCCCATCAGCCGCTCACCCTTGTCCAGGGCCTTCTTCACATACGCGGTGGCATCCCCGGTCCGCTCGATCTCCTCGATCATGCCGAGGACCCGGGACGGCGCACCACCGTGCAGTGGCCCCGACATCGCACCCACCGCGCCCGAAAGCGCCGCCGCCACATCGGCGCCGGTCGACGCGATGACTCGGGCGGTGAACGTGGAGGCGTTCATGCCGTGCTCGGCGGCCGACGTCCAGTACGCGTCGACGGCCTTGACGTGCTTGGGGTCCGGCTCACCGCGCCAGCGGATCATGAACCGCTCGACCACGGACTGCGCCTTGTCGATCTCGCTCTGCGGAACCATCGGCAGACCCTGCCCGCGCGCCGACTGGGCCACGTACGACAACGCCATCACCGCGGCCCGCGCCAGATCGTTGCGCGCCGTCTCCTCGTCGATGTCGAGCAGCGGCTTCAGGCCCCACACGGGAGCGAGCATCGCCAGCGCGGACTGCACATCGACCCGGATGTCCCCGGAGTGCACCGGGATCGGGAACGGCTCGGCCGGCGGCAGCCCCGGGTTGAACGCCCCGTCGACCAGCAGGCCCCAGACATTTCCGAACGACACATGGCCGACGAGATCCTCGATGTCGACACCGCGGTAACGGAGCGAACCGCCTTCCTTGTCCGGTTCGGCGATCTCCGTCTCGAACGCGATGACTCCCTCTAGTCCCGGTACGAAGTCGGACATGGCGGCTCCCTCAGGTCGGTGGCTGTACGGAGGCCACAGTGGCCTGCCCCAAGATATTGGCGGGTTCCCACGATGCGGGGAAGCGTGACATCCGGCACAGCGCCCCGATTCACCGGTGCCGGTTTGGCGCCCCTCCTTGCCGGGCAGGCCTGGCCGCTGCGGCAGGATGACCCCGTGCCCACCGCAGACTCCCCCTCCGATTCCACCACCGATCCGGCCGCGATGCGCGAGCAGTACCGCTCCAAGGCCTTCACCGAGGACACGCTGGCCGCCGACCCGATGCAGCAGTTCGCCCACTGGTTCAGGCAGGTAGCCGTGGGCGGGGTGCTTCACGAGCCCAACGCCATGGTGGTCTCCACCGCCACTCCCGAGGGCCGGCCGTCCTCCCGCACGGTACTGCTGAAGAAGTACGACGAACGCGGCTTCGTCTTCTTCACCAACTACGAATCCCGCAAGGGCCGTGAACTGACCGCCAACCCGTACGTCTCGCTGCTCTTCCCCTGGCACCCGATGGCCCGCCAGGTCGTCGTCACCGGCACGGCGGCCCGCGTCGGCCGCGAAGAGACGGTCGCCTACTTCCGCACCCGCCCGCACGGCTCCCAGCTGGGTGCCTGGGCGAGCGCCCAGTCGACGGTGATCGGCTCCCGTGACGAGCTGATCGAACGCTACGAGGAACTGGCCGCCCGCTACCCGGAGGGCGAACATGTCCCCGCGCCCCCTCAGTGGGGCGGTTTCCGTGTGGTCCCCGACACGATCGAGTTCTGGCAGGGCCACGAGAACCGGCTGCACGACCGGCTGAGGTACGTACGTGAGGGCGAGAAGTGGCGCGTCGAGCGCCTGTGTCCGTAACCCGCCCCATTCCCCTCCGGACATGCAGAAACCCGCAGGCTCTGGTTCCTCCGTGCACGAAGGAGCCGGCCGGACTTACCGGCGAGCCTGCGGGTCGGTGACTGCTTGGGTTTCGGCAGACAGCCTGCCGAGGTGCACTGTGTGCGACGACGGGCTGTCAGCCCGCAGCCACCTCACGAATCCGATAAGACTGCACTTTTCGGATCACCTCCTTTCAACGTGTAAGGCACACACTAGGAACCCCTCCGGGCCCGCACAACCGAATTAATGAACCGGCCTATTTCAGAGAAGTCGGTGTGCACTGGGTCACGTTCGAGTTCAATGGTCTGACGTGCGGTAATGCCGGATACGTCCTGCGGGGGGTACGGGATGAGTGCGTCCACGAGCAGTGGGACGACCGACGCGCTCGGGCCCGAAGAGGGTCCGAGGGCGGGGCCCGGGGCCGAGCTGCTCGCGGCGCTGCTCGACGGGATGGACGCGGCGCTCTGCGCGTTCGACGCGGGCGGCACCATCACCCACTGGAACCGTGAGGCCGAGCGGATTCTGGGCTGGTCCGCCGGGGAGGCCGTGGGCCGGCCCGGGTTTGCCGGGTGGGCGGTGCGGCGGGCGGATGCGGGGGAGGTGCAGGGGCGGCTGATGGCGGCCATGGACGGTACCGGTCGCCGGGTGCATGAGTTCGCGCTGCTGCGCAAGGACGGTGGGCGGGTGCTCGTGCGGATGCAGTCGGCGGGGGTCCGGGGTGCGGACGGGAAGCCGGCCGGGGTGTACTGCGCGTTCGGGGAGGTGCATGCGCAGATCGATCTGGAGCGGTCGATCGCGCTGAGCGAGGCGCTGTTCGAGGACGCGTCGTGGGGTGTGGTGCTCGTGGATGCCGATCTGCGTCCGACGGTCGTCAACGCGCACGCGGCACGGGCGCTGGGTGGCGGTCGTACGACGCTGCTGGGGCGCCCGCTGGGGGAGTTGATCGTGCAGGGCGTCGAGGATCTGGAGGGGGCGCTGCAGCACGTACTCGCCGAGGGCGCGCCACCGGCGCCCGCCGAGCTGTGGGTGACGTTGCGGACGGCGGAGGGGGATCGGCGGCGCTGCTGGCGCAGTGGCTTTCTGCGGCTCGCGTCGCCGCTCGCGGAGGAGCCGGTTCCGTTGGGGGTCGGCTGGCTGTTCCAGGACGTGACCGCGGAGAAGCTGGCGGCGCAGGAGACGGACCGGGTGCGGTTCCGCTCGAACCAGTTGCACCGGGCTTCGCTGTCGGCGTCCGAGTGCGAGGACCCGATGGAGGCGGCGACGTCATATCTGGACTATGCGCTCGCGGGCTTCGCCGACCACGCGCTGGTCGACCTGGTGGCGGGGGAGCGGCTGGTGCGGGTGGCGGCGACCCCGTCCGGTGAGCCGGGTCCGTGCCTGCCGGTGGCCGGCGGCGGTATTCCGCTGAGGTACGCGCCGGGGCACCCGGCTCTTCAGGCGGTGGACCGTACGGGTTCGGTACGGTCCACCGCGGGCCCGGGGCCCGGGGCCGGGGTGTGGGCGGCCGAACGGCAGTGGCCGGGGGATTCGGTGCACGCGCTGTGCGCGGTGCTGCGGAGCAGGGGGCGGACGCTGGGCGTGGTGACGTTTCTGCGCTCCGCCCATCGCACGGCCTTCGAGCGCCCCGACGCGGCGTACGCGGAGACGGTGGCGGCCCGGGTCGCGGGGGCGGTCGACCTGGCGCAGGTGACGAAGCGGCCGTAGGCGGCGCGGTCCGGCCAGGGGCGGTGCCGGGCCCCGTCGCGGAGCCCGGCACCGCCCCCGGCCGGGGCCCGTCCTCACGCCGCGTGCAGCGCCAGCGTCGGTGAGAACGGAGCCCGGCACCGCCCCCGGCCGGGGCCCGTCCTCATGCCGCGTGCAGCGCCAGCGTCGGTGAGAGACGGGACGCCCGCACTGCCGGGTAGAGGCCCGCGATCGTGCCGATCACCAGCGTCGCGCCGAAGCCGCCGCCGACCGCCCACGGCGGCACCACCCAGGGCAGCCCGCCGGAGTACGCGTACACCCCGGTCGCCGCCGCGCCGAGCGCCACGCCCGCCAGGCCGCCGAGGCCGGAGAGCATCAGCGACTCCGTGACGAACTGGATGCGGATCTGGCCCCGGGTCGCGCCGAGCGAGCGGCGCAGCCCGATCTCGTACCGCCGCTCCAGCACCGAGATGATCATGGTGTTGGCGACCCCGACGCCGCCGACGAGCAGCGCGATGCCGCCCAGGCCCAGCAGCATGCTGCTGAACGCCCCTTCGGTCGCCGCCTTGGCCTGGAGCGCCGACGACGGGTCGGTGACCTTCACGTTCTGGGGGTTCTGCGGGTCGACCGTCGCCGCCATGACCTTGCGCACGTCCTGCACCGCCGCGTCGGCCGAGCGCTCGTACACCGATGTCGGGTGGCCCTCGAAGCCCAGCAGGCGCTTCGCGCCCTCCCAGCCGACCAGTGCGGAGCGTTCGATCTCCGGGGCGAGCGGCAGCGGGGCGAGGATGCCGACCACGGTGAAGTACCGGTTGCCGATCCACACCTGCCGGCCCGGAGCAGTGATGCCGAGACGTTCCGCGGAGACATGGCCGAGCACGACGGAGGGGTAGCGTCCGGTCGCGTTGTTGAGCCAGCTGCCGCTGCGGACCTCGCCGCGCAGCACCCGCAGCAGGTCGCCGGTGGTCGCCTTGACGGTGATCCCGCCCGTATCGTCCTTGTCGATCTTCTCGTTGCGGCGTGCGGTCGCGTCGAGGTCGGCGGTCGCGCCCACCTCCTGGACGCCCTTGATGCGGCCCACCATCCCGACCGCGTCCTCGGGCAGCTCGACGTCCTGCCCGGCGAACATCGAATCGCCGGGGGAGGCCACGAGCAGGTTGGTGCCCAGCTTGTCGAGTTCCCGGAGCAGCTGGGCCTGGCTGGAGGCGGAGATGCCCACCACCGAGATCATCGTCGCGATACCGATGGCGATGCCCAGGGCGGAGAGCACGACCCGCATCGGCCGGCTGCGCAGCCCCGCCGAGCCGACGTGCAGCACGTCCCGGGGGCCGAGCCGGGCCGCTTTCAGCCGCCCCCGGCCCCGGCCGTCGGCGTCGCGGTCCGCGCGCCGCGCCCTCACTGGTTCGCTCCCGTCGCGGCGGGGGAGCGGCCGTTGCCGGAGCCGTCGCGCACATCCGTGGACGGATCGCGCATGCCCGTGGACGGATTGCGTACGTCCGCGACCACCCGGCCGTCCCGGATGCGCACCTCGCGCGGCAGGTCCCGGGCGATCTCGGTGTCGTGCGTGATGACCGCGATGGTGGCGCCCTCCCGGTTGAGGTCGCGCAGCAGCTTCATCACCGCTTCCCCGGACACCGAGTCGAGCGCCCCGGTCGGTTCGTCGGCCAGCAGCAGCGCGGGTTCCCCCACGACGGCCCGCGCGATGGCGACCCGCTGTTTCTGTCCGCCGGAGAGCTGGTGCGGCTTGTGGTCGAGGCGGTCGGCGAGCCCGACCCGCTCCAGCGCGTCGGCTGCCCTGCGGCGGCGTGCGGCACGGGACAGGCCCGAGTACAGCAGGCCCTCCGCGACGTTGTCGCGGGCGCTGACGCCCGGCACCAGGTGGAACGCCTGGAAGACGAAGCCGACGTGCTGGGCACGCAGCGCGGAGAGCCTGCGGTCGGAGAGCGCCGCCACGTCGTGCCCCGCGATGTGGACGGACCCGGCGGTGGGGCGGTCCAGGGTGCCGATGATGTGCAGCAGCGTGGACTTGCCGGAGCCGGACGGGCCGACGATGCCGAGGAGTTCGCCCTCCTCGACGGTGAGGTCCACCCCGCGCAGGGCGGCGACCGGGCCCGGGTACTCCTTGGTGACGCCCCTGAGGCCGACGACCGTGTTCATATCTTCGGCACCCCGACCTTCATGCCCTCGCGCAGCCCGCCGCCGGACACCTCGACCCGGCCCTCGGCGAACATGCCGAGCTCGACCTTCACGTCGCGCGCCGTGCCGTCCTGGACGACCTGGAGGCCGAAGCCGCCGCCGGGCAGTGCGAGCAGCGCGTTCACCGGGACGCTGAGGACGTCCTTGTGCAGCTCGCCGGTCAGGTTCACCGTGACCGGCGCCTGGTCGAAGCCGCCGACCTTGTCCGGCTTGTCGAAGGAGACGGTCAGGGTGACCTTGGGGCTGTTGTCCTGCGGGTCCTTGCCGGGCTTCGCCGTCCGGCCGACCGAGGAGACCGACCCGGCCGCGCTGCTGCCGTCCGGCAGCTCGACGGTGACCTTGGTGCCCGCCTTGGCGAGCTGGCTCTCGGCGACGTCGAGCTCGAACGTCACGATGCGCTCGGAGCCGGTCGTGGTGAGGACCGGAGCGCCGGGCTGGGCCAGTTCGCCGACGGCCGCCTCGACGCTCTTGATCCGGACCTTCCCCGGGGCGAAGGCGATGTCCTGCGGCCCCACCGTTCCGGTCCGCTTGCTGTCGTGGGACTTCTGCCAGCGTTTGACGGCGGCCGCGGTCAGCTCGGTGTACTCGTCGTCCGGGGTGAAGCCGGTGTAGCCGAGTTCCGCGAGATTGCGTTCCAGCTGCTCCACGTCCCGGCCCCGGTCGCCCGGCTTCAGCGTCCGGTACATCGGTCCCGAGCCGTACATCAGCCACACCGCCCGGCCGTCGACCTCGTACAGCCGCTCGTTCCGCTTGACGGTCGAGCCGGTGCGCGGGGTCCAGGTCATGGTGCCCGCTGCGCCCGCGTTGACCTTGCGCTGCTTGTCGTAGCCGAGCGTCCCGTCCGCCTGGGCGCTGTCGCGCAGGTCGCCGCGCTCGACCGCGGCGGTGGCCGGGGGCAGCCCGGTGTTCTTCGGGCCGCCCGTCTCCTCTGCGGAGCCGAACTGGGTGAGAGCCAGTGACCCGGCCGCCACGGCGAGCACCGCCGCAGCGGCCACCATGGCCCGTCCGCGCCTCACCGCCCGGCGCTTTCGCACGCCGCGTTGGCCTTCTCGAACTTCTTCATGTCTTTCTGCTGCATCGCGGGCGCCTGCGCCATCCCGCCGTCGAACTTCGGGTCGGGCATGTCGATGCCGTTCTTGCGCATGCACCGGGCGAAGGCGAGCATCTTGTCCTTCTGGGCCTGGGTGATCTCCTTGGCCCCGCCGCCGACCGCCTTGTCCTGGCAGGCCTTGAACGCCTTCTCCATCTCCTGCTTGCTCTTGCCGCCGCCGTCGATGGTCATTCCGCGGACGTCGTCGCCCGGCTTCGGCTCCGCGACGTTCAGGCCCTGCTCCCGCAGGCACTTGCGGTGCTCCAGGGCCTGGTCCTCGTCCGTCTTCTTGGTGTCCGAAGCGGATCCGCCGCTCTTGGTTCCGCTTCCGTTTCCGTTTCCGCCGCCGTCGCCCGAGCAGGCGGTGGCCGACAGGACGACGGCAGCGGCGATCAGGCAGGCGGCGACGACGCCGCGGCTTTGTGTGCGGGAGGTGGTCCGGCGGAAAATGGTCGGGTTCATGAGGGCTCCTCGTCCGTTGCTGACAGGCCGGGTACGAACGGCTTGAGCGTGCGCGAGGACGCGGTTTCGTTTCTCTCAGCCCGGATGTTTACACCGACGAAACATCGCTTTGGGTTACACAGGACCCATGCGTGTGCTGGTGGTGGAGGACGAGGAATTCCTGGCCGGGATGATCGCCGAGGGGCTGCGCCGCGACGCCGTCGCGGTGGACATCGCCCCCGACGGCCGGGCGGCGCTGGACCGGCTTCGGTTCGGCGCGTACGACGTGATGATCCTCGACCGCGATCTGCCGGGGCTGCACGGCGACGAGGTGTGCCGG
The DNA here is from genome assembly GCF_044741025.1 of Streptomyces sp. NPDC088246. Taxonomy (NCBI): domain Bacteria; kingdom Bacillati; phylum Actinomycetota; class Actinomycetes; order Kitasatosporales; family Streptomycetaceae; genus Streptomyces; species Streptomyces sp. NPDC088246. The sequence goes on from NZ_JBIURV010000004.1 coordinate 261,130, forward strand.
CGGGTCGTCGGTATGCGCCTGCTGACCCGGATCCTGATGCTCACCGCTTCCGGGACGGTACGGGACCGGGTGGCCGGCCTCGGGCTCGGCGCCGACGACTACCTGACCAAGCCGTTCGCGTACGACGAACTCCTCGCCCGGGTCCTGGCGCTCGGCCGCCGTGCCCGCCCCGCTCTCCCGCCGGTCCTTCAACGGGCCGGGCTGACGCTGGACACCGCCCGCCGCCAGGTCTGCCGCGACGGCCGCTACCTCTCGCTCTCCCGCAAGGAGTTCGCCGTGCTGGAGACCCTGCTGCGGGCCGAGGGCGCGGTCGTCAGCGGCGACGACCTGATCGAGGAGGTGTGGGAGGAGGACACCAGCTACCGCACCAACGCGGTCCGGGTCACTCTGTCCAAGCTCCGCGCCAAACTGGGCGCGCCTCCGGTGATCGAGACGGTCCCGGGGGCCGGCTACCGCATCGGGGACGGCCTCGCCGACGGGCCGGGGAACCACGGCCCCGCGAGCGGACCGGTGGGTGGCGACGCGACCGGACCGGTCCACGGGTCGGCGGATCAGCCGGACGGCGGCTCCGCGGACCGGCCGGGGGAGAGCCGGTGAGGAGCGAGCGCGCCCGGCTCACCGCGCTGTACGGCGGACTGCTGGTGCTGGCCGGCGCCCTGCTGATGGGGCTGGTCTACCTGCTGGTCAGCGAGCGCCTCTACGCCACTGTGCTCACTGCGGTGGCACCGGCGGTCCCCCACGGGGCCACCCCCGCCATTCAGTCGGGCGTGGCCTCCGTGCCCCAGCCGCCGTCGTCGGACTGGGCGCAGACCGTGGTCATGGAACCCGGGCAGTACGCGGTGGCGAAGAGGGTCACCACCGCGGCCGGGGACGCCGCGCTCAACCAGCTGCTGACGATCTCCGGGGTCTCCCTCGCCGTCTACTCAGCGCTCTCCGTCGCGCTCGCCTGGTGGATGGCGGGCCGGGTGCTGCGGCCGGTCGGCGTCATCGCCGCCCGCGCCCGCCGACTCTCCGCCAGCAACCTGCACGAACGCCTCGCGCTGAAGGCCCCGCCCGGCGAGCTCAAGGAACTGGCCGACACCTTCGACGGGATGCTCGACCGGATCGAGGAGCTGGTCGCCGCCCGCCAGCGGTTCGCCGCCAACGCCGCCCATGAGCTGCGCACCCCGCTCGCCGTGCAGCGGGCCGCAGCCGAGATCGGCCTCGCCGACGACCCGCCGCCCGAGAAGGTCGCCTGGATCCGGGACAAACTCATCGACACCGCCGCCGACAGCGAGCAGCTGATCGAGGGACTGCTGCTCCTCGCGGTCTGTGACGAGGGCCTGCGGCGGCGCGAACGGGTCGAACTGGACGCGATCGCGGCCACGGTGACCGAGGCGCTGGAGCCGGAGGCGAAGAACCGTTCCATCACCGTCGAGGCAGAGGCCCGGCCACTGCCGGCCGAGGGCGACCCGGTCCTGCTGGGCCATCTCGTGCACAACCTGGTCGCCAACGCGCTGCGCCACAACCACCCCGGCGGGACGGTACGGGTCCGGGTGGGGCCGGGCGGTCTGGAGGTCGACAACACCGGGCCGGTGGTGGACCCGGCGACCGTGCCGCTGCTGTTCGAGCCGTTCCGCCGGGCGCAGGCCCGCCGCCATGCTCCCGGTGAAGGGGCCGGTCTGGGGCTCTCCATCGTGGCGTCGATCGCGAGGGCGCACGGCGGCGAGGCGAGTGCGACGGCGAACCCGGGCGGCGGACTGACGGTCCGGGTCGTGCTGCCGACGTGCCCGTAGCGGGGCGGCCGGCGGCCCGGCGCGATCAGTGGCGGTAGAAGATCCGGTCCCGGTACTCCGTCATGACGCGCCCGTTCCACTCGTGACCGCCGTCGACGTTCCCCGACCGCAGCATCGGCGGCTCGACCCCCCGCGTCACGAGCTGCTCCACCGCGGCGGCCATCATCGCCTGCATCACCGCACTGGTGACGACCGTCGACGCGGGTGCGAACGGCGCCGCGACCCCCTCGGCGGTCAGCTCCGCGTCGCCGATGGAGATCTTGCTGTCGAGCACGATGTCGCAGTGGTCCCGCAGGAAGCCGCCCGAGCTGTGCCGGGACCGGGTGCCGTCCGCGTACGCCACCGAAGTGACGCCGATGACCTTCAGGCCGAGCGCCCGCGCATTCATCGCCATCTCCACCGGAAGCGCGTTGCGCCCGGAGAGCGAGATGATCACGAGGACGTCGCCCGCCTTGGCGGGGCTGGAGTCGAGCACCGCGCCCGCCAGCCCGTTGACCCGCTCCAGTGCCGAGCCGAGGGGCGCCGGCATGACGTCGACGCCGACGCTCCCGGGCACGGCCAGCAGGTTCATCAGGGCGAGTCCGCCCGCCCGGTAGACGACGTCCTGCGCGGCGAGCGAGGAGTGCCCGGCGCCGAAGGCGAAGAGCCTGCCGCCGGCGGCGACGGTGTCGGCGATCGCGGCACCGGCGGCCGCGATGTTGCCGGACTCCTCGTCGCGTACGCGCTCCAGCAGGCCGATCGCTGCATCGAAGAACTGACCGGCCAGCTTGCTGTCGCTCATCGAGGAGGCCCTTTCCGGCGGGGAGAATTGTCCGTGGGGTGTCCGTGCCGCGGATCACGTTGCGGTCTGGACCAGTGGCCTGTCAATAGCGCCCACGCCGCTCCGCCGCACAGCGTTCGGTCGGCACGGCACGGTTGTCAGCGGTATGCGTCAGAATTGGGTCAGGGCCAGCGCACGACGTTTTTCATGTCACAGCATCGAGGGGCACGAATGTCCGGACTGATCGACACCACGGAGATGTATCTCCGCACCATCCTCGAACTCGAAGAGGAAGGCGTGGTCCCCATGCGCGCCCGGATTGCGGAACGGCTGGACCAGAGCGGTCCGACGGTCAGCCAGACGGTGGCGCGCATGGAGCGCGACGGCCTGGTGCAGGTCGCGGGCGACCGCCACCTGGAGCTGACCGACGAGGGGCGCCGCCTCGCGACCCGCGTCATGCGCAAGCACCGGCTCGCCGAGTGCCTGCTCGTCGACGTGATCGGCCTGGAGTGGGAGCAGGTCCACGCCGAGGCGTGCCGCTGGGAGCATGTGATGAGCGAGGCCGTGGAGCGGCGGGTGCTGGAGCTGCTGCGCCACCCGACGGAGTCCCCGTACGGGAATCCGATCCCGGGCCTGGAGGAGCTGGGCGAGAAGGCCGAGGCCGACCCGTTCCTCGACGAGGGCATGGTGAGCCTGTCGGAGCTCGACCCGGGCGCCGAGGGCAAGACGGTGGTCGTGCGCCGGATCGGTGAGCCGATCCAGACGGACGCCCAGCTGATGTACACGCTGCGGCGGGCGGGTGTTCAGCCCGGTTCCGTGGTCAGCGTGACCCAGTCGCCCGGCGGGGTGCTGGTCGGCAGCAGTGGCGAGGCGGCGGAGCTGGACGCCGAGATCGCCTCGCATGTGTTCGTGGCCAAGCGCTGACGAGCGCCGCGACGAGCGCCGCGACGGGCGCCGCCGACCGGGTGCCGGCAGGGCGCTGAAGCGCAACGTCCGCATTCCGTTTTTCCGCCCGGAATTGCAGCGCCCGGACGGATCGCGTGCCAGGCTGTGGCTGACGCATACCTGAGAGTGCCGGCCACCTGGTCGCGCGGTCGGGGAGGGAGCAGGCGCATGCGCCCGTCGTACTGGCATGCCCGGCATGTCTGGCACGCACACCGGAAGGTCGCTGCCGCGGTCCCGGCCGCCCACGATCCGCGCCCGGCCGCCTGCGGATCGCGCCCGGCCACCCATGAAGCCCGTGCCACCGCCCGCGAAGGCGTTTCGACGCCGGCCGCTCCCGGAACGACCGCTCCCCGAACGGCAGAGGGCCCCGGCGCCTTACGGCGCCGGGGCCTGCCCTCCCCTGTTTCGACCTGGAGCCCCGAGCTCTCGAGGTCGATCCCCACGAGCCCTCATCCCCGAGTGGCCCGCCTCCCGGAGAAGGTCTCCCCTCCACGGACGCCGTCAATCCTTGGAGCCGGTCACTCGAACGAGGGGTGTTGGATGCCGGAACCCGGTTTTCGAATAAAGGTTCGATAGTCTGGCGTGACGCGACCACACGGTGATCGAGCGGTGATCAAGCGGTGATCGAGGACCAGAAGGGGGTGCCAGAACATATGGTGCGGCGCATCGATGTGACCGGGACCGACGGCGTACGCCTCGCGGCCTGGGAGTTCGCCGACCCGCCCAAAGGGCGCACGGAGGGCGAACGCGCCTCCGGGGTCTTATTGCTCCACGGTTTGATGGGCCGGGCCTCCCACTGGGCCTCGACCACCCGCTGGCTCGCCGAGCGGCACCGCGCCGTCGGCCTCGACCAGCGAGGGCACGGCCGCAGCGAGAAGTCGGCCGAAGGCCCGTACACCCGTGATGCGTACGTCGCCGACGCCGAGGCGGCGATCGAACAGCTCGGCCTCGCCCCCGTCACCCTCGTCGGGCATGCGATGGGAGCGCTCACCGCCTGGCAGCTCGCCGCGAAGCGCCCCGATCTCGTCCGGGCCCTGGTCGTCTGCGACATGCGGGCCTCCGCGCTCGGGGCGGCCTCGCAGCGGGAGTGGGAGGACTGGTTCAAGTCCTGGCCGGTGCCGTTCGCGACGCTCTCCGACGTACGGAAGTGGTTCGGCGAGGACGACCCCTGGGTGGAGCGGCCCAACCCCGCCCGCGGCGAATTCTTCGCCGAGGTGATGGCCGAGCGGGCCGACGGCTGGCGCCCCGTCTTCTCCCGTCGCCAGATGCTCCAGTCCCGCGCGACGTGGGTGTTCGACGCGCACTGGGAGGAGCTGGCACAGGTCAGGTGCCCGACCCTGGTGCTCCGCGGCCTGGACGGCGAGCTGGGCCGGGCGGAGGCCCAGGAGATGGTCCGCGTACTGCCGCGCGGGCAGTACGCGGAGGTGGCCGACGCCGGCCATCTCGTCCACTACGACCAGCCGGAGGGCTGGCGGGCGGCGGTCGAACCCTTCCTGGAGCAGTTCGCCGAGGACCCTCAGAACGACCGCGAGCCTGTCTCCCCTTGAGATCGGCCGGTAAAGAGAGACAGGCCCTGCGGAGGCGGCTCTCAGCCCTTGCTGACCGCCGCCAGGATCTCCGGGAGCCGGTTGGCCGTTCGGGGAGCGGCGAGCCGTAGCCCCGCCCAGGAGATCAGCGCCCCGTACGCGGCCCCCGCGGGCAGCAGCAGCCACAGCCACTGCTCCATGTCGGCGACATGGAGCCAGATCGTCACCGCGATCACGGGTGCGCAGAGCAGCGCCGCCGAGATCATGCCGCCGAAGATCGAGATCCAGGCGAGCCCGGCCTGCCCCGGTGCCACGTTCTTGAACGCCCCGTCCTGCGGGATCGAGTACGGGAAGTTCGCCGACGCCACCGCACCCGTCGACAGCATCGCGCCCAGCAGGGCGAACGACAGCCCCATGGCCTCCGGCAGCGCGCCCCAGTCGCCGAGGACCGCCGCCGTCAACACCGTCACCAGAGTCGTGTACGGCAGGGTGATCAGCAGCAACGCCAGTGCCCGCGCCCGCAGTTCGATGTACGCGTCCCGGGTGGAGGAGAGGGTCAGCGCCACCATCCAGAACGCGGACGTGTCCTGCCCGAACTGGTTGTACATCTGGATGCCGAGCATTCCGGCGGCGAAGCAGGCGAAGTAGATCGAGCCGGTGCCCTGCACGGCGTTGAGCATCGGCACGATCAGCCCGATCGCCAGCGCCGTGACCCAGGCGGCCTTGGTCTTCGGATCGCGCGCGATGTACCGCAGGCTGCGCTCCATCACCGGGCCGGTACGCCCCGCGGGCAGCAGTGCGGAGAGCCGGGAGCCACCCTTGCCGGCCTTCTCGCGGTTCGGCTCGGCAGCCGCCAGGGTCGAACCGTCCGGGGCCGTCATCAGCTTCACCAGGCTCCGCTGCCACAGCCACAACAGCGCGAACAGCGCCGCCACGGACAGCAGCAGCTGTACGGCGGCCTGCCCGTACGAGCCTCGCGACGCCGAGTCGACCGCCCCGATCGCCGAGGCGGGCGGCAGCCAGCGCACCACGTCCGCGGCCGGTTCGAGCGCGGAGAGGCCGCCCGCCTGCCCCAGCCGCTGTGCACCGAAGTTGACGACCTGGAAGCCCACCGCGATCACGAGCCCGCTGAGCACCGCGAGATCGCGGCCCTTGCGTGATGTCAGCAGCCGGGTGTTGGCCGTGGCCACGGCCCGCGTCAGCGCCACGCACACCAGCAGCGTGAGCGGTGCGGCCACCACGGCGAACACCGCACCGGCCACCCCCTGCGCCACCGCGAACACCGAGCCGGCCGCCAGGCAGAGCGTGAACAGCGGACCGATCCCGACCAGTGACGCCGTCAGCAGCGCCGCGATCAGCGGGCGCGGCCGCAACGGCAGCATCACCAGACGGCTCGGGTCGAGGGTTTCGTCACCGCTGGGGAAGAACAGCGGCATCACCGTCCAGCCGACCGCCAGCACCCCGGTCATCAGGATGACGAGGGCACCGACATGGGCGTGCCCGCGCAGCGCGATCAGCCCGATCAGCTGGCTCGCGGCGATCAGCAGGGTGAAGACGACGGAGGTGATGTACGCGGCCCGTCGGCCGGCCGACTGCCGCAGCCCGTTGCGCAGCAGGGTCAGCTTGAGCCGTACGAAGACGGGGACGAGCCCCTCGCCGCCGCTCGTGCCGTTCCGGCCGGGGGCGGTTCCCGCGGGGGCGTCGAGCACGCTCATCGGTCGCCGCCCAGCCAGTCCAGGGACTCGCCGGTGGTCCGGGAGCCCGCGCCGACGAGTTCGAGGAAGGCGTTCTGCAGCGAGGACGCCTCGCCGCGCACCTGGGCCAGGGTGCCCTGAGCCCGGATCGTGCCGGCGGTCATGACGGCCACCCAGTCGCAGAGGGACTCCACGAGCTCCATCACATGGCTGGAGAAGACGACGGTCGCCCCCGACCGGGTGTACCGCTCCAGAACCTCGCGGATGGTCTGCGCCGACACCGGGTCGACGCCCTCGAACGGCTCGTCCAGGAAGAGCACTTCGGGGTTGTGCAGCAGCGCGGCGGCCAGCCCGATCTTCTTCCGCATACCGGTCGAGTAGTCGACGACCAGCTTGTGCTGGGAGCCCGCCAGATCGAGTACATCGAGCAGCTGGGTGGCACGTTTGTCGACCTCGGCGCCCGGCAGCCCGCGCAGTCTTCCGGTGTACGCGAGGAGTTCGCGCCCCGAGAGGCGTTCGAAGAGCCGCAGCCCCTCCGGGAGCACACCGATCCTGGACTTCACCTCGACCGGGTCGCGCCACACGTCATGGCCGCCGACCTCGATCAGTCCCTGGTCGGGGCGGAGCAGTCCGGTGACCATCGACAAAGTGGTGGTCTTGCCCGCTCCGTTGGGCCCCACCAGGCCGATGAACTTGCCCGCGGGCAGCTCCAGATCGATCCCGGCGACCGCGGTCTGTTCGCCGAACCGCTTCCACAGCCCCTGTACGCGAACGGCGGGCGGCGCTCCGCCCGCCTCTCCCGCTTCCCCTGCCCGCACTGCTCTGTCGGTCTCTGTCCGGTCCTGCATGATGTAAGCCTTTCGGTGTCCCCGTGTATGGGGACAGCCTACGAAAGGGCACCTCAGGAAAGGCGTGCTCGTGCGTCGGCTGCTTCCCTCGCGCAGGCGTAGGCGAGCGGGCTGATGAGCTCCTCGGCGCCCGGCAGCCACCGGTTGGCGGATGTGGGACGGCGGGCCCACTGCACCGCCCCGCGTCCGCCGATCCGGGTCGGCGGCCCCGTCACGTAGTGGCCGTCGCCGCGGCCGACGAGGCCGATCGCCGCTGCTTGCCAGTCCAACTTCCGTACCAGGGAGTCCACTTCGCTCGTCGTGCCCGGCAGGACGAAGAAGAACATCCGCCGGTCGGGGGTGCGGGTGACGGGCCCGATCGGCACGTCCATCCGCTCCATCCGGGCCAGGGCGAGGAAGCCGGCGGACTCCGGTACGTCGATCGCGTCGAAGGTGTGACCGGTGGGCAACAGGATCGACGCCCCGGGGTGCTTGGACCACATCCGGCGGGCTGCGGCACCGCTGCCGGTGGCCCGGCCCGCCCAGTCGGGTCCGGTGGGGTGGGCACCGGGGGAGGCGCAGCCGGGGTCACCGCACGAGCACCGCTCGGCTCCCTCGACCGCCTCCAGCCAGGTGCCGGGGCACACGGCCCAGTGCCGCTCCTGCGCGTACCGCACCGCGGCGTCGAGCAGTTGCTCGCCCCGTTGCCGGAAGATCTTCGTGACTTCCATGACTCCGATGGGCTCTTCGACTCCGATGGGCTCTTCCACGAACAGCACAACTACCGCCACCACATGGGGTTACGGGCGTGGCGGGCGTGGTCACGGCTCATCGATCCGGCACGCGGGGCGCATGGATGCATGGGTGGGGGCGCGCGTGAGGCGGTGCCCGGTCGGGCGGGTAGCCGTTCAGGGGCAACTCCGGAACGGTCGGCCTCTGTCATATGCCGACACGAATGGCAAGGAACACGACGGACGTGATGAACACGATGAATGTGTGCATTTTCCGTGTATTTGCCGGGCAGTGATCCGCTCATGGATCACTGCGGCCTCAGGGGGAAACATGGCAGCCAGGCCTCTCGTCGCCCGCCAGCCGAACGAACGGCTCCAGGCGCTCATTCAGGAAGCCGGATGCTCCAATGCCGGCCTCGCCCGCCGCGTCAACATGGTCGGCGCGGAGCGCGGGCTCGATCTGCGTTACGACAAGACCTCCGTGGCCCGTTGGCTGCGTGGACAGCAACCACGCGGCAGGGCACCGGGAATCATCGCGGAGGCGCTCGGTCGCAAGCTCGGCCGTACGGTCACGATCGACGAGATCGGCATGGCCAACGGCAAGAATCTGGCGTCCGGCGTCGGCCTGCAGTTCGCCCCGACCGTGATCGGGGCGATCGAGCAGGTCTGTGAGCTGTGGCGCAGCGATGTCGGCCGCCGCGACTTCCTGTCCGGTTCGACGATCGCGTCGTCGGCGCTGGTCGAACCCAGCCGCGACTGGCTGATCACCGGCGCCGACCCGCAGGTGGCCCGGGCCGCCGGGGCCCGCGTCGGGATGTCGGACGTGGAGGCGGTACGGGCGATGACGGCCGCGCTCGTCGACCTCGACCACCGGTTCGGCAGCGGACATGTGCGGCCGGTCCTGGTGCACTACCTGAACAGCGTGGTCTCCGGGCTGCTCTCGGGGGCGTACCGCGAATCGGTCGGGCGGCAGCTGTTCGCGGCGGTCGCGCGGCTCACCGAACTCGCCGGGTACATGGCGGTCGACACGGGCCAGCCGGGGCTCGCCCAGCGCTACTACATCCAGGCGCTGCGCCTGGCCCAGGCGGCGGGCGACCGGGCGTACGGGGGTTACGTCCTGGCCGCGTCGATGAGCCACCTCGCCGCGCAGCTCGGCAATCCGCGGGAGATCGCCCAGCTGGCACGGGCCGCACAGGAGGGCGCGCGCGGGCGTGTCACCCCGAGGGCGGAGGCGATGTTCTACGCGGCGGAGGCGCGCGGACACGCCCTGCTGGGTGACGCCCGCACCTGCCAGGCGGTGACGGGCCGGGCGCTGACGGCCCTGGACAACGCCGAACCGGACACCGGGGACGACCCCGACTGGATCGCCCACTTCGACCACGCCTATCTCGCCGACGAGCTGGCGCACTGCCACCGCGACCTCGGGCAGGCGGAGGCGGCCGCGCGCCGTGCGAAGGAGTCCCTGGACGGCCATCCGGAGTCCCGGGCCCGCCGTCGCGGCATCGGCCTGGTGCTCCTCGCCACGGCCCAGGTCCAGCTGCGCGAGGTGGAGCAGGCCTGCCACACGGGCACGCGGGCGATGGAACTGCTGGGGTCGGTGCGCTCCAGCCGGGGAACGGAGTATCTGGACGATCTGCAGCAGCGACTGATGCCCTACGGGGACGAGTCGGCGGTACGGGAGTTCGGGGCGCGGCTGGAGCTCCAGGCGGCGTGACCGGGGCCCGACCGGCGGAGTGTGACCGGGCGCCCCTTAACTGCGTCTTGGGAGCGCTTGGTGTTACAGCGCTTGTGAAGGGGTGGTGAGTGACATCACGCGCTTGGCGAAGGGCGGCAACCACCCGATAGCGTGAGCCGACGATTCCGTAGGTTTACACGTAGGAGTCCCGGTGACGCAGAGCGGACAGGGTGACGAGCAGCAGCTCCCTGCTGTACGGCCCGCGCACGAAGGTGTCGTGCTGCCCGCGGGTGGCGGCGAGCCCTGGATACCGGGAGGGCCCGCGGATCAGGGCGCCCCGGCGGGCGGCCAGCCGTGGGGGCAGCCCTGGGGGCCGCAGGCGGCGCACCAGGACGTCTCGTCGCAGCCACAGCCACAGCCACAGCCACAGGTACATGCTCAGGGGCACGGGGCGTACGGGCAGGGACAGGGGCAGTACGGACAGGGGCAGCAGGCGCAGTCGTACGGCCAGGGACAGGCGCAGCCGTACGGCCAGGCGCAGCCGGCGCAGGCGTACGGACAGCCGCAGGCCCAGCCGCTGCCTCCCGTACAGCCTCAGCAGCCCCAGCAGCCGTACGCACAGCCGTTGCCGCCCGAGGCCGTGCCCGGCATGGGCATGAGCGGGGACGCGGATGCCACGCAGTACATCGCGCCGGTGCCCGCCGGGCCCGCGCCGGGCGGGCTGCCGCCGGAGAGCCCGGCGGAGGCCACCCAGTTCCTCGACCACGGAGCGCCGCAGCCGCAGACGTACCAGCAGCCCCACGCGCCTGCGCACGGCGGCGAGGCCGAAGCGACCCAGTTCATCCCGCCGGTTCCCGGTGGCGCCCCGTACGGCATCAGGCCCGGGACCCCCGGCGAGCGGCAGCCTCCCGCCGAGTTCGACAACCTGTTCCGCAACGACGGGCCCGCAGGCGCCACCCAGCAGATGCCCGTGCTCGATCCCACGCAGCAGCACCAGGGCACCCATCAGCCCCCGCAGGCCCCGCAGCCCCAGTACCAGCCCGTGGACGAGGGTCCGCAGGGGCGGGCCGGGCAGCCCAAGAAGCGGGCGCACGTCACGCTCATCGCCGCGGTCGTCGCCGGCTGCGCCGTCGTCGGCCTCGGCGCGGGCGCGTTGATGAGCGGTGGCGACGACAAGGGCGCGGACAACAAGCAGCCGGTGGCCGCCGCCAGTTCATCCGCCGACCAGCCCTCCACGCAGGCCGCGGCCGACCCGGCGAAGCCGCAGGCCGAGGCGCTCGACAAGCTCCTGGCGGACAGCAACAACAGCCGTGCCGCGGTCATCGGGGCCGTCGAGAAGACCAAGAACTGCACCGACCTGGACCAGGCCGTGACCGATCTGAAGGGCGCTGCCCAGCAGCGCCGTGACCTGGTGACCCGGCTCCAGGGGCTGACCGTCGACAAGCTGCCGGGCCACGAGCGGCTGACCGCCTCCCTCACCAAGGCCTGGCAGGCGTCCGCCGCCGCCGACGAGCACTACGCCGCGTGGGCGGGCCAGGCCAAGGGCGGCAAGAAGGTCTGCAAGCACGGCAAGGCCCGGACTACCTCCGAGTTCCAGCAGGCCAACGTGAAGAGCAGCGAGGCGAGCAAGGCGAAGCAGGAGGCGTCGGGGCTGTGGAACTCGATCGCGTCGAAGTACGGGCTGACCCGGCATGCGTCGACCGAGCTCTGACCCGAGGCTCGGTATCAGGCCCTTCCGGCGATTGAGGGGTGGGGGTCCGGGGGCATGGCCCCCGGTACCTCACCCCATCGCGCTGGCATCCGACAGGGTCTTCGTCACGTCCACGAACCCCTTCTTGTCCGCGACGAGCCGCCCGTCACGCACCACCTGAAACGTCACCCTGGTGTTCACGATGCGCGGATACGCGGACGAGCCGAGCATGTCCTCGAAGCGCCAGCGCAGCACCGGCGTGAGACCGCCGGTGTCGACGGGGGTGCCGTGGCTGAGGGCGGAGGCGAGTTTCCCGGCGGTGATCTTCGGGGCGTCGATCGACTTCACGAGTTCGTTCAGCGCGGTGTACGCGATCCACGTGGTCTGGACGCCCGTGTCGTCCGGGTCGATCCGGTTGTCGCCGAAGGCGTGCTTACGGATCACCTCCCGCATCCGGTCCCAGCGGGCGTCGCCCGATTCCGGGTACCAGCCGGTGATGTACGCCCCCTCGAACGGGCTGTTCCGGCCGCCGGTGCTGTTGATCAGCGGCTGCCCGACACTGCCGAGGACGGACGAGATCCGTACGCTCCCGTACGACGGTTCGAGCCGGCGGAAGGAGTCGAAGAACGTCTCCGTACCCTCCCCGAGCACGCTCGTCACGCAGCCACCGCTCTTCCCCGCCGCCTGGAGCGCCCGCCCGGCGGCCGCGTCGTACGAAGTGGCCGATTCCGCCGCCCGGATGTCGGCAGGCTCGGGCCGACGGGCCTCGGTGAGTCCGGTCTTGAGGAGCCAGGCCTGGCCGTCGCCGGTCAGGGTGTCGGGCCGTACCACGGACACCCGCTCGCAACTGCGGGCGAGCTGCTGGGCGTTGCCCGCGAGCAGCGCCGGCTGGCCGCCGTTGACGGGGTAGGAGACGTAGCTGCTGAACTCTTCGGTGGAGGCCCCGTAGCCGCCGATGTAGGGGATTCCGGCGGTCTCCAGCGGCGCCATGAACGAGGACCCGTGCCGGCTGTACGAGCCGACGACCGCCACCGCCTGCTCCTTGACGGCCAGCCGGGCGCAGTTTGCCGCGCCGCTCGAGGTGTCCTGCTCGTCGCAGGTGACGACGCGCAGCTTGTGTCCGTCGAGCCCGCCACTGTTGTCGACCCAGCGGGCGTACGTGCGCGCCATGGCGGTCATGCCCGCCATGCTCACCGTTTTCGGTTCCGTGGCGCCGCCCGGGGCCCACGTCACGACGGTGAGGGGCTCCCTGGAGTCCCCCGAGGCCCCAGGGAGCGCACCGCAGCCGGTGATCAGCAACGCCCCGACCGCCGCCGTACTTGTGAGGAGCTTGTAGGGGCGGGGGGAGGTGAGGCGGCGCCGTCCGGTCATGGGCATGAACATTTCCGCCCGTGGGGTAACGCCGCTGTGTGCTCCGCGTAACGCTCGGTGACATCCAGGTGAATTACGGGGGCCTGTGCGGGGAGCCGGGAACGGAACGTACGATCGACAACCGTGCAGCAAGGTTCGGAGAACACTTCCCGTCGCGGCCGTCGCTCCTCCACCATGGGCGGCATGCCGCTGAATGACATGCCTTGGTGGCGCTGGCGCAGCAACGTGCGCTCGGCGCTGCACATGCTCTCCGACCCCGTCTTCCACCACGAGTGCTGGCTGGCCGGCCAGGAAGGGTACGGCGACGTCACCGACGCCGTGTACCGCCTGGTCGAGGACACCTGGCTGGACAACTGGTCCGCCGAGAAATACGTCGGGACGATCTTCCGCGACTCCGGCGAGTCCGCCCTCGTCGACGTCGCCGTGCTCCGGGTGCTGCGCATCATGCACCAGGTCGGCGCGGACGCCCCCGTGTCGGCGTATCTGGAGCACCACGGCTGGCCGGAGGCCGTACGGGCCGCCCGCGAGGCCCATGTGCTGCTCGCCACCAACGACGGCGACGACCCGGACGCCCCGCCGCGCTCCCTGGATGTGCTCCGCATCATGACCAGGACGGCCTGACAGGGGTCCGGTGTGGCACGCTACGAGGATGACCGCGCCGCAGCCTGCTGAGACCACCCCGGACCAGTACGTCCTCACACTCTCCTGCCCGGACAAACAGGGCATCGTGCACGCCGTGTCGAGCTATCTCTTCATGACCGGCTGCAATATCGAGGACAGTCAGCAGTTCGGCGACCACGACACGGGTCTGTTCTTCATGCGTGTCCACTTCTCGGCGCACAGCCCGGTGACCGTGGAGAAGCTGCGGGCCAGCTTCGCCGCGATCGGCGACTCCTTCCGGATGGACTGGCAGATCCACCGCTCCTCGGAGCGGATGCGGGTCGTGCTGATGGTCAGCAAGTTCGGGCACTGCCTCAACGACCTGCTGTTCCGCTCCCGGATCGGGGCGCTGCCGATCGAGATCGCCGCCGTCGTCTCCAACCACACGGACTTCGCCGAGCTCGTCGCCTCGTACGACGTTCCCTTCCGGCACATCCCGGTGACCAAGGAGAACAAGGCCGCCGCGGAGGCGGAGCTGCTGGATCTGGTCCGCGAGGAGAATGTCGAACTGGTCGTCCTCGCCCGCTACATGCAGGTCCTCTCGGACGATCTGTGCAAGCAGCTGAGCGGCCGGATCATCAACATCCATCACTCCTTCCTGCCGAGCTTCAAGGGCGCGAAGCCGTACCACCAGGCGCACGCCCGTGGTGTGAAGCTGATCGGTGCGACGGCGCACTATGTGACGGCCGACCTCGACGAGGGGCCGATCATCGAGCAGGAGGTCGAGCGGGTGGGCCACGGCGTCACGCCGGATCAGCTGGTCGCCGTCGGCCGCGACGTGGAGTGCCAGGCGCTGGCGCGGGCGGTGAAGTGGCACGCGGAGCGCCGCATTCTGCTCAACGGCCGCCGCACAGTGATCTTCTCGTAGGACGCGGGCCGGGCGGGGGCTTCGCGGGCCCGGCCCAGGCGGGCGCTGAAGTTCTTGGCCGGGCTCGCGAGGCCCGGCACGCACATCTGCGGCGTTGCCGACCCTCCTAGAGCCGGCTCAGCGACGCGGCCGCGAACAGCACGTCGCGGATCGCCTCGCGGTCGCCCTCCTGACCGGCCGCAGCCTCCACCGGCGGCACATGCCCGGCCACCAGCCGGCAGAACTCGACGCCGTCCAGCGCGATCTGCGCCACCGCGTGCGCGGGCGAGCCGACCGCGGCCGGGGAGTCCAGCGGGATGTACCAGTCACCGCCGCCCGAGCCCTCGACCTCCAGATGCAGCGAACGGCCCGGTGAACCGGCCGTCACCAGATGGCGGGCCGGGCCGGCCGGCCCCGACCGGCGGCGCTCGGCAAGAGCCGCCGGAAGGAGCCGGGCCGCCAGGTCGATCATCCGGTTGAGATGGGCGGCCGACGGTGCCTCGTACGGATAGTCCACCGCGTTCGCGATGTCGCCGCCGTGCACCCAGCATTCGAAGGCCCGGTCCAGCAGCGAGTCGTGCATCGGAAGGGCGAAGTCCCCGTACGAGACGGAGAGTTCGGCGACTTTGCGACCGGCGAAGGACACCGTACGGATGAGGGTGTGGCTCTGCTCGCGCCATGGCTCGCGGATCGCACGGGTGAGTGGCCGCCGGGTTCCCGACCAGTACTTCTCCGTGCGTGCGCCGGGCGAGAGCGGCCAGTCGACGCCGCGGCCCAAGGCGCCGTCGCCGAGCGGTACATCGATGCCGAGGGCGCTGCCGACCAGCCCGTCGACGGTCATGAGGTGGCCGATGACGCCCGCGACCGTCGTCTTGCGATTGACCGCCTGCTCGCCCTCGAACCACTTCAGCCGCACCGGGGCGTGCCACTCCGAGACGCCGATGTCACGCAGCAGCGCATCGAGCCGTGCGGTCTCCGCGTCGTACGGGGCGGCCCAGTCCGGCACCGGGATGTCGGCCGGACGGCGGCTCAGACAGGTGTCGATCACCCGGGAACGCAGCGCCGGATCGAGATCCAGGCTGCGGTCGGTCTGCAGCAGGCCGACCGCGTCGCGCAGTCGCAGGGCCTCGTCCGCGCACGCGGCGCACGCGGTCAGGTGCGCCTCGACGGCCTCGGTCTCCTCCGCCGAGCAGGCGGCCAGGGCCCAGGCGCCGAGGAGGGCCTTGAGGACGCGATGGGGCAGCACCGGCGCCGGAGCGGCGGTCGGGTCCGAAGGGTCCGGTGGTGCCACGGCGGATTCCGGTTCCGGTGTCTTCGGTCGCGGGACCGGCCGCGGCTCCTCGGGCTCGGTCGCGGTCACGGGCGGCGGCAGGGGGAAGGCGTCGAGGTCGAAGTCGTCCGCGGCGGCCCGGGGCCCCGGTATGCGCGGCGCGCCCCGCAACTCGTCGTCGCGTCCGTCCCCCTCGTGTCCGTTCGAGTCGTCGTCACCGGTCACAGCGGCCGTCCGTATCCGGGCGGCGACGCCCCCTCCAGAGGACGGGTGTGCGCGGTGGAGAGCAGCTGCAGACCGAGCCGCAGCCGGCGGCGGGCCTCGTCCTCGGTGACCCCGAGGTCGGCCGCCGTCTGCCGGTAGTCCCGGCGCTGGATGTACGCGAGCTCCAGTGCGGCCCGTAGCGGGGCGGGCATGGACGCCACGATGTAGTCGGCGCGGGCCGCGGCCGTGGCCCGGCGCACCCGCTCCTCCAGATCGGTGCGGGCCGCGGCCCCGGTCTCCTCGTCCGTACCGCCCGGGAGGCTGTCCTCCTCGCGCAGCCGCCGCACGGACTGGTGGTGCGTGAGCCGGGCCACCCAGGACCGCATCGAGCCCTGCTTCGGGTCGTACGCGTCCGGGTTCTCCCACACGTAGCCGAAGACCTCGCGGGTCACCAGATCGGCGGCGGTCTCGTCGTCGAGCATCCGGTGGGCCTGGCTGTGCACGAGCGAGGCGAACCGGTCGTAGAGCTCGCCGAGAGCAGCCGCCTCGCCGCGCGCCAGCCGCTGCTGCATCTTGCGGTCCCAGCGGGGTGGTGCGTTCTTCGGCATACGACCCCCAGCCCTGTTCCCCTCGTCACATCGAATGTAGTCGGCGGCACCGACGATGCACGCCCTTTACGGCAAGTACGCCCCTGATGAGGCCAGGGATGATAGGGAATGCGCCATCCACCGACGACGGTCCCGACTGTGTCCTGCCGCGCGGCTCGGTGTTTCACGGGGCTGCGGCGGGGGCAGCCGCGAGGAGGAACGGAAACTTCCGGAACGTCGGAATCCCCGCAACGAGAGGCCCGGTCGCGTGAGGAATCCTTGCCCTCGTGGAAACCACCCACCGGCTGTGACCACCCATGCCCCCCGGCTCACCCAGGAACGTTCCCGGACGCCACTGAAAGTGGCCGAGACCGTGCAGGGCGACTGGACCGTGCTGCGCATACGGGGCGAACTGGATCTGGTGACGTCGCCCGTCGTGCGCCAGTCCGTCCATGACGCGGTCGCCGTCGGCCGCCACGATGTGGTGCTCGACCTCTCCGAGGTCCTGTTCTGCGATTCCAGCGGCGTCGGCGTACTGATCGCGGCCCGCCGTCTGATGCGCTCCTGCGGGGGCCGGCTGCGGCTGATCCTGCCGGCCCGCGGTGCGGAAGAGGGTTCCCACGTCAACCGGGTGCTCGCCGCCCTCGGCGTACGCCGTCTCTTCGACGTCTACCCCGACCGGTACGCGGCCGTCGACGACGAGGCCCGGCCGCTCTCGGCGTGAAGCCGGTCCATGACCAGGTTGTCACACCGGTGGCGCGCGTACGCGTAAGTGACACCTGACGCCTGTCGGCGCCGTAGGCTCCCCGCATGGACAGCGCAGAGTATGAGCGCAAGATCGCCCGACGCTTCGCCGCCTTCGACCAGGACGGCAGCGGATACATCGATCGCGCGGATTTCAGTGCCGCAGCGGCCCGTCTGCTCACCGAGTTCGGTACGACGGCCCGCTGCGACAAGGGCCAGGCGCTCTACACCGGGGCCGAAGCCTTCTGGCAGGGCATGGCGGGCATCGCCGACGTCGACGGGGACCAGCGCGTCACCCGTGCGGAGTTCGTGGGCGGGGCCGTGAAGCGGCTGCGCGACAACCCGGAGCGTTTCGCGGAGATCGCCCGCCCCTTCCTGCACGCCGCGCTCGCCGTGGCGGATCAGGACAACGAGGGCGCGGCCTCCGTACCCGCTGTGGAGCGTGCACTGAAGGTGCTGGGCGCGAGCGCGGACGCGGCGGCTTTCGCGGCGCGGAACCTGGACGCGGACCAGGACGGCAAGGTCGGCGAGAACGAGGCGGTGGCGGCGTTCGCCGCCTATTTCACGGTGATCGCGCCGGACGCGTAGCCGGCGGCCCGGCGGCCGATCGTCCTCAATCGCCGGACGGGCCCATGAGACGCCCTCGGACGCCGGGCGGGCCGGGGGCGGAGAACCGCTCCCGCAGCCGGTACTTCAGCACCTTCCGCAGCGCCTCGTTGCGCGGCAGCGCCGCCACCACCTCCAGCTGTTCCGGCAGCTTGTGCACGGAGAGGCCCTCCGCCCGCAGGTAGCCGGTGATTTCCGGCAGGGTCAGGGGGGCGGCGCCCGCCGGCTGTTCCACGACCGCGCAGACGCGTTCGCCGCGCTCCGGGTCCGGAAGCCCGATCACCGCCACGTCCCCGACGCCCGGGTGCCGGTGCAGCAGGTCCTCTATCTCCTTGGCCGAGATGTTCTCGCCCTTGCGGATGATGATGTCCTTCAGCCGCCCGGTGAGCACCAGATGCCCGCTCGCCTCGACATGGCCGACGTCGCCGGTGACCAGGAACCCGTCCGGGTCGAAGGCCGCCGCTGACGCCTCGGGGTTCAGATAACCCGTGCAGACGGCCTCCCCGCGAAGCCGTACCTCGCCGTCCGTGCCGCACGGCAGTGGCTTGCCGTTCTCGTCGGTGATCCGTATCTCCATGCCCTCGGGCGGGCGCCCCTCCGTCTCGGCGAGGTGTTCCGTCGTGTCGTCGGGGGCGCCCATCGTGATCATGGGGACCTCGGTCATGCCGTACCCGTGGGTGAGCTGGACGCCCATCTCCCGTACCACCGCGTGGTAGATCTCCGGCGGTTTCGGTGCCCCGCCGCCCGCCAGCAGCCGCAGGGTGGGGATCAGCTTCCGGTCCGGGGTCTTGCGTTGTTCGGTCAGGAACATCGAGTAGAACGCCGTGGACCCGCCCGCGACCGTCACCCCGTGGCGCCGGTAGCCTTCCAGCGCGTCCGGCATCGCGAAGTGCTCGAAGAGGACCGCCGGGAAGCCGTACAGCAGCAGCATCACCGTGTAGTCGGGCCCGGCGACATGGGCGAACGGGAACGCCATCGAGCCGATGTCGTCGGCCGACAGGCGCAGCGCGTGGGCCAGGCAGGAGCCGCCCGCGATCAGGCTGCGGTCGCAGTGGAGGACCCCCTTCGGGTCGGAGGTGGTGCCCGAGGTCCAGTAGATCCAGCGCACCGCCGTCCCGTCGGCGGGAGGCGGCGGCAGTACGGACGGCTCGCCGTCCGGCAGTGACGCGTACGCCTCGAAGACCAGCGGCGGGTGCTCCGCCCCGGCGGCCAGCCGGTGCGCCATCGCCGTGTGGCCGAAGCCGCGCCAGGTGCCGGGCACGGCGAAGAAATCGGCCTTCGACTCGCGCAGCGCGAAGCCCACCTCGCGGTCCCGGTAGAACGGGATGACGGGCGTCTGAGCGGCCCCGATGCGGGTGAGGGCGAAGGAGAGCAGCACCGTCTCGATCCGGGTCGGCAGCTGCCAGGCGACGACACTGCCGGGGCGCACGCCCATCCCCCACAGCCCGGCCGCGACCCGCTCGCAGCGGCTGCGCAGCTCGCCGAAGGTGAGGGTGCGGTCGTCCTGGATCAGGACGGGGCGGTCCGGGGTCAGCGCGGCCCGGCGTTCGATCAGTTCCCAGAAGGTGCCCGATGCGCCCAGGGCGTGTGCGGTCTCGTTCACTGCGTTCCCCGCTCCCTCGCAACTGACGGGTAGTCAGATCGTGTCGAGAGCGTAGAGCGCTGCGCCTTGTCGGTCCAGGGGTGCGGAGCTAGCCTGAGTGCCGAAAACGAATCTGACGAACCATCAGATGCGTGCAGTGTGCGCCGGAGGGGACACCATGACGGAACTGCCTCGGATCGTCAGCGTCGACGACCATGTGATCGAGCCGCCGCACCTCTTCTCGACCTGGCTGCCCGCCAAATACCGCGAGCGCGGCCCGCAGCCGCTCACCGCGGGCATCGGCGAGCTGGCGTACACAGGGGGCAAGTACGTCATCACGATGGACCCGGACGGACCGCCGACCGACTGGTGGATCTACGAGGACCTCAAGTTCCCGTACAAGCGGAACATCGCCGCCGTCGGCTTCGACCGCGACGACATGACGCTGGAGGGGATCACCCGCGCCGAGATGCGGCGCGGCTGCTGGGACCCGGCCGAGCGCCTCAAGGACATGGACCTCAACCATGTCGAGGCGAGCCTCTGCTTCCCCACCTTCCCGCGCTTCTGCGGCCAGACCTTCGCCGAGGCGCACGACAAGGAAGTGGCGCTCGCCTGCGTCCGCGCCTACAACGACTGGATGGTGGAGGAGTGGTGCGGCGACAGCGGCGGCCGGCTCATCCCGCTCTGCATCATCCCGCTCTGGGACATCGGCCTGGCGGTGGCGGAGATCAAGCGGAACGCGGCGCGCGGGGTGCGGGCGGTGACCTTCTCCGAGATCCCCACCTACCTCGGGCTGCCGTCGATCCACACCGGCTACTGGGACCCGTTCTTCGCGGTCTGCCAGGAGACCGGCACGGTCGTCAACATGCACATCGGGTCCAGCTCGCAGATGCCCGCCGCCTCGCCCGATGCCCCGCCCGCCGTACAGGCCAGCCTCTCCTTCAACAACGCCATGGCCTCGATGATGGACTTCCTGTTCAGCGGGGTGCTGGTGAAGTTCCCACGGCTGAAGCTCGCCTACAGCGAGGGCCAGATGGGCTGGATCCCGTACGCCCTGGAGCGCGCCGACGACGTCTGGGAGGAGCACCGCGCCTGGGGCGGGGTGCGCGATCTGATCCCCGAGCCGCCGTCCACGTACTACTACCGGCAGATGTTCTGCTGCTTCTTCCGCGACAAGCACGGCGTCGCCTCGCTCGATGTGGTCGGACGGGACAACGCCACCTTCGAGACCGACTACCCGCACGTCGACTCGACCTTCCCGCACACCAAGGAGGTCGCCCTCGACCACGTCAAGGGACTGGACGACGAGACCGTCTACAAACTGATGCGCGGAAACGCGATCCGGATGCTCGATCTGGACCTGGACAAGTAGGCGCGCGGTGGATCTCGCGTACACGGAGGCCGAGGAGGAGTTCCGGGCGCGGCTGCGCGAGTGGCTGGCCGCCGTGCTGCCGTCACTGCCAGCGAAGCCCGGCCCCGACGACTGGCCCGGGCGCCGCGCATACGACACCGCCTGGCAGCGGATGCTGTACGACGCGGGCTACGCGGGCCTGCACTGGCCCGTCGACGCGGGCGGGCAGGGCGCCACCCCGACCCAGCATCTGATCTTCCTGGAGGAGACCGAGAAGGCCGGCGCCCCGTACGTCGGCGCGAACTTCGTCGGGCTGCTGCACGCCGGGCCCACGATCGCGGCCGAGGGCACGGCCGAACAGCGGACGCGCTGGCTGCCGCCGGTGCTGCGCGGCGACGAGATCTGGTGCCAGGGGTTCAGCGAGCCCGACGCCGGCTCGGACCTTGCCTCGCTGCGGACCCGTGCGGTGCGCGACGGCGACCACTACGTGGTGAGCGGGCAGAAGATCTGGACCTCGCACGCGGAGGTCGCCGACTGGTGCGAGCTGCTCGTGCGTACGGACCCGGCGGCGCCCAGGCACCGTGGGATCAGCTGGCTGGCGATGAGGATGGACGCTCCCGGCGTCACCGTCCGCCCGCTGCGCACGCTCGCCGGGTCCACCGAATTCGCCGAGATGTTCCTCGACGAGGTGCGGGTGCCGGTCTCCCACCGCATCGGCGATGAGAACGACGGCTGGCGGGTCACCATGGTCACCCTCTCCTTCGAACGCGGTACGGCATTCGTCGGCGAGGTCGTCGCCTGCCGCCGCACCCTGGCCGCTCTGGCCGCCGGGGCACGGGCGAACGGCCGCTGGGACGACCCGGTCCTGCGCCGCAGGCTGGGCAGGCTGAACGCCGAATTCCGGGCGCTGTGGCGGCTCACCCAGTGGAACGTCAGCGAGGCGCAGAGCAGTGGGGGCGTCCCGGGCACCGGCGGCTCGGTCTTCAAGCTGCGCTACTCGCACGCCCGTCAGGAGCTGTACGAGGCGGCCGCCGAGGTGCTCGGCGCGGACGCGGCCGATCTGGACCGGGAGTGGGCCATGGACCGGCTCTCCTCGCTCTCGTACACCATCGCCGCGGGCACCTCGCAGATCCAGCGGAACATCGTCGCCGAGCGGATCCTCGGCCTGCCGAAGGGGCGGTGAGCGGACGGTGGACTTCCAGCTCTCGGACGACCAGCGGGCCCTGCGGGCGGGGGTACGGGAACTCCTCGCCGGGCGCTTCGGCAGGGACCGGATGCGCGCGGCTCTCGACGGCGGCACGGGCATCGACCGGGCCCTGTGGCGGGAGCTCGGCGAGGCCGGGTTCTTCGCGCTGCGGCTGCCGGAGACGGAGGGCGGTGTCGGGCTCGGGCTGCCCGAATCGGTCCTCCTCTTCGAGGAGGCGGGGCGGTCGCTGTTGCCCGGACCGCTGATCGCCACCCATCTCGCCGCCGGTGCGGTGAAGGGGGCGGCGGAGGGCGAGACGGTGGTCGCGGTGCTGGACGCGGGGCAGCCGGTGGGGCACCTGGGGGATGCGGACGGCCTGCTCGTACTCGGGCCGGGGGCGGGTCCGGAGCCGGGGCAGGCGCGGGTCGTGACCGGCGGGGCGCTGCGGGATCTCGTGCGGGAGGCCGCCAGGCCCGTACGGTCGCTCGACCCGTTCACGCCCCTGTGGCGGGTCACGGGCCCCGTCGGGCCCGGCGAGCTCCTGTCCGGCGGGGCGCGGCTGCGCGACGAGGGCGCTCTGCTCGCCGCCGCCGAACAGCTCGGCAGCGCCGCCCGTACGACCGAGATGGCCGTCCAACACGCCGGTGAACGTGAACAGTTCGGTTCGCCGATCGGGTCCTTCCAGGCGGTCAAACACCTGTGCGCCGGGATGCTGGTCCGCGCCGAGCTGGCCCGCAGCGCCGTCTACGCGGCGGCCGTGACCGCGGACCGGGCCGAGATCGCGGGCGCCAAACTGCTCGCCGACGACGCGGCGGTCCGCAATGCGCGCGACTGCCTTCAGGTGCACGGCGGAATGGGCTTCACCTGGGAGGCAGACGTCCATCTGCATCTCAAGCGGGCATGGCTGCGGTCCGGGCAGTGGCTGACGGCGGCGGCGGCCGAGGAGGCGCTTGCAGCCGACCTGTGCTGATTGCGCACGGGTTCCGTGGAGGCTTCGGGCGCGCGACGGCGGGTGGATGCGGGATGCGCGAATGTGACAGGCGGGCCGCTGAGCCTCACGCTGCGGAGTTACGCAGTGGAGTCGGCGGGTTCCGATGCCGGCTTGTGTCCTTTGCGTGATTCGTCACGGGGTGGAGTCGGCGCCGGGCTCAGGTACGCTCCGTTGGATGCGAGAGGTTCTGGAATCGGATGCTCCGGATGTTGCCCGTGCGGCGACTCCGGTCCGGACGAGGTGCCCTGCTCGCCTTCCACGCAGAAGCGCCGGGCCTGCCGGGGGGACGACTCCCGCAGCCTCGATGCGCCTCTGTTCGACTCCCCGCAGCGCGCGTCGCACAGTATGCACCACGCGTACTCCTTCGCGCTGGAATATGCCCGAAGCGCTTGTTGCGGTGACTGTACGTCAACCATGCTGTCTCGTAAGGGAATCACGTTCCGTGACCCTGAGGAGGCGCGAGGCGATGTGTCCGCCGGTTCGGATGGTGTGAGCGGTGCAGGTGCTTCAGGTTCAGCTGGAGGTCGGGCCGGATCCCGCGGAGGTCGGGAGGGCCCGTAGATGGGCGCGATCGAGACTGGTCGGGTCCGGGATAAGAGACGACGAGCCGCTGGCCGAGACGCTCATCCTGCTGATCTCGGAGCTGGTCACCAACGCCGTCGTCCACACCGGCTGTCCGGCCGTGCTGCGCATGCTGTTCGGTGCGGCGGAAACGGCGGGGACGGCCGGGACCGTACGGGTCGAGGTGGCCGACACCAGCTGTCGTCCGCCGCAGCAGCGCCACGCGGCGGGCGAGGACACCGGCGGCCGGGGCCTGGAGCTCGTCGACGGCCTCGCGGACCGCTGGGGCTGGCAGCCGGAGGGCGCTGGGAAGCGCATCTGGTGCGAGGTCGACCGGGGCGCCCCGGTGATCCAGGTGGTGCCGGTGCATCCGGGCGTGCAGAGCGCGCAAGGTGTTCATGGCGCACCGGGCGCGGTGGATGCGGACCGCGAGGCGTACGAGCCGTCGCGAGTCGTTACGCATCACGCATAGTCGTCGCGAGTCGTTACGCATCACGCATACAGGCTGAAGCGGTCGGTCCGGGTTGCGGTACGGCGCCGGCCTGAGCGCCTTCAGAGGACGGCGACCGGGGCGACCGGGGTGCCGGTCGCGCCGACGAACGGTTCCGCCATCGCGGAGAGCAGGAAGCTGTACCGCTTCTCTTCCGCACAGGCTGTGGACAACTTTTCCAGGTTCCAGTTCTGGCCCTGCAGCATGCCCATCTCGACCAGGTCCAGTGCATGCACCCCCAGCCACAGATCCTCGATCTCGGGCGGGAAGATCTCGAAGGTCAGGGTGTCATTGGCGACCGCCGCGACATCGCGCGCACGGAACCACTCGGGCGTCCTGATCGAGAGACCGGGCGACGGATAGGCGTACGCATGCTTGTCGCCCGCCAGATGGACCTGCACCTGTCCCGTCCGTACGAGCACGATGTCACCGGCCCTGACCCCGACCCCCGCCAGCTCCTCGGCCGCGTCCAGGTCCTCGGGGGTGACGGCATGGTCGCCGGGCAGCCTGTCCGTGCCGTGTGCGCGTGCCACATCGAGCAGCACCCCGCGCGAGACGATGTGCGGTGCCTTGTCGATCCCGCTGAACTGCGCGCCGCCGTGCGCGGTGATCGTGGCGGCCGGGCGGCCGTTGTAGATCTTTCCCGAGTGCGAGGCGTGGGTGAGGGCGTCCCAGTGGGTGGCCGTCTGCAGGCTCAGGACGGCTGTGTCGTCGCTGGTGGCGACGGTGCCGGGGCCGAAGAGCTCCTGGTTTATCTGGACCATGGTGTGCAGCGGATTGATCCGCCCCGGGATCAGTCCGCTCTGGACGCCGTCCTGCTGGAGGGGGAGCGCGAGCGGGATGCGCAGCCCGGTGCGGACGGCGGCGACCGCCTCCCGTACGACCGCGTCGGTGATCAGGTTGAGCGTGCCGATCTCGTCGTCGGCGCCCCAGCGGCCCCAGTTGTTGACCCGCTTGGCGATGTCGTGGAACTCGGCCGGCAGTGACACGGGGCCTCCCGGGGCTTGCGCTCGTGGACCTGATGGCCCATAAAATCTAACGGTCCGTCAGAAACCGTGGAAGGGTCCGGGCATGGGGAACTTCTTGGCAGGCAAAGTGGTCGCCGTGACGGGTGCCGGGCGCGGCATCGGGAGGGCGGTCGCACTCGCGGCGGCGGCCGAGGGGGCGCGAGTTGTCGTCAACGACTACGGCGTCTCCGTCGAGGGCGGCGAGCCGAGCAGCGAGATAGCGGAGTCCGTCGTCAAGGAGATCGAGGCGGCGGGCGGCGAGGCGGTCGCGGTCGCCGACGACATCTCCACGATGGCCGGCGGGCAGCGGATCGTGGACACGGCGCTCGCGCGGTACGGGCGGATCGACGGGGTCGTGTGCGTGGCCGGGATCCTGCGGGAACGGATGCTGTTCAACATGTCCGAGGAGGAGTGGGACCCGGTGGTCGCCACCCACCTCAAGGGCACCTTCACCGTCTTCAGGGCCGCGTCGGCGGTGATGCGGAAGCAGGAGGACGGCGGCACGCTGATCGGCTTCACCAGCGGCAACCATCAGGGCAGCGTCGCCCAGGCCAACTACAGCGCCGCCAAGGGCGGAATCATCTCGCTGGTACGCAGCGCGGCGCTCGGCCTGCACAAGTACGGCGTCACGGCGAACGCCGTCGCCCCGGTCGCCCGCACCCGGATGTCCGCCAATGTGCCCATGGAACTCAAGGAGATCGGTGAGCCGGAGGATGTGGCGGCGCTCGTCGTCTACCTGCTCAGCGAACGGGCCCGCAAGGAGAAGATCACCGGCCAGGTGTACACGATCGCAGGACCGAAGATCGCGGTCTGGGCCCAGCCGAGGGAGCTGCGGGCGGGGTACGCGGAGGGGACCTGGACCCCGGAACGGATCGCGGACTTCCTGCCGGGGACGGTGGGCACGGACCCGATGCCGATGCTGGCGCAGCTGGAGGAGATGGCGGCCGCGGCGGCGGCGAGGGCGCGGCCGAACGCGTGACCTCCCACCGTGGCTCCGCCCCGGCCCCCGCTCCTCGATCGCCGGAGGGGCTGGACCTTCCGCCCGACCCCAAGGAGTGGACGTGGACTTCGCATTCGACGCGGCGGACGACGCCTTCCGCCAGGAGGCCCGGTCCTGGCTGGAGTCCCACCTCACGCAGCCCTGCGCCACCGCGGGCGGCCGTGCCTGGGAGCAGGAGCTGGGCCGGGCCGGCTGGATCGGCCTCGGCTGGGACAACCACGGCGCCGGCCACGGCAACCGGCACGCAAGCCTCACCCAGCAGGTCGTCTGGGCCGAGGAGTACGCCCGCGTCAACGCCCCCGCCCGGGTCGGCCACATCGGCGAGAACCTCCTCGCCCCGACCCTGATCGCCTACGGCACGCAGGCGCAGAAACAGCGCTTCCTGCCCGCCGTGGCACGCGGCGACGAGCTGTGGTGCCAGGGATACAGCGAGCCGGGCGCCGGATCGGACCTCGCCGGGGTGCGGACGGCCGCCGTACCCGACAGGGGCCGCGGCGGCCACCGCGTCACCGGGCAGAAGATCTGGACGTCGCTCGCGAGGGACGCCGACTGGTGCTTCGTCCTGGCCCGTACGGAGCCCGGCTCCAGCCGCCATCACGGCCTGTCGTTCCTGCTGGTGCCGATGGACCAGCCGGGCAGCATCGAGGTGCGGCCGATCCGTCAGATGTCAGGTGCCAGCGAGTTCAACGAGGTCTTCTTCGAAGGGGCGCGCGCCGAGGAGTGCGTCGGCGGCGAGGGCAACGGCTGGGCGGTCGCCATGGGGCTGCTGGCCCTGGAGCGCGGCGTCTCCACACTCGTCCAGCAGATCGGGTTCGCCGCCGAACTCGACCGGGTGGTCCGCGCCGCCGTCGACGGCGGCGCCGTCACCGACGCGGTACTGCGCGAGCGCCTCGTGAGGCAGTGGGCGGAGCTGCAGACCATGCGCTGGAACGCCCTGCGCACCCTGGGCTCCACGGGCGACCCCGGCGCACCCAGCGTGGCGAAACTGCTCTGGGGCGGCTGGCACAAGCGCCTCGGCGAGCTGGCCGTGGAGATCAGGGGCGCGGCGGGTGCCGTCGGCCCGGACGACTGGTCGGCGCAGACACCGTACGAACTCGACGAGGCACAGCGCCTGTTCCTGTTCACCCGGTCCGACACCATCTACGGCGGCTCGGACGAGATCCAGCGGAACATCATCGCCGAGCGGGTGCTCGGCCTACCGAGGGAGCCGAGATGAGAGGCGTCGTCTTCGACGGCAAGCGGACCGAGGTCGTCGACGATCTGGAGATACGCGATCCGGGCCCCGGTGAGGTACTGGTGGCGGTGGCCGCGGCCGGGCTGTGCCACAGCGATCTGTCGGTGATCGACGGGACGATTCCGTTCCCGGCGCCGGTGGTGCTCGGGCACGAGGGTGCGGGCGTGGTGGAGGCAGTCGGTGCGGGCGTCGGCCATGTGGCGCCCGGCGACCATGTGTCGCTGTCCACGCTGGCCAGCTGCGGGGCGTGCGCCCAGTGCGACCGGGGCCGGCCGACGATGTGCCGCAAGGCGATCGGCATGCCGGGAGCGCCGTTCTCGCGGCGCGGGAAGCCGCTGTACCAGTTCGCGTCCAACTCGGCCTTCGCCGAACGGACCCTGGTCAAGGCCGTGCAGGCGGTGAAGATCCCCACCGATCTGCCGCTCACCTCGGCGGCCCTGATCGGCTGCGGGGTGCTGACGGGAGTCGGAGCCGTACTCAACCGGGCGAAGGTCGACCGGGGCGACACGGTCGTGGTGATCGGCACGGGCGGTATCGGACTCAATGTGATCCAGGGCGCCCGGATCGCGGGCGCTCTGACGATCGTCGCCGTCGACGCCAACCCGGCGAAGGAGGCGGCGGCGCGGCAGTTCGGCGCGACGCACTTCCTGACGTCCGCGGACGGCGTACGGGAGATCCTGCCCAGCGGTGCGGACCACGCCTTCGAGTGCGTGGGCCGGACAGAACTGATCCGTACCGCGATCGACCTGCTGGACCGGCACGGCCAGGCGGTCCTGCTGGGCGTCCCCGCGGCGACGGCGGAAGCGTCGTTCCTCGTCTCGTCGATGTTCCTGGACAAGTCGATCCTGGGCTGCCGGTACGGCTCCTCGCGCCCGCAGCGGGACATCGCGCTCTACGCGGACCTGTACCGGGAGGGCAGGCTGCTCCTGGACGAACTCGTCACCGAGACCTATGCGGTGGAGGACTTCGCCAAGGCGGCGGACGACGCGCACCACGGCCGGGTGGCGCGCGGGGTGCTGGTGTTCTAGGCCCTGCGAAGGTCTTGTGGGGCCGGCGTCTTCCCGGACCGGCGAATCCCGGGTCCTTGGACCGACCGGTCAGGCACTCCTGCCCGGATCGCGCCGGGGCTGCGTGCCCCGGCACCGCGCCCGGCCGCGTTGCCGTCGGTCAGTCGCCGAAGGCGCTGCTGTCGCGCCGGGTGACACCGGGCCGCGTGTTCACGGACCACATGTGGGTGCACTGCGGGCACTGGAGGTGAACGACCGGTCCGTTGTTGGATATCAGATAGCGCCAGTGCTCACCGCAGGTGCGGAGGGCGGCGCAGTTCTCGCAATGACGGGCGTCGTCGCAGATGGGGCAGGGCAGCCAGGCGCGGCGGGCCACGTCTGCCTGCGGATCAATGGGCAGTCGCACGACCCGGCCCCCTTCCCGGCAGGACGCCGGTCGCCACCAGCAGGTCGTAGGTGCGCTGCTGTTCGGCGTCCAGGCCCGAGTAGAGAAGCGCATACGCCTCGTCCTCGCCCTGGAGGACGGCGACAGGGTCCCAGTCGGGCCCGAGTGCGGCCACGACCTCGGCCCGGCGCCGAACTTCCTCGAACGTCAGATCGATCGTGAAGGGTATGAGACTGTCTGGATTTTCCTTTTTCATGGCGAAACTTCCGAAGTGCCGGTGGAATTCCACATGCCTATCAGGCGGAAGCAGCGACAGGGAAGGGTGACCTAAGTCGCTTCGGTGAGAAGCGGCCCCCGGCCTCCGGGGGAGGAACCCTCGGATCGGTCGGCGGGGGTGGGGCGTTGCCGGCGCCGGGGCCCCGACGGCGGACGCGGTCCACGGCCGGCGCTGTGACGTACTTCATGCGGTCGTCCGGGGCGTCGGGGCGGGGTGATCCGAGCGATGCGGAGGGGCAACGGCTGGAGCGCCCGGTCAGACCCTCCCCGCGCGAAATGTGCGTCGGTACACCGTAGGGGACACCCCCAGCGCCGCCTGCAGATGCTGCCGCAGCGATGTGGGCGTCCCGAAGCCCGCGTCCCTCGCCACCTGGTCGATCGACAGGTCCGTCGATTCCAGCAGTTGCCGGGCCCGTTCGACCCGCTGCCGGGTCAGCCACTGGACGGGGCTGACCCCGACCTCCTCCCGGAACCGGCGGGTGAACGTCCGTACGCTCATCGACTCCTGCTGGGCCATGTCGCGCAGCAGGATCGGGCGCTCCAGCCGGCCGAGCGCCCAGGTGCGCGCGGAGGTGGTGGTCGTGAACTGCGTCTCGGGCACGGGGCGTTGGATGTACTGCGCCTGCCCGCCGTCCCGGTGCGGGGGCACCACCGTGCGGCGGGCCACGTCATTGGCGACGGCGGTGCCGTGGTCGCGGCGCACGATGTGCAGGCAGAGGTCGATTCCGGCGGCGACCCCGGCGGAGGTCAGGACGTCCCCGTCGTCGATGAACAGGACGTCGGGGTCGACCCGGACCTCGGGGAAGAGCTGCTGGAAGTGGTCGGCGGACGACCAGTGGGTGGTGGCGGGGCGCCCGTCGAGATATCCGGCGGCGGCGAGGACGTAACTTCCGGTGCAGATCGAGACGAGCCGGGTGCCCGGCCTGATGTACGCGAACGCCGCGGCGAGCTCGCCCGACAGCCTGCCCTCTTCGTAGACGGGGCCGAGTTCGTACGAGGCGGGGATGACGACCGTGTCGGCGGTGGCCAGTGCTTCGGGGCCGCGCTCGACCGTTATCGTGAAGTCCGCGTCGGTGGAGACCGGCCCCGGTGGGCGGACGGAACAGGTAACGACTTCGTACAGTTTCCGGCCCCTGTCATGCGGCTCGGAACTGAGCGCCAGGCCGAAGATCCTTTGAGGGATGCCCAGTTCGAACGGGAGCAGCCCGTCGAGGGCGAGGACGACGACTCTGTGCTTCACGGCAGGCCTCCCTTACCCCTAGTGGTATAGACCATAAACTGATACATGTCACCGACGTGAAGGAAAAGTCAGCAGAGCACGAGTGCATTCCCGACGCGGCCCCCGCGAACGCACCCTCGCAGTCGTCCCCCTTGGACTCGTCGGCCGCCCTGCCGCCCCTGGACGCGCGCCGGGACGGCGAACGGCCGGGAAGCGAGCTCTGGAACCGTAACTTCCGGCTCTTCTTCATTGCCCGGACCGCCGCACTCTTCGGCGACGGCATGATCCCGGTGGCGCTCACCGCGGGCCTGCTGGGAGCCGGTCGCCCGCACGCGTCCGTCGGCTTCGCGCTGGCCGCCTGGATGGGCCCGCTGGCGCTCTTCGTGCTCTTCGGTGGCGTGCTGGCGGATCGATTCACCCCGCGTCGGATGATGATCATCGCCGATGCGCTGCGGCTGGTCGGGGCGTCGGTGCTCGCCGTCTCCTTCGCGACCGGCAACCCGCCGCTGTGGGCGGTGTACGCACTGAGCGCGGTGGCCGGCGTCGGGGCCGCGCTCTTCCAGCCGGGCGTCGCGTCGACCGTGCCCCGGGTGTCGCTGGACGTGCAGCGCGGCAACGCGGTGCTTCGGGTCTCCGAGGCGCTGATGACGATGGCGGGCCCGGCCTTCGCGGGACTTCTGGTCGGACTCGCGAGCGCCGGAGCGGTGTACGCGGCGAACGCGGCGACCTTCGCGGTCTCCGGCGTCTGCCTCTTCCTGCTGCGGCTCGCCCCGATGCCGTCCGACGCGACACAGCGTGGCACGTTCGTCGCCGAACTGGTCGACGGATGGCGGGAGTTCAAGGACCGTAGCTGGCTGTGGGGGGTGATCGCGATCTGGACCGTGTACGGATTCACTGTGATCGGCCCGATGCTCCCGCTGACCGCGGTCGAGGTCACCGAGGCGCACGGCTCGGGGACGTACGGCGTGATGATGGCGGTGAACGGCGCGGGCAGCGTCGTCGGCGGGCTGCTCGCCCTGCGCCTGAGACCGCGCCGCCCGCTCGCGGCGGGCGCGATCGCGCTGACCGGGGTGTGCGTGAACCTGGTGGTGCTGGGGCTCGGGCTGCCGGTGTCCGCACTGGGGGCCGGGCAGTTCGTGGCGGGCGGGGTGTTCGCGTTCTGGCTGGTGATGTGGTCGACGACGGTCCAGACCCATGTCCCGCCTCAGGCGCTGAACCGCCTGCACGCGTACGACGTGGCGGGCTCCCTGCTGATGCTGGCGGCAGGCCGGGCACTGGCGGGACCGGTCGCGGACCGGCTGGGCGCACCGGAGGTGCTGCTGGCCGGAGCGGTGATCAACCTGATGGTGGTGGCGGTACTGCTGGCGGCCCGGCCGATCCGGCGGCTGGAGCGGATCGGGTGAGAGGAGACCGGGTGAGCGCGGACGCACTGACGGCACGGGCCGTCACGGCCGGGGCAGCGGTGCTGACCGCCATCGCCGGGCTCGGGGTAAGGGCGTTCGCGACCGGAGACGTCGCCAAGTACGCCGGGGACGCGCTCTACACCGTACTGATCTGCGCCCTGGTCGCCGTGATCGCACCCCGCGCGCGGCCGGTCACCAAGGCCGGGACAGCGCTGGCGTTCAGCTGGGCGGTCGAGCTGCTGCAACTGACCGGGGTGCCCGCGGAGCTCTCCCGGCGCAGCGCGGTGGCGCGGCTGGTCCTCGGCTCGACCTTCAACGCACCCGATCTGTTCTGGTACGCGGTGGGGGCGTCAGCAGCCTGGGCCGCATTCGCAGGGGCGGCGGCGGTGGCTCCGGCTACTGCTTCGCCCGGTCGCGCTCCTCGGACTTCTGCATCTCGATGACCTGGAAGACATGGGCACTGGTCTGCCTGCGCACACTGCCGCCGACGAGCAGCGCCGCACCGAGGACGGCCAAGGGGGCGGAGATCCCCAGAACGGCCAGCTGCTTCGGCCACTCGGTGACCACCTTGCACTGCATGGAGACCCGGTAGCAGTACACGTCCTGCTGGTCCACCAGCAGGAAGCCCAGCCAGATCCACAGGGCGCAGGCGACGAGCAGCAGCACGGCGCCCCAGGTCTGCATCAGTACGGAGCGGTGGTGGAACTGCTGGCGTGCTGCCCACTGCATGCGATCCCCCGGTTCCCGCGACGAAGTCCAAGGGGCGGACGCACCGCCCGCCGACCGACAGGTGATCGTACGCGCATACGAGCCCCTCCGGGCCGGAAGGCCTCGGTCGCCGTGGCCCGATTCCTGCGAAGCGTGTCCCTCCGGCCACTCGTGGGAGTGCACGCCCTGACCAGATGCTGAGTGACGTGACCCAGACAACCGAAAGCGCCGCCCGGGACGACGACCGGCAGGCCACCCCCGCAGCCCCCGACGGGCGCTCCCGCCGGCGCATTCACCGCGCCTGGATCGTCGCCGTCGTCACCTTCGTGACGATCATCGGCGGCGCCGCCTTCAACTCCCTGCCCGGCCTCCTCATCGATCCGCTCCACACGGAATTCGGCTGGTCGCGCGGCGAGATCGGACTCGCCGTCTCCATCGACATGGCGCTGTACGGGCTCACCGCACCGTTCGCCGCCGCGCTGATGGACCGATTCGG
Organism: Streptomyces sp. NPDC088246; assembly: GCF_044741025.1. Lineage (NCBI taxonomy): Bacteria > Bacillati > Actinomycetota > Actinomycetes > Kitasatosporales > Streptomycetaceae > Streptomyces > Streptomyces sp. NPDC088246. The sequence continues at coordinate 293,938 of NZ_JBIURV010000004.1, forward strand.
CATCCGCCGGGTCGTCGTCGTGGCCCTTTCCACGGTGGCGGCCGGGGCCCTGGCCAGCGTCTGGATGACGGCCTCCTGGCAGCTGATGATCTATTGGGGGCTGCTCGTCGGCCTCGGCACCGGCTCGATGGCGCTGGCCTTCTCGGCAACGGTCACCAACCGCTGGTTCGTGGCCCGACGCGGCCTGGTCACCGGCATCCTCACCGCGGCGGGCGCCTCCGGACAGCTGGTCTTCCTGCCGCTGTGCGCCTGGATCGTCGAGGAGCACGGCTGGCGCCCGGCCTCGGTGACCGTGGCCCTCGCCGCCCTGGTCGTCGTCCCCTTCGTCTGGCTCCTGATGCGCGACCACCCGGCGGATGTGGGCCTCGCCCCGTACGGCGGCACCTACGTGGAGAAGCCCGCACCCGCACGCGGGGCGGCGAGGCGCACCGTACGCGTCCTGTTCGACGCCGCCCGCACCGGGCCGTTCTGGCTGCTGGCCGGTACGTTCGCGATCTGCGGGGCCTCGACCAACGGCCTGATCCGTACGCACTTCGTGCCGTCGGCCCACGACCACGGCATGCCCATCACCGCCGCGGCCTCGCTGCTCGCCGTCATCGGGGTCTTCGACATCATCGGCACGGTCTTCTCCGGCTGGCTCACCGACCGCTTCGACGCCCGCCGGCTCCTCGCCGTCTACTACGCGTTGCGCGGCGTCTCACTGCTCTTCCTGCCGATGCTGATGGCGCCGACGGTGCATCCGCCGATGGTGTTCTTCATCGTCTTCTACGGTCTGGACTGGGTCGCCACCGTCCCGCCGACGCTGGCCCTGTGCCGCGAGCAGTACGGCGAGGACAGCGCCATTGTCTTCGGCTGGGTCCTCGCCTCCCACCAGGTGGGTGCGGCGCTGGTGGCGTTCCTGGGCGGTGTGGCGCGCGATGTGTTCGGCTCGTACGACATGGTCTGGTACGCGTCGGGGGCGCTGTGTGCGATGGCGGCCCTGATGGCGCTGGTGATCCGGCGGGTCCGGGAGCCGTCGGGTGCCGCGGCGGGACTCGGCTGACGGTTCCGGCCGGTCAGGCGGAGAGGTTCTCGGCGACCGTCAGGAAGACAGGGAAGTTCGCGATGTCGCTGACCGCGACGCTGCACCAGCGGCCGCGGTGAACGTTCACCCGCCGAGCGGCCCGAACCGCCCGAACACCCCCCGGTGGAACAGCAGCGGGCCGTCCCCGTCCGCCGCCCCCAGCGCCTCCACCCTGCCCACCACGATCAGATGGTCGCCCCCGGTGTGGACGGCCTGGATGCGGCAGTCGATCCAGGCTGGTACGGAGTCCAGCAGCGGCGACCCGGTCGCGGGAGCCGCCTCGTACGCCACCCCCGCGAACTTGTCGGCCCCGCTCACCGCGAAGCTCCGGCACAGTGCGCCCTGGTCCGCGCCCAGGATGTTGACGCAGAAGGCCCCGGCGCGGGCGATGCGCGGCCAGGTCGTCGACGTACGGGCGACCATGAAGGTGACCAGCGGCGGGTCGAGGGAGAGCGACGCGAACGACTGGCAGGCGAAGCCCGCCGGCCCCTCCGTGTCGTCCGGGTCGTGCGCGGTGACGATGGTCACTCCGCTCGCGAAGTGCCCCAGTACGCGGCGGAATTCGGTCGGGTCGACCGGCGGCCGCTCGTCGTCGGCGACGGCCCGTAGATCCGGGCGCGGCAGTGGATCGACCGGCTCCGGCGCTGCGGTGGCGGCGCCGACGGACCTGAGGTACCGGACGGCGGTGGCGGCCATGCCTGCGTGTCCCATCACGCTTTCCATTGAAGCTGACGGGGCGTCAGATAGGAAGGGTGGGGGCAAGGGTTCCGCGTGCGAAGAGAGGACCCGTGCGGAGCTGGAGCGGTACTTCTTCCTGGACGACGCGGACCGGGAGAAAGTTCAGGCCAAGTGTCTTGCCCATAAGCGACTCGGAGCCCGGCGGGCGGCCGAGGACGCCGGCAGGGCGGCGTACGCCGACGCGGTGTCGGGGTACGCCGCCCTGGGGCGGGACGGGCTGCGGGAGGTGGCCCGCTCGCTCATGGCGGTTACTTCGGGTCGCGGTTGAACTTCGAGGTCGACCAGAAGTATCCGAGTACCGCGAGGCCCAGGCACCAGGCGACGGCGAGCCATCCGTTGTTGCCGATCTCGGTGCCGAGCAGCAGGCCGCGCAGGGTCTCGATGGCGGGCGTGAACGGCTGGTACTCGGCGATCGGCTGGAACCAGCCCGGCATCGCGTCGACCGGGACGAAGGCGCTGGAGAGGAGCGGCAGCAGGATCATCGGCATCGCGTTGTTGCTGGCGGCCTCGGCGTTCGGGCTGATCAGGCCCATGCCGACCGCGACCCAGGTGAGCGCCATGGCGAAGAGCACGAGCAGTCCGAACGCCGCGAGCCACTCCAGGATGCCGGCATCCGTGGACCGGAAGCCGATGGCCACGCCGACGGCGCCGACGAGGACCACGCTGATGATTGACTGCAGCACGCTGCCGATGACGTGTCCGATGATCACGGAGCCGCGGTGGATCGCCATCGTGCGGAAGCGGGCGATGATGCCCTCGGTCATGTCGTTGGAGACGGACACCGCGGTGCCGATCGTGGTGCTGCCGATGGTCATCAGCAGGAGGCCCGGGACGATGTAGGCGATGTACTCGGAGCGGTCGGCGCCGCCGCCGCCGATGCCCGCGCTCATCACGTCTCCGAAGATGTAGACGAAGAGCAGCAGCATCATGATCGGCGTGAGCAGCAGGTTCAGGGTCATGGACGGGTAGCGGCGCGCGTGCAGGAGGTTGCGGCGCAGCATCGTGTTCGAGTCGCGTACGGCGAGGGCGAGGGCGCTCATCGGGCAGTCTCCTTGGGCTGGTTGGGCACGTTGGTGGAGCCGGTCAGGGCGAAGAACACGTCGTCGAGGTCGGGGGTGTGCACGGTCAGCTCGTCCGCCTCGATGCCGGCCGAGTCCAGCCAGTCGAGGATGGAGCGCAGCTCGCGCTGGCTGCCGCCGCTGGGGATCTGCAGTGACAGTGCCTCGTCGTCCCGGGAGGCCTCGCGCAGTGCGGAGGCGGCGGACTGGTATGCGGCCGGGTCGGAGAAGCGGAGCCGGACGTGCCCGCCGGGGATGAGCCGCTTCAGCTCCTCGGCGCTCCCCTCGGCGGCGATCTTGCCGTCGTTCAGCACCGCGATGCGGTCGGCGAGCTCGTCGGCCTCATCCAGGTACTGGGTGGTGAGGAAGACCGTGACGCCGCCGGAGACCAGCTCGCGGATGATCCCCCACATGTTGTGGCGGCTGCGCGGGTCGAGGCCGGTGGTCGGCTCGTCGAGGAAGATGATCCGCGGGTTGCCGACCAGGGTCATGGCGATGTCGAGGCGGCGCTTCATGCCGCCGGAGTAGGTGGAGGCGGGCTTCTTCGCGGCCTCCACCAGATCGAAGCGCTCCAGGAGTTCGGCGGTGACCCGCCGTCCCTCGCGCTTGGAGAGGTGGTGCAGGTCCGCCATGAGAAGCATGTTCTCCTCGCCGGTGATCAGCCCGTCGACGGCGGAGAACTGCCCGGTGACGCCGATCGCGGCCCGCACGGCCTGCGGGTCGGCGGCCAGGTCGTGGCCGCCGACGTGCAGATCGCCGGCGTCGGCGGTGATGAGGGTGGAGAGGATTTTGACGGCGGTGGTCTTGCCGGCGCCGTTGGGCCCGAGCAGTGCGAACACGGACCCGGCCGGGATGCGCAGATCGATGCCGTCGAGCACGGTCTTGTCGCCGTACGACTTGCGCAGACCGACGACGGAGACGGCGGCAGGCGACGGGTGGCCACCGCCCTGCCTGGACGTGGGCATGACAGATGAAGGCATGGGGCTCTCCCGATAGAAGGCTGGAACGGAGTGAAGGGTGGACTCTCAGGCGCGGGCGCGGCGGACGTCGATGTTGCCCCAGCGGGTCCGGGCGCGGACCTCGACGGTGTCCTCGGTCTTCTCCGGGGTCTCGGAGGCGTCGAGCGTGTTGCGCACCTGCCCGCGGCCGGAGCTGACGTCGAGCCAGGCGGCCGTGCCCTCGCGGATGCCGACCTCGATGGCGCCGTAGGAGGTCTCCAACCGGACGGTTCCGCGGGCGACTTCGGCGACGCGCAGGGTGCCGTGAGCGGTGGTGGCGGCGACCGAGCCCTCGGCGCGCTCGATGTTGATGTCGCCGTTGGCGCCGTTCACCCGCAGCTCGCCGGTCGCGGTGCCGACGGTCGTGGTGCCGTGCGAGTTCTTCAGGACGGCGGGGCCGTCGACGGTGCCGACGCGCAGGCTGCCGGAGCTGGTGGTGATCTCGGCCATGCCCTCGACCCGGTCGACGGTGATCGAGCCGTGGGAGGCGGTCAGCTGGAGCGGCCCGGTCGTGTCGAGGCGGACGTCACCTGACGAGGTCTTCACCCGGACCTCGCCGAGCCGGCCCTCGCCGAGTACCTGGGCCCAGGCGCCGGTCATGTCGATGCGCGAGCCCGTGGGCAGTTCGACCGTCACGTCGACGGTGCCGGTGCGCCCGAGGGGATAGCGCTGCTTGGGCGTCCTGACGGTCAGGACGCCGCTCGCGTATGTGACGTCGGTCTGCTCGGCGGCCCGCACGTCCTGGTCCTTCTTCGGGTCGCGGGGAGCTACGTCCACGACGGTGTCGGCGCGGTCGGCCGCGGCGAACTGGATGGATCCCGCGTCCACGTGGGCGTTGACCGAGATCGGCTGGGGCGTGTCGAAAGAAGGCATGGCTGTCCCGTCCTCTTGGGTCCTCTTGGGTGTTCGTGGCGTCCCCGCTGGTGGGACGTGGTGTGGGTCAAGTCGTTCCGAGGGGCTGGTTAATGCACCCAGCCCGTGAAGCTCTGGCCGATGATCCTGGTCTTCCCGGGGGTACGGGGGGTGGCGGCGCCGCCCGTGTCGACCGCGGCCGACACGACGCGTACGAGCCATGCGTTGACCGACAGGCCCTCGCGGCTCGCGGCCTCCTCGGCGCGGGTCTTGAGGTGGGCGGGCAGGCGCAGATTGACGCGGGCGGTGCCGCCCTCGTCCGTGTCGGCGGGGACCGGGGCCGGTGCGGGCGCCGGTGCGTCGAGCGGTTCGGTCCGGTCCTCGTGCTGCGGCAGCACCACCACGAAGTCGGGGTCGAGGCCACGCAGTCGTACGTCGACCGAGCCGGGGGCGAGTTCACGGGTGATCTCGTCCATGGCGGCGGACAGCACATTGAGCAGGGTCAGGCGGGTGGCCGACTCCAGCGGCGCGGTCAGCCGCTCGGCAAGCTCGCGGGCTTCGTCACCCCCGGCTTCGGCGGCCACCGCCAGTTCCCTGCGGAGTGTTTCGACGTACGGTGTGAGGTCCATGACGCAATAGTGGCACCACTGTGGCGCCATTGGCAAGCCCGAAGGTGCGATGCGTGGCGCGGGGTCGGGGGTCGGGGTGACGGATGGTTGCGTCGCTGCAGGTCAGGGGTGTGTGAGAGGTGGTGGGATTGCGGCGCCAAGTTGTCGCGGGGTGGTGTCGAGCGGTGTCGCGCGGGGCCGACCGGGCGCCCCTTCGCCGTTCGAGATCAAGTACTGAGCGTTAATGGCTGTACCAGTACAAGGCCGTGGAAGCAGGGCCCGGCGCCCATCGCAGTGCCCACGCAGCGCAGTGCGAAGCCGATCCGCATCGGGTACTCCCGTACGTCGACCGCCCGCCAGGAGCTGGCGAGCCGGTTCGACACCCTCCAGGAACGACGCCCTCCGGGAAGCGGACTGCACCCCGGGAAAGATCCGCTATCGCGGGTTGCGTATCCCGAGAATGTATTCCGCAGTAAGCGCGACGGCACGGTCTTCGTCATGGGACAGATCTGCGAGGGCACGTGACGCTGTGATTCCAGGGATATCCGCGAGCGCCTGTGCCAGCCGTCGACGTGCAGACGATTCAACGGTGCCGTGGGCGAGGCAATCAACGAGCCCGGTGGCGATCCGATCCGCCAGCGCGGGACGACTCGCCAGCGCGCTCAGCGCATCGGCTGCACCGACGTCATTCGTCCCCTCGACGACCATATCGATGAGCGTCGGGACCGCGTCGGCCACTCCACGTGCCCCGAGCGCCAGAGCTGCATACCTGCGGACCACGATGTCGGGGTTCGTGAGGGCGTCCTGCAGCAGTGCGGTCGCCTCACCGTTCGGAATCTCGGCGATGGACTGGACGGCACGTTTCCGCACCTCGGCCACTGGTGAGCCGAGGCCCTCCGCCAGCAGCGCCGATCCGCCGTCGCCCGATTGCGCCAGAGCCCATCGAAGGGCTCCGGCGACGTTCGGGTCCGTCTCGCTCAGCGCTGCCTCGACCAGTGCTTCCACCGGCACCGGAACCTCTTCGATCGAGGACAAGGCCGCGCGCTGGCGCGTCCCAGCGCTCTTTGACCCCAACGCCTGGAGGAGTGCGACGATCTGGAGGACATCCTCCCAGCCGGCGGGTTCCGCGGTGCCGATCCGACGGAGTCGCGTGAGCAGCTCCGTCTCCGCTGCGATGCGTTCTCGCGTCTGGCGGATGAGGTCGTCGACGAGCTCCGAGGGCGTGAAGCCCTGATCATCGAGCGCGCGCCCGACTTCACGCAGCGACAGCCCCAATGACCGCAGGCTCTCGATATGGAAGATCCGTCGGATGTCCTCGCTGGAGTACTGGCGATAGCCGGCGTCGGTACGACCCGTTGGCCGTACCAGGCCGAGTGAGTCGTAATGCCTGAGCATGCGGGTGCTGACCCCGGACCGTCGTGCCACATCACCGATCAACACTGCCTATCACCCCTCCTGGCTGGTCCTGCCGAGGGCTACGACGCGCTTCGCCTCCTCGATCGCGAACTCGAATCCGGCATCCGGGTCGCGCAACAGCCGCTCCGTGGCGATCGCGTGCGCCCGCACGTGAGGGTAGCGATCCGTCATCGCAGCGCGCAGAGTCGGCAGAATCACCTCACCGAGCGCGATCAGCGCCCGGCTGAGGCTCAGTTGCGTCTCACGTTCGCCGCGTCCGAGCTGTGTCGACAACACTGCGGCCAACTCGGGCTCTTCACCTTCGGGTACGAGCACGACCGCTGTCCGCCAAGCGCTCCGCGCCACCTCGTCGTCGGCGTCGGACAGAAGCGCCCGTGTGATCGCCGGCCACGCTTGCCGATCCCCGATCTTGGACAGCGTGTGCAACGCCTGGCTTCGTGCCTGCGCACGCTCCGAGCGGACTTCAATGAGAAGCTCTGGGACCGTCATTGATGCTGAGTGGCGGGTGAGTGCCCACGTAAGCATTTCGCGCACGTAGAACTCGGGTTCGATCGCGCATCGTTCGATGAGCTTGTCGATGAACCGCGGGTCAGGGGTCGTACCGACCGCCAGCGCCGCCCGCAGCCGCGCTGACGAGCGGCTGTCCTCCAGCCCCTGGAGAGCTCGAATCGCATCCGTGTCCTGTTTCGGCATGGTCATCGGACCACCTCCTTGACACAGTGAAGACCTTGTCACCGTGTCAAGGTCAAGCGGGGCCACGCCGCGAGACCACCAGGCAGCCTCTGTCCATGAGTTCGGGCTTCTCCCAGGGGCGGCGCAGATCGGCGGCGAGGGGCCGGGCGAGGCGGAGTCGGGTGTGGGCGGCGTTGATCAGCCAGGTCCAGCGGTCGGCTGTCTGTGGGGTGCGGAGTTTCGGGCGGGTCCAGCCCAGTGTCCGCTTGATCATTCTGAAGGTGTGTTCAAGGCCGGAGGGACGCCGGAGGGCTTCCGGGGCCGCTCACAGTCCCCGGTACTGCCGCTCACAGTCCCCGGTACTTCGGTGTACGCCGTTCGACGAAGCTCGCCACGCCCTCGTTGGCGTCCTGCGTCGTCATGTTGACCTCCTGGGCCATCGCTTCGGCCGCGAACGCCGTCGCCCGGCCGGAGTCCAGGGAGGCGTTCACCAGCTGCTTGGTGAGGGCGATCGCGCGGGTCGGGCCGTCGGCCAGGCGCTGGGCCCACGCGCGGGCCGTCGCCGTGAGTTCCTCGTCCGGGACCACCCGGTTGACCAGACCCAGACGCTCCGCCTCCCTCGCCGGGAGCGAGTCGCCGAAGAACATCAGCTCCTTGGCGCGCTGCGGGCCGATCAGGCGCGGCAGCAGATACGCGCCGCCGCCGTCCGGTACGAGGCCGCGGCGTACGAACACCTCGATGAACTTCGCCGAGTCGGCGGCCAGCACCAGATCGCAGGCGAACGCGAGGTGCGCGCCGATGCCGGCCGCAGTGCCGTTGACGGCCGCGATCACCGGCTTCTCGCAGTCCAGGACCGCGGCGATCAGGCGCTGAGCGCCGAGCCGGATGGTACGGGCGACATCACCCGGCACCCGGTCGCCCGTCGCCGGGGCGCCGCGCAGATCGGCGCCGGCGCAGAAGCCGCGGCCGGTGGCGGTGAGGACGACGGCCCGGACAGCCGGGTCGGCGGAGGCCTCGGCGAGCAGGGCGATGACGCGTTCCCGCTGGTCCCAGGTGACGGCGTTCATCGCTTCGGGGCGGTTGAGCGTGATCCAGGAGACGCCGTTGTCAGTGGCGTGGAGTACCAATGAGTCAAGCGGGTCGGTGGACTCGGTGGACTCGGTGGTGTCTTCGGGGGAGGACGGCATGAGGCAGCTCCTGGGTGGGTGGGTCGGCCGGTGGCGCGGCCGTCGGGGCGGTCGGCGGGGTGACCGGTCAGCGGCAGACGGCGAGCGCGTCCAGCGCCACCGCGCCCTGCCCCCGCCCCAGCACCATCAGCGGGTTGATGTCCAGTTCGGCGAGGTCGTCGCCCAGTTCCAGAGCCATCCGCTGCACCCGCAGCACGACCTCGACGAGCGCGTCCACATCCACCGGCGGACCGCCGCGTACGCCCTCCAGCAGGGCCCGGCCGCGCAGTTCGGCCAGCATCGACCGCGCCTGGTCCTCGCCGAACGGCGGCACCCGTACCGCCGCGTCGTGCAGCACCTCGACCAGTACGCCGCCGAGCCCGACCGTCACCGTCGGCCCGAACAGCGCGTCCTGCGTGACACCGACCATCATCTCGACGCCCCGCTCGACCATCTGGCAGACCAGAATGCCGTCCAGCTCGACGCCCTCGTACCGTGCGATGTCGGTCAGTTCGCGGTAGGCGTCGCGCACCTGGCTGGCGGAGGTGAGCCCGACCTTGACCAGACCCAGTTCGGTCTTGTGGGCGAGCCGGGCGCCCGACGCCTTCATGACGACCGGGTAGCCGACCAGCCCCGCGGCCCGGACGGACGCAGCGGCGCTGGTCACCAGCTGCTCGCGCGGAACGCGGATTCCGTACGCGCGGAGCAGTTGCTTCGCGGCGTGCTCGCTCAGCTGGTGGCCCGGGCGCATCAGTGCCTGCGCCTTGCGGAACGAGGGCGACGGCGTGCGCGGAGCCTCGTCGAAGGGGGAGCGGTAGGAGGCTGCGAACCGGTGGTGGTCCAGATAGGCCTTCACGGCGGTGATGCAGTTGCCGAAGGTGCGGAAGGTGGCGACGCGGGACGAGCCGAGCAGCGTCGTGCGGTACGCGTCCTCCGTACCGACGGGCGATCCCCACACCACGCACACCAGCTTGTCCGTGGCCTCCGCCGCGTCCACCAGGTCCTGCGCGAGCCGGTCGCTCATCGGGGGGAAGGGGCCGGTGATCGGACAGATCAGCACCCCGACGGCTGGGTCGGCGAGGATCGCGTCGATGATCTTCCGGCCGCGCCAGTCGCCGACCGGATGGCCACCGTTGTCGACCGGGTTCGCCACGTTCAGATAGCCGGGGATCCACTCGTGCAGCTCGCGCTGCTTCTCCTCGGACAGGGTGGGGATCTTCAGCCCCGCGCCGGTCGCCAGGTCCGAGAAGTGCGCGCCCGTGCCGCCCGAGATCGAATACACGACGACCCCGTCGGCCTGCGGTTTCCGCGCCCGGGCCAGCAGGGCCGCGGTGTCCTGGAGTTCGTCGAGCCCGTCCACCCGGATCACGCCGAACTGCCGCATCGCCGCGTCCACCACCTGGTCGGCGCCGGTCAGTTTGCCGGTGTGTGAGGCGGCCATACGGGCCCCTGTCTCCGTACGCCCCACCTTGACCGCCACCACCGGAACGCCGGCCCGCGCAGCCCGGTCCGCGGCCAGCAGAAAGGAGCGCCCGTCCTTGAGCCCCTCCACGTAACAGGCGATGGCCCCGACCTCCGGGCGCTGTGAGAAGTACGAGATGAAGTCGGCGGTCTCCAGATCCGCCTCGTTGCCCGTGGGCGCCCAGTGCGAGAGCCGCACGCCCAGCTCCTGAAGGGTGTAGACGGGGCGGCCCTGGTGACCGGACTGGGTGATGAGGGCGATGGCCGGTCCGTCCAGATCGTCCCGGAACTCCTCGAAGGCGTTGAGGTTGGTGTTCGGCCCGAGCAGCCGCAGCCCGGACCGCTCCACGGCCGCGGCCAGCCGTGCCTGGGCGGCGGCGCCCTCCTCGCCGGTCTCGGCGAACCCGGAGGCGAAGGCCACGGCGAATTTCACCTTGGACTGCGCGAGTTCCTCGATCACCGGGAGCGGATCGCCGACCAGCAGTACGGCCAGATCGACCTGCTCCGGCAGGTCCGCGACGGAAGGAGAACAGGCCCGCCCGAACACGGACTCCCGGCTGGGATGTACGGGATACAGCCGCGCCCCGACCCGCTCGGCCCAGCCGATCAGCTGTCGGGTGATCCCGGTATTGGGCCGCCCTTCGGTGTCGGACGCGCCGATGACGGCGACGGACTCGGGCCGGAAGAACCGGTCCAGATCCGGCACGGGCGCGTGCAGCGGGCGGCCGCTGACATCGAGATCGCCTTCCGCGGCGGCGGCCGCCATGCTGTGGACGATGGCATGCGGCTCTTCGCCGCAGGCCACCACCCTGGCGCGGAAGTCGGTGGTGAGGGTGCCGTGAGTCGATCCAAGCATCGTTCCGCCCACTCCTGCTCGAAGTCCGTCGGGTGCTCGTGCCCGGCCAGCCCGAAGCTGACGCTCTGTCAGGTTACTGAACTGACGGCCCGTCAGGAATGGGTGTGCAGGCAAAGGCTGATCCGGACGCACGGACATCCCTTCCGGATTCCGGGACATGGCCGGTGGGCGGGGCGCCGGGACAGGCTTCTCGTATGACACAGGAAGCACAGGACACTCGTACAGACCGGCCCGTACTCGTCATCGGAGGTACCGGCAAGACCGGACGCAGGGTCGTGGACCGGCTGCGGGAGCAAGGGGTGGAGACGCGGGTGGCGTCGCGGTCCGGGGAGACGCCGTTCGACTGGGACGACCGGGGGACCTGGGGCGCGGCGCTGGAGGGGGTCGCGGCGGCGTACATCGTTCCGCTGGACCTCGCCCCCTCCCGGACCCCCGCGCTGGTGGAGCAGGCCGTGGCGGGTGGGGTCGGGCGGCTGGTGCTGCTGTCCGCCCGGGGCGCCGACGTGCCGGGGTACTTCGGGGATTCCTACGACGGGACAGGGCCGCACATGGAGGGGGAGATCGCGGTGCGGGCCTCGGGGGTGCCGTGGACGATCCTGCGGCCCGGCTGGTTCGCGCAGAACTTCAGCGAGGGGGTGTTCCGCGACGGGGTGATGGGCGACGAGCTGGCGCTGCCCGCCGGGGACGGGGCCGCCGCGTTCGTCGACGCGGACGACATCGCGGACGTCGCCGTCGCCGCGCTCACCCGGTCCGGCCACGAGGGCCAGGTGTACGAGCTGTCCGGACCGCGGGCGCTCACCGTCGACGACGCGCTGGCCGAGATCGCGGAGGTCACCGGGCGGCGGGCCGGGTACGTCCCGGTCCCCGAGCAGGAGTTCGTGGCGGGACTGGTCGCCCAGGGGATGTCGCCCGAGGAAGCGGCGCTGTGGACGGACGCGATGAAGCCGATCCGTACGAGCCGGGAGGCTCCGGTCGTCGACGGAGTGCAGCGTGCGCTGGGGCGCGCGCCGCGGGACTTCGGCACGTTCGTGCGCAAGGCGGCCGACGCGGGCGCCTGGACCGGCTGAGCCCGGGGGAGGGGGCGTCAGCCTGCCGGGGCCTCCCGGTCCAGTTCAACCCGTACCGCCGGCTCGCGGCGGTACGCGCTCGGGCTGACGCCCCGGACCCGCTTGAACGCCGCGCTGAAGCCGGACGCGTCGGCGTACCCCACCCGGCGGGCCACCGCCGCCACCGTCAGCTCCTGGCGGCCCAGCAGGTCGGCGGCGAGCGTCATGCGCCATTCGGTCAGATACGCCACCGGGCCCTGCCCGACCAGTTCGGTGAACCGTTTGGCGAACGTGGTGCGCGATACCCCGGCCCGTGCGGCCAGCTCCGCCGTCGTCCACGGATGCGCCGGCTCCTCGTGCATGGCACGCAGCGCCGGGCCCGCCACCTCGTCGCCGAGCGCGCGGTACCACATGGGCGGGGCCGCCTCCGGGCGGTCGAACCAGTCGCGCAGCGTGCACACCAGCAGCCAGTCCAGCAGCCGGTCCAGCACGATCTGCCGGCCCGGCCGCACCCTGCCGATCTGAGCCTCCAGATAGTCGCGCAGCGGCGAACAGTCCTCTTCGTCCGGTACGACGAGCACCGGAGGAAGGACCCGGAGCAGCCGTCGCGGGACCTCGGCGTGCACGTCGTAGGCGGCGGCCAGCAGCACGGTGGGGCCGCTGAGTTCGTCCGGCGGCTCCGGACCGGCTCCGGGCTCGGTGTCCCAGCGCACCTCGCGTACGGACGCGCCCGTACCCGTACTCGTGCCCGTGGCCGGGTCGTCGGTGAAGACGAACGGAGCCGGGCCCCGTACGATCGCCGCCTCACCGACCCGCACCCGGCGCGCGGCGCGATCACCGTTGTCGCTGCCGCCGTACGGGACGATCCAGCCCTCGCCGCGCAGCGGCACGCACAGGGTCAGATACGCGCCGTCCGTGAACCTCAGCGACCACGGCGGATACAGCACCGAACGGCCGAAGACCGCCCCCTTCCCCCGCACACCACGCAACAACTCGTCGAACACGTCCATGCGTCAACGGTACGCAGACGGGGCGGCGGACCGGCTGTTCGGCGGCGCCGTACAACCCCTTCGGGATCTTGAACGTCCAAACCAGCAGGCCGGATCTCCGGCCGCCGTTCACCATCGTCGGCCCATCCTTGGGGGAATTCATGAGACCTTTATCCGCCCGGCGCACCGCGCGCCTGGGAGCCTGCGTCGCCGCGGCCGTCGGCCTGCTGACCGCCGGACTCGTGGCTCCGGCGGCCGCGTCCGCCGAGGAGCAGACCGACCAGCTGTGGATCCAGGCGCCCCCCGAGCAGAACCTGCCGCTCGGCAGCGGCGGCGGTGCGCCGCAGAGCCGGTCGCTGGACATCGGGCTCTACCACGACAATGACAACTTCACCGTCACGGACGGCCGGCTCTCGGTCGACATCTCCGGTGTCGCCGGAGTGGCCGATGTGACCTGGCCCGACAACTGCACACCGAGCGGAACGACGGCTGTGTGCAGCGTTCCCGAGGTGCCCACCACCGGGGGCGAGGACTACACCCCGCCGGTCAACCTCACGGTCCGCGCCGCGGACGGTGCGGCGGCCGGGGCCCACGGCCGTATTACGTACGCCGCCGTGGCCACCGGCGGCCCGTCGGGCACCCTGGAGGCCCCGCTCGACTCGTTCGACACGACGCTCACGGTCGCCTCGGGGCCGGACCTTTCCCTCGGGCGGATCGCTCCCGTGAAGGACGCCCTGCCGGGCAGCGTGCAGACCGTTCCGTTCACGCTGACGAACAAGGGCAGTGAGCGGTCCGAAGGCTTCACCGCCACGCTCTCCGCGTCGTACGGGCTCGACTTCGTCAACAAGTACCCCGAGTGCACGTACCGGACGACCGGCGGCGACTACGCCCCGATGACCCACGCCACCTGCACCTTCGACCAGATCCTCGAACCGGGTGACACCTACACGTTGCCCGAGCCGATGCGGGTGGCCCTCGCCCCGCACGCGCTCGCCGAGCGCCTCGACATCAGCGTCAAGCCCGGCAACGGCGCCATCGACCTGGCGAACGACGACAACTACACCATCGCCGCCCTCACCGCGGTGAACACCGCCGACTTCGCGGTGGAGGGCGCCCGGGTCACCGGTGAGGCCGGTGAGACCGTCACCGCCGAACTCGGCTTCCGCAACAACGGACCGGCCTGGCTCGGCAACCTCGGCTCCGGCGACCCCGTCGCGAACGTCGACTTCACCGTCCCCGACGGCGTCACCGTCACCTCCGCCCCCACCGGCTGCCAGCCGCGGACCCTGAGCGGCGGCTACCACCCGCAGCGGACGGGCGCCCCGCGATACGTCTGCTCCCTGCCGTACTGGACGCTGCCGGACACGGCGCGTTCCTTCCCGTTCCAGCTGCGCGTCGACCGGGTCGTCCCCGACGCCACCGGCCGGGTCGTACTCACTTCCGGCGGCCCCGGGGGCACGTCCTTCCCGTTCGACCCGAAGCCCGGGAACAACACGGCGAAGGTCGTGGTGAACGCCACGCCCGAGGCGTGACGGACGCCTCTCGAAGCAGGGCGGGGCGCGACCGGATCCTCCCGGTCGCGCCCCGCGTGTGTGTGGAGCCCCGGCCGGCAGACCCGTGCGCGGGGGCACCTGGCGGGATGCTCCCGAGCGCTACGGGGACAAGCCGCCGCCGAATCGCGCAAAGCCGCCGCTGCTCTCGCATCACTCCTCGTTGACAGGCACCTCGAGATCCAAAACGCAACGGTGCTGACTACCGGCTCCTGAGGCGATCTTGAGGAGTCGGCAGTCGGGATGCTTGACTTCCCCGGTGACTGGTATTGAGGGAACGGACGCGTTCCAAGGCCTCGGCCCGGTGGTCAGTCGGCACGTGGTGGACCACCGGAAGCGGTGGGTGAACGCGGGCTGTGCGCTGCTCATAGCCATCCCGCCGGCCTGGCTGGGTGTGTGGGGCGTGTCCGCAACCGGCGAGGGGTCGGCGGGCAGCAACAAGGCCGTCGGCCTGCTGCTCGGCCTCTCGCTGGGCGCCGTAGCAATTGCGGTGTCCCAGATCGCGCGGGCAGTGCGTGGCGAGCCCGGGGAGTATTTCGAGGTGCGCCGGGGCGGTCTGGTCCACGGATCCCGGCGCGGGGCCGCGGGCTGGTCCTGGAACCGCGTCACCTCGCTCCACGTCGACGGCGATGCGGTGAACGCCCTCGCGACCCGGCTCGGCAACGGGTACCGCATCGAGATCGACCTCGACGACGGCACCCGGCTCCGGGCGGACGGGCTCCCCGAACGTGCCGCGGACCTGGGACGCGCCCTGCTGACACAGTGCCCGCACGTCGCTCTGAAACCGCGGATCCCCTGGTACGGCAGGGCGGGCGGCCGGCCGCTGGCCGGGGCCGCGGTGTGCACGGCGGCGGTCGCCGCGATGATCCTCTACATCGTGGACCACCCGGACAAGGAACGCCGGATCCCCGGTGGCGGCGGAATGACCATCGTCCAGACCGAATCGGGCGTCAGCGAGGCCGGCTACGCCTTCCTGGCCATCGGCATGCTGGTGTGCGCCATCACCGCGATCACCCTCGTCATCGCTTACGTACGCGGCAGGGCTTATCGCTGAACCGCCTGGTACGCGGCATCGCGTCCTCGCGGTCACGGAGGAGACGCCGGCTACCGCCGAGCGGGATCTTTGCGGTTGGTGCTCTTGTCGTGGACGGTGACAGCCGCGACCAGCAGCGCTTCGTCACCGCAACACCGCCATGAGCAGCGAGCCGCCAAGGACGGTGAGGCCGATGATGTACGCGATCTGCCGGGAGAGTTCGCTCACGTCCCGTCCTCCGGAGGCGTGGCTTTGTGTTCCGGCGCGAAGCGAACGGGGAGGGGCGCGGTGTCGGCCGTCTCCGTCTGCTTCCGGTACTCGGCGGCCAGCCGTCGCAGCATGCGGGCGAGGTCGCGCAGGTGCTGGTAGGCGCTGAAGACGAGGACGCCGTCTCCTGGTGCGGCAGCGAGGAGCTGGTCAACCTCCCATCGGCTGGCGCGCGTTGCAGTGGTCTGCTCCCGTTCGAGGGTCTCTTCGGCGAAGAGGACGATGCGCCCACGCAGCTCAGCCGTCCACTCGTCGATCTCTTGGCGGGTGGTGGTGCCGAGCTGGAGTTCGAGGGCGCCATCGGCTGCTTGATGCGCGGTTTCGACGTCCAAGGGGAGGTCGGTTGTGCTGGGACCAACGGCGTTCGCGGCCGGTCCCAATGGCCGACTGTTCATGAGGTCTTTCATGGGGGCTCCTGACCCTGGGGGCATGGGGGAGGGGTGTGCGCGCAGGGGTGGGCTGCGATTTGTCAGTCGCGCGGTGCTTTGGGCAGGCAACTGCTAGTAATCGTGACAGCGCTGCCGATATCGTGGAAGCGCTGCAGCGGTTTTCTGCGAGTGACTTTCTGCGCGAAGTCCTGTGCTGCAGCAGCGTGTTCACGCTCTCCAGTGGAGCCTTCTGCTGTGACGCAGAAGGCTTCTTGCGGCAGCGGGACATTTTCCATCACACTGGGTAACACGCCCTGGGAGGCAGAAGATGATCACGGATGTGGAGTCTGCGACGCCCGCCCTCTGTCGCCTTCAGTTAGGCCGCGAGCTCCGGCAGCTCCGGCAGGAAGCCGGACTCACGTCGACCCAGGTGGTTCGCACTCTGATCTGTAGCCCATCGAAGCTGACGAGGCTGGAGACGGGTGAGAACGCAGTGGTGGAGACAGCAGACGTAATGGCGCTCTGCGAGATCTATCAAGCAACCCCTGAGAAGCGGGCCTTGCTGCTCGGGTATGCGGCCGTGACCAAAACCAAGAAGGACTGGTGGCAGTCACCGGAGTACAGGCCGGCCATCGCGCCGACGTTCAAGGCGTACTTGGGACTGGAGGCCACGGCTGCGGCACTGCACAACTACGAGGGCGAGTTCGTTCCCGGTCTTCTCCAGACAGAGGACTACGTCCGAGCGATCCACCAGCGCGCACACGAGAGGCTTGCCGCCGACGAGATCGACAGACTCGTGGCGGTTCGGATGACGCGACAAGAGGCGCTTCACCGCGAATTGGGACCCCTCAAGTTTGCAGCGGTCATCAACGAGTCAGTTTTGTACCGTCAGGTTGGGGCACCGGCTGTCATGCGTGCTCAGATAGAGCACTTGGCAGAGGTGGCCACACAGCCGTCAGTGCGGGTTCAAGTCATCCCCTTCAGGGCGGGCGCCCACCCCGGTATGAACGGGGCCTTCACCTTGCTCCGATTCGACGATGCGCACCCCATCGTCTACCTGGAGAACCTTGGTGGTGCGTCGGTCACTCGGCGGCGCGCCGACGTGGGCCTGTACGAAGAGGCGTTCACCGACCTCCAGATTCTTGCTGTGGGACCTCGAGAGTCTCTTGGCATGATTAGAGAAGCGATCAAGGAGCATTGATTCACATGACCACTCACGCGCCGGCCGGTGCTCACTGGTTCAGGTCCAGCTACAGCAATGACCAGGGTGGTCAATGCGTTGAGGGCGCCCGGCTGGACGGATCAAGGATGGCCGTCCGCGACTCCAAGGACCCGGAGCAGGGGGTCTGCGTCTTCCCTGCCGCCGCCTGGCTCGCGTTCGTCGATGAGGTCAAAGTCAGCGACACCGTTGCCTGATGACGCCTGGCAAGAAGGCTCCTGTGGAAGGTTGGCAGGGGCCTTCGTTGCGTCAAGGGACCGGCAGCTGCCCAAAGTGAGTTCCTCGGCCGTGGAGTCCTCGATGCGGGTCATGCCGTACGCCGTGAACTGCTCGCGGGCACGATGTTCGTAGGGTGCCTGCGGGGCCAGTGCTGTGACTGCACAGGTTCACCGGGTTCGGTCTTGCCCTGACCCGGTACTGAAGTCCCGGGTTTGTTGCTCGAGTCATCGCTGGCGGTGATGGGTCTCTGGGCCGAGCTCGACCTCGTACCGTGACCGCCTCCACCGGGTCGCGGCAGTCACGACCCGGTGGCCCAAGACACGGCGGGCCGCGACGCGGTCGTGCACGACATCAAAAGATTCAAGAACCAGGGAAATCACCCTTCCCAACCCCACCCTGCCTCCCGTCACTCACACGGGTGAGGTTTGCCAACTCGACTGGATTCCTGACCGGTTGGCTGGCATAAGCTCGCCCCCACAACCACAGACATGCGACGGCCCCCGGCCAGGACGGCAATCCTGATCGAGGGCCTGACCAACGAGGAAGAAGAGCCTTCCCGATGGATACCCCGCAGATTAGCGCGCCCTCGCGCGCCCCGTCATCCGGTGTCGTGCACATCAACACCCCGCACACCAGCCGATTCACGGTCGTGGGCAACCACCTCACCCAGCACGGTGAGCTGTCCCTCACCGCGATCGGGCTCGCCGCCCACATCCAGTCGCTGCCCGACGGATTCAGGATCGGCATCAGGTTCCTCGCCGACCGCTTTCCGGAGAGCGAGGCCCGGATCGCCGCCGCCCTGCGCGAACTGGAAGCCCACGGCTACCTGCAGCGCACCCGGGAACGTCTCCCCAGCGGCCGGGTCGTCACCCGCACGGTCTCCTACAACCAGCCCGCCACCGACGCGAGCCCTGCCACAGCGCCGCAGCCGCAGCCGCAGCCCAGGCCCGTCCGCCCGGCCCCCGAGGCTCCGGCCCCTGCGCCCGCACCGGCCCCGGAGACGGCCACCGCGCCCTCGTCCCCACCGGATTCGGAGAATGCCCCCACACCCGTACCGCGCCCGTCACTTCCCCAGCCGCAGGTCCCCGACCTCGACCGCCACCGCGCGGCCACCGACCTCCTCGCAGGCCTGCGCCGTCACGAGCCCCGACTGTTGCTGGCCGAGGACGACGTCCGCCGACTGGCCCCCGCCGTCGCCGCCTGGCTCGAACGCGATGCCCACCCCGACGCCGTACGCCGCACTCTCGTCGCCGACCTGCCCGAGCCGCTGACCCACCCGGCGGGCCTCCTCGCCCACCGCCTCACCACCCTCCTGCCGCCCCCACTGCCCACCGCCCCGGTTCGGGAAGCCGCGCCACGCCCCGAACCGCTCCAGAACTGCGACAGCTGCGACCGCGCCTTCCGGGCACCGGAGCCGGGCCACTGCCGCGAGTGCCGATCCGACCTGATGGAGGCCGCTTAGCATGAATGTGACGACCCTTGCCCCCGGGCACAGACGAGGAGCGCACGCCATGGCCATCGCCCCGGACGACGCACAGCGGGACTCGTTCCGCTACCAGGCCATGCGCGACATCGTCGAACAGATGCGGGACAGCGTTCCCGGCAAGCTGGAGATCACCAAAGAAGGGATCGTGCACGACATGATGGCCCCGGGGCGTCCCCATGAGCTGACTGCTGCCCAGGTGAGCCGTCGCCTGGAGAAGCTGATGCCGGACGAGATCCTGGCCCATACGGGGACCCCGGATGTCGAGGCGGAGGCCGAGGGCATCATGCGACACCCCGACGTGATGGTGATCGGCGTGGACGACATGGAGGGACAGGGGTCGTTCGACCCCCGTACGCTCATCGCCGCCATCGAGATCGTGTCCCAGTCGAATCCGGACAACGACTGGGTGAGCAAGATGCGGGACTACCCACTGCTCGGCATCCCCGTCTACGCGATCTTCGATCCCCGCACGGGCACCGGCGCCGTCCTCTCCGAAATCCACCCGACGCCGGAAGGTCCGCGATACGCGATCCGCAAGGACTTCGTGTACGGCGAGGACGTCACCATCGGCGAATGGACGATCTCGACCGACGCGCTCCCGCGTTACGCCTGACGCGTGCCCCGTCCCGGGCAGTCTCAGCCCGTGCGCGCCAGCTTCTTGGCGATCTTCTGTGCGTCCAGGGCCATTTCGCGGAACATGCCGCTGATCGGGTTGGTGAAGCCGGTGAAGTACAGGCCGCGTGCCTGCTTGGGCGTGCGGCCGCCGTGCACCACCGGGCGGCCCCGTGCGTCCAGTACGCCGAGGTGGCCGACCAGCCCCTCCAGAGCCCGCCGGTAGCCGGTTGCCGCGATCACCGCGTCCGGGGTGATCCGGTCCCCGTCGGCCAGCACCACCACGTCCCCGTCGAACGACTCGACGGCCGCCACCGGCACCACCCGGCCGCTCTTCACCGCGTCGATCAGCCCCACGTCCTGCACCGGAATGGCCCCGTCCTTGACCCGTGAGTACAGACCGGTGTCCGGGCGTGGGAGGCCCTGTGCGGCGAGGTCCGGCACGGCGATCCTGGCCATCAGGCGCCCGGCCCGGTCGACCAGCCGGACCGGCAGCCTGCGGACCAGGATGCCGGTCGCCTGCGCGGGCCAGCCCGCCGTCGAGCGGCGCACGATGTGCGGCACGGTGCGCACGGCGATCCGAACCCGGGACGCCCCGCCCTCCACCAGGTCGGCGGCGATCTCGGCGCCCGTGTTGCCGATGCCGACGACGAGGACGTCCCTGCCCGCGTACGGGGCGGGATCGCGGTAGTCGGAGGCGTGCACCAGGTCGCCGGTGAAGGTGTCGCGGCCGGACCAGTCGGGGACGCGCGGGGTGTGGTTGTAGCCGGTGGCGACGACGACGGCCCGGCCGGTCAGCATCCGGCCGCCGGTCGCGGTCAGCTGCCAGCCGGCTCCGTCGGGGGTCCGGTCGACCCGGGACACCTCGACGCCCGTCACCACTTCCAGCTCGTGGTGCTCGACGTACTTCTCCAGGTAGCGCACCACATCGTCCCTGGCCACCCAGCGTCCGAACCGGCGCGGCATCGCGAGTCCCGGCAGCGCGGACCAGCGCCGGGTCGTGTGGAGGTGCAGCCGGTCGTAGTGGCGGCGCCAGGACGCGCCCACGTTCTCGGACTTCTCCAGCACCACCGCCCTTACGCCCTGCTCGCGCAGGGCCGCCGCGGCGGCGAGACCGCCCGGGCCGCCACCGATGACGTACACGGGCCGGTCCTCGGTGAGGTCGATGCGGGCCGGGGTGGGGCTACCGGCGGCAGGTGCTCTGTCGGGCATGGCTCGGAGCGTAATCGCGCGCTTACTTGATGGGTCTCGGACAAGACCGGAATCGGTTGCGAATTGATCACGGGTGTGCGGCTCTTGCATGCCTCGCGCACGCCCCTTGCGCAAGCCGTCGACATCAGGTGAACTGACGTACCGTCAGATTGAGTGAGCGGGAGGCCCCATGCAGACGATCTGGCTCGGCGGCGCCGAATGGCTCGCCGTTCTCCGGATAGGCCTCGGCCTGTGGTGGCTGGAGAGCTGGCGGCACAAGGACAAGAAGGGTTGGTTCGAGCGCGGAACGGGCATCGCCTGGGCCGCGGACGTCGCGGGCAAGCACCGGTGGTCGGCCGTAGGTACCGGCTTCCGGCGGATCGTCGCCCC
This sequence comes from Streptomyces sp. NPDC088246, assembly GCF_044741025.1. Classification (NCBI taxonomy): domain Bacteria; kingdom Bacillati; phylum Actinomycetota; class Actinomycetes; order Kitasatosporales; family Streptomycetaceae; genus Streptomyces; species Streptomyces sp. NPDC088246. The sequence continues at coordinate 315,196 of NZ_JBIURV010000004.1, forward strand.
GCGCCCCAAGGTCATGGCCTACCTCGTCGTGTACGCCGAACTCGCCCTGGGGCTCGGCCTGATCGCCGGATTCCTCACCCCCGTCGCGCTGGCCGCGGGACTCCTCCTCAACCTTCTCTATCTCGTGCTGATGATCCACGACTGGGCCGAGCAGGGGCAGAACGCGATGATGGCGCTCATCTCGCTCGTCGCGCTGTTCGCGATGTCCTGGCAGGCCTGGTCCCTCGATGAAGCGATCGGACTCTTCCTTTGACCGCGGCCGCCGTACGTTTCGACCTTCCCGAGCCCGACGCCTTCAGCCGCCCGTACTGGGACGCCGCCGCCCAGGGGCAGTTGCTGCTGCGCCGCTGCCGCGCATGCGGGCGCGCGCACCACTATCCGCGCGAGTTCTGCCCGCACTGCTGGAGCGAGGACGTCACCTGGGAGCGGGCGAGCGGAGACGCCACGCTCTACACCTGGTCCGTCGTCCACCGCAACGACCTGCCGCCGTTCGGCGCCCGGGTCCCGTACGTCGCCGCCGTGGTTGACCTGGCCGAGGGGCCGCGGATGATGACGGAGATCGTGGGATGTGAGGAATCCGGCCTCGCCATCGGCATGGCGCTGCGGGTGGCCTTCCGGCGGGAGGAGGGGGAAGAGGCCGTTCCGGTCTTTCGCCCCGGAGACTGCTGAGGTTCCTGAGGCTGCTGAGTGCGTTTTGCACGTACTGGTCGCAGCCGGCGGCTCACCGGGTTTCATGACCGGGCGCGGTCAGGCTTCCGCCCCCGCCCTGGTCCCGCTGTGCCGGCCCGAGGGTGGGTGGCCTCTGCAGGTCCCCGGCGGGGCCGACGTTGCCGCTCTCCCATCCGGGGTCGTAGGCACAGGGCACGGTGGCGCCGCCGGTGAAGTACTCCCGGTCCGGGTACCAGGTGAAGGACATCCGCTCGGCCCCGTCGTCCCGCTGGACGAACAGGTCCCAGTCCTTGCCCTTCGCGCCCTCACGGTAGGACGTGACCTCCCAGCCGTTGTCCTTGAGGTGCCGGTGCAGCCGGCGGAGGCCGGAGACGGCCTGGCTCGCGGGCACGTGGTCCAGCGCCCAGCTGTGGCTCATCCGGTAGGCGCCGTCGACGGTCTTGTCCTCCAGCCCCAGTAGACCCCCGTCGTAGCAGTAGTCGGAGCCGAACGTGTTCTCCGTGCTGACGCCGATGTCCTCGACTCCTGGCTCCACGGTGCGCTTGAACCCCACGAGGTCGTACGCCTCCTGGGAACGCTGGAAGGCGCGGCCGGCCATGTCCTCGGGCGCGACGCGGGGAAGGTCCGTCGACCCCGATGAGGCCCCGGCGAGCACGGCGACCAGAACGAGAACGAGTACGACGACGAGCGCGGCGCAGCCGCATCCGAGGGCCCCGAGGACGGAAGAGGGGGACCTGGACGCGGTCGGGGCGGGGGTGGTGGCGGTGGGTACGGTCTCCTCGGGCATACGGGGACGGTATGCCGACGGCGGTGCGCGGTGGATGGGTGCGATCACCCGGCAAGGAGTAGGTACGCGTGCTCAGTTGATCCGCGTTCGTATGCGCGAAGGACGACGGTTTCCGAAGCGGGGCCCGGCGCGAGTCGGTGCGACTCAGGACTCGATGCTGCGCAGCTTGCGGCGTTCGCGGAAGTTCGGGTGGCGGACGACCACACCGCCCATGCCGCAGGAGCCCGTCAGCCGGAGGAGCGGGGCGCCGGGCGTCCTCTCGTCCGTGGTCCTGTCCTTCAGGCCGCCGAGGCCGTGATCCAGGTTGTCGGTGTGCACGGTCCAGCCTTCCGGGATCACGATCTTCACCCCGGCCATTTCTCCGCGCACTTCCAGCGCGATCTCGCGCAGTCGGCACTCGGCGCGGGTGAAGTCGATCCGGACGCCGCCGATGCCGCCCTGGGCGCGTATCACCGGGGGGACCTTCCAGACGCCCGAGCGCGTCACGCCGTGCATGCCGCCCTTGAGGACCAGCGGCTCACCCGTCGCCACCTCGATGGGGACCAGATCCTCGGTGAGGGGCGCCAGTTCGGCGTAGGTCTTGGCGGACAGCGCCAGCCCGAGCCGGGTGTCCAGCTCGTCCATGTCGATGCGGCCCTCGGCCGCCGCCTCCCGCAACTGCTCGACCACCGCCTCGCGATCGGCATCCGCAGCGCGCATACGGTCGGCGGAACGGGAGGGCTCAGCAGTCATGGAAGCGATGATACGGGCTGGTGCGACGCCGTGCCCCTGTCATCGGCCCTCCCCCGTCACAGCCCCGGAGCCCCCCACACCGGGAACCACCGGGCCAGGTCCTTCTCCATCCGGAGGTCGTCCCCGAGTGCCGCCCGGACCTGCAACTCCAGCTGGTTGTCACGCTTCTCGGCGCCGCCCGGCAGCGGCGCGAACGGATAGAACGTGCCGCGCTTGTAGAGATAGACCAGGGCCAGCGGACGGTCCCGCGCATCCCGGAAGCCGATCAGGGAGCAGAGCAGCTGCGGCCCGAAGCCGCCGTCCTGGAGCAGGGTGTTCACCGCGTGCAGGTCGTTGACCAGGGCGGCCGTGTCCTCGGCCGGCTGTCGGGCGAGCAGCCAGGTGTAGCCGTACGTGTCCTGGCTGAACTCCACCGGAATGCCGCCCCGGTCGGTGTCGGCGTCCAGCAGTTCGCGTACGTCCTGCTGGATGCGGGCGAAGGTGCCGCCCTCGACGCCCGCGAAGCAGACCGAGCCGAGGCCGGTGGGGGCGAACCCCGCGCCGGCCTGGAGGGTGAGGGCGGCGGAGGGCACGGCGAAGAGCTGGTCGAGGTCGGGACGGACCGGTTTGGTGCGGCCCAGGATGGTGTCGAGAAGACCCATGAACGTTCCTTACGGGCGGGAGAGGTCGGCGGAGATACGGGCCAGCTGGTCCAGGCGCTGCTCTAGGGTCGGGTGGGAGGAGAGCAGCCGGCTCAGGCTCTCCTTGGAGGAGAACGCGGGAACGAAGTAGAAGGCGTTGTACGGCTCCGCCTTCCGCAGGTCCTCGGTCGGGATGCGGGCCATCTGCCCGCTCACCTTCGTGAGGGCGGAGGCGAGCGCCGAGGGGCGGCCGGTGAGCAGGGCGGCGGTGCGGTCGGCGGAGAGCTCGCGGTAGCGCGAGAGCAGCCGGGTGAGCAGGAAGCTCAGGGCGTACACGACGGCACTGACCAGCGGGATCAGCATGACCGCGATGCCGACGGGGTCATTGGCCCTGCTGCTGCGGGAGAGACCGCCCCACAGGGCGACGCGGGTGATGATGCCGGCGAGCACACCGAGGAACGAGGCGATCGTCATGACGGCGACATCGCGGTGCGCGACGTGCGACATCTCGTGCGCGAGGACGCCCTCCAGCTCCTCCGGCTCCAGTCTGCGCAGCAGTCCGGTGGTGGCGCAGACGAGGGCGGTCTTCTCGCTCCGGCCGGTGGCGAAGGCGTTCGGCACATCGCTCTGGGCGATCGCCACCCGGGGCTTGGGCATGTCGGCCAGGGCGCAGATCCGGTCGACGGTGCCGTGCAGCTCCGGCGCCTGCTCGGGGGTGACCTCACGGGCGCCCATGCTGAAGGCCGCGATGCGGTCGCTGAACCAGAACTGGGCGATGAAGAGGCCGCCGGTGAAGATCAGAATGATCGGCCAGGCGCCGCGCAGTACCGCGAGCAGCACGCCGACCAGCACCACGTACAGCAGACCGATCAGGAACATGGTGGTCACCATGCGTGTGGTCAGCCCGCGGTCGGGTGCGTAACGGGAACGGGTTCGGCTCATCGGTGCCTCCAGTCCTCACCTGTCTCCCATAGTGCCCCTTCACGGTTGAATCCGAATAAATCTGCGGCCGTGCCCCGCCTCCAGGCCGGGCGGCCCGCGGGCACCGTCCCTACGGCCAGAGCAGCTCCCGCGTCCAGTGCGCACCGTCTTGGCGGTAGCGCAGCCGTACGTGTCGGCGCCCCGCGTCGCCCTGGAAGAACTCGACCTCCCGGGGCTCGACCACATACCGCGTCCAGCCGGCTACGTCCGCGTCCGGCTCCGCCGACGCCCGTTCCCAGGCGGCGTCGGCGGTCCGGGCCAGTTCTTCCTGCGAGTCCAGCACCTCGCTCTGCGACCCGGTCAGCGCCGATGCGAGCGCCCCGGTCGAGCGGGCGTGCAGATCGGCCAGGCTCTCCGCCCGGCTCGTCTCGGTGACCGGTCCCCGCACCCGTACCTGCCGCCCCTGCACCGGCCAGTAGAAGCCGAGCGCCGCGTGCGGGTGGGCGGCGAGCTGGCGGCCTTTCGCGCTGGTGCGGTGCGTGGCGAAGTGCCAGCCGCGCTCGTCCGCGTCGTGCAGCATCAGCGTCCGCACATCGGGCCGGTCCTCGGCGTCGACGGTGGCCAGCGACATCGTGTGCGGCTCGGCCTGTCCGGCGGCCACGGCCTCGGCGAACCAGGCGTGGAAGAGGGGGAGCGGGGCGGAGGGCGCGGCGTCCGGGTCGAAGGCGGGAAGCTCCACGTCCCACACGCGCTGGGCGTGGAGCAGGTCCAGGAAGCTCTGCTGTGCGTCGGTCTTCTGTGCGTCGCTCATGGCCCCATTGCAGCGCATGGCGCCCTCGCGCAGGGCGCCGCTGCCCGCTACGGGAGCCCGGCGGCTCTGGCGGTCGCCGGCCGGCGTGGTCCCCGGCCCTCACCCCCGCCCCAGCACCACCGTCCCCGACGAGCAGAACCAGCCGCCCGTCCCCGATGCCACCGCCAGCTCCGGCAGCCGGCCGCCCGCCCTGCGCACCTGGCGCTCACCCGCCTCGCCGCGCAGCTGCCGGACTGCCTCCACCAGCAGGAACAGTCCGCGCATCCCGGGGTGGCAGGCGGACAGGCCGCCCCCGTCCGTGTTGACCGGCAGCTCGCCCGTCAGACCGGTCCGGCCCTTCTCCACGAACGCGCCGCCCTCCCCCTTCGCGCAGAACCCCAGGTCCTCCAGCGTCACCAGCGTCATATAGGTGAACGCGTCATAGATCTCGGCGAGATCGATGTCCGCGGGCCGCACCCCCGCCCGTTCGAACGCCAGGCGGCCCGAGACCGCCGCGGGGGAGACCGTGAAGTCGTCCCACTCGGACATGGTGGAGTGCGAGACGTGCTCACCCGTACCGAGGATCCACACCGGTTCCTTCGCCGTGTCCGGTACGTACTCCTCGGCGGCCAGCAGTACCGCGCAGCCGCCGTCGCTGCGGATGCAGCAGTGCAGCTTGGTGAACGGGTCCGCGATCACCGGCCCCGACATCACGTCGGCCACCGTGATCGGGTCACGGAACATCGCGTCCGGGTTGGCCGCCGCGTTCGCCCGCGCCTGGACCGCCACCTCGGCGAGCTGCTCCAGGGTCGTCCCGTACTCGTGCATATGGCGGCGGGCGGCCATCGCGTACTTGGCGATCAGCGAGTGCCCGTACGGCACCTCGAACTGGAGCGGGCCGCGCGCCCCGAAGGAGAGATTGGACGTCCGGCGGCCCGCCTTGATGTCCGCGCGGGCCGTCGACCCGTACACCAGCAGAACGGCATTGGCGTGACCCGCCGCGATGGCGTCCGCCGCATGGGCCGCCATCACCTCCCAGGTCGAGCCGCCGACCGCGGTGGAGTCCACCCAGGTGGGTTTCAGCCCCAGGTACTCGGCGACCTCGACCGGGGCGAGCGTGCCGAGTCCGGCGGAGGCGAAACCGTCGACGACCAACCGGTTCAGACCCGAATCGGCCAGTGCCCGGCGGGCGGCCTGGGCGTGCAGTGCGTACGGCGTGGCCTCGTCGATGCGTCCGCAGTCGGCGAGGGATATGCCGACGACAGCGACCTTGCGGTGGGAAGAAGGCATGAATCTGACGGTACATCAGATAGTGGGTGCGCGGACCGCTCGGTGGGGCGGGATCTTCCCGGCCCCTCCCGGTGCGCGACTCTGGGAATCTCGCAGATTCACCCCTAGCATGACGGGCCGTCAGATCAGAGGCCGAAGGCCCCTGAGGGGAAGGAGCCCGACGATGGATGCCGCCTTCACCGCGGAACAGGACGAGATCCGCCGCACCCTGCGCGAACTGCTGGCCAAACGCAGTGGACCCGACGACGTCAGGAGTGCCGTACGGACCGCCGACGGGTACGACGAGACCCTGTGGCGACAGCTCGCCCAGGACCTCGGGCTGCCCGGGCTCGCCCTCCCCCAGGAGTACGGAGGCGTCGGCTGCGGCCTGGCCGAGCTCGCCGTCGCCTGTGAGGAGACCGGGCGCGCCCTGCTGCCGTCGCCCCTGATCGCCACCGCCGCACTCGCCGCGCCCCTGATCGCCGCCCTCGGCACCGAGGCCCAGCGCACCGCCCTGCTGCCGCGCATCGCCGCCGGCCGACTGACCGCGACCCTGGCCGTCCCCGGCGGCTCGCTCGCCACCGCACTCGGCCTCACCGGTGACCCCACCGGCGGCGCCTGGGCGGGTGGCGGCCGGGCGGGCGGAATACAGGCCAGGCCGGTAGGCGGCGCGGAGGGCTGGCGGCTGTACGGGGAGGCCGCCCAGGTCCTCGACGGGCACAGCGCGGGACTCCTCCTGGTCGCCGCCCACGCCGGCGGCTTCCCGCGCAGCCGTACGCTCCTCTTCCTGGTCCGCCCGGACACGGCGGCCGGAATCGTCCGCGCCCGCCGGACCTCACTGGACGAGACCCGCCCGCTGGCCCGCATCGAACTCCGTGACACCGAGGCCGAACTCCTCGGCGCGGACGACACCGTGGACGTCATCGACGCGCTCGCCCCGGCAGGACGCGGCGTCGCCGTACTGCTGGCCGCGGAGGCGGTGGGGGCGGCGGCGAGCGCACTGGAGCGGACCGTCGAATACGTGAAGACGCGCGAACAGTTCGGCCGGGCGATCGGCTCCTTCCAGGCCGTGAAGCACCGCCTCGCGGATCTGTACGTACGGGTGCAGGCGGCTCGTTCCGCCGCGTACTACGCGGCCTGGGCCCCGGCGGCCGGGAGCCTCGCACTCGCCCAGGCCCTGGAGTCGCTGCGGATCACCGCGGCCGAGGCCGTCCAGCTGCACGGAGGGATCGGCTTCACCTGGGAACACGAGGCGCATCTGTACTTCAAGCGGGCCGCTGCCGATGAACTGCTCTTCGGCCCCGTCCACCGGCTCCGCGACCATGTGGCGCAGCAGGCCGGACTGTTCGGACCGCCGAACGGGCAGCCGCCCTCGTCCTCGGCATTCGCCGCCCCGGGATCGGCCGAGCAGGTGGCGGTCTGATGGCGCCCGGCGCCCGGCTGGTCCAGAGGGTGTCCTCGACCCGCACGTTCGCGAGGGTCGCCCCGCATGTCATCCCCGCCATGGACCGTACGGTGCACCGGCTCACGCGCGGCAAGGTGCTGCTCAGCGCCCGGATGCTGCCGGGGCTGATCCTGACGGTGCCGGGCGCGAGAAGCGGGCGGCTCAGGACCACTCCGCTGGCCTGCATGCCGGAGGACGGGACGGAGCAGAGCTGGATCCTGGTCGGCAGCAACTTCGGCCGTACGGGGCATCCGGCCTGGACCGCAAACCTGCTGGCCGGTCCCGGCAAGGCCGTCGTCAACTGGAGGGGCCGGGACATTCCGGTGCGCGCCACACTGCTGCAGGGCGCGGAACGGGATGCGGTGTGGCGGACGGCGCTGAAGTTCTGGCCGCCCTATGCGACGTATCAGGCGCGGGTCGAGCGGGAGATCCGGCTCTTCAGGCTGGAACGACGGAGTGACGCCGCGACCTGATGAGGCCGGACGCGGAAGCGGTGCGTGGCGACCGTGGGTGTTGGTGATGCGTGAAAGCCGTGCACGGGAACGGCCGTTGGAGCGATCCGTGGAACGGTCCGGGTGCACCGACGGCGGACCACATGTTGTGGTCCGCCGTCGGTGAGACAGGACCTGGGGCGCCCGGAACTGCCGCGCGGTACCCAGTGGGGGAGGGGCCCGGTGCGGCGCTACTTGGTCGGCTTCTTGCCGGTGATGCCCAGATGCACCAGCAGTGCGAGATTCGGCTTGAGTTCGGCCTGCTTCACGCCCCAGGTCGTAAAGCCCTTCTGATGCGAGGCGACCGCGGCCAGCATCGCGACGAGCGAGCCCGCCATCGCGGCGGCGCTGACGTCCTTGTCGACCTTGCCCTTGGCCTGGAGCTCCTTCACCGAATCCGTAAGGGAGTTGGTGACCGAGTTCAGGATCTTCATACGGATCTTGTAGAACCGCTTGTCGCCCTCGGCCGCTCCGAGGTCGACCACACGCAGGATCGCGTCATGATGTCGCCAGAAGTCGAGGAATCCCTCGACGAGTTCTTCGGCGGTCTGCCAGCCGGCCTTGCCGACCCAGGAGCGGCCTGCGACCAGTTCGGTCAAACCGGCGCCCTCCTTGGCCATTTCTTCGGCGATTTCGAGGACGGCGCCCTCGACGTCGGGGAAGTATTGGTAGAAGGTCGCGGGTGAAGTCCCCGCCTTCCGGGCGACGTCGATGACTTTGACGTCCCGGTACGGCGAGGAACTGAGCATCTCGCTGAGGCAGTCGAGCAGCTTCTGCCGCGTCGCCTGTCCGCGTCGACCGGCCACGCGGCCGTCGACGGTGCGCACTTGTCCTGTCATGCCGTCAGCTTACCGAGGGGGGATCGGAGCGCGATTCGGCCGACTGCAAATGGGGAGCACCGCAGGCGGGGTGGGGGGAGTGGCCGGATATCGACGGATGCGCCCCACCGGGAAGACAAGTCTTATCAACAGCCTGTGGATAACTTCCGTGGATAACTTTCCGTGACGCCACGGGCAAGGGACTCTTCTATCGAAAATGAGTTCGACTGGACGGGTCGGGGCGCGGCGCGCGCCACTCACGGTTACGTTTGATGTGACGAGCGTCACTGCCACGAACGGCGAACGGCCGCGAACGGCCGCGGACAACTGCGAACAATCCGCGAACGGCCGCGACCGACCGCGACGGAAGGACCCGGGCCCATGGCCGCATTCGCGCAATCCGCGCCGTGCTGGGTGGATGTGCAGCTTCCCGACCTCGAAGCGGGCAAGCGCTTCTACGGTGAGCTGTTCGGCTGGACCTTCCGGGCCGGCGACGGCCCGTACGCGGACGCACTCAGCGACGGGAAGCTCGTCGCCGCACTCGCCGCCAAGCAGGACGGCCGGATGCCGACCGCCTGGGGCATCTACTTCGCGACCGACGACATCGTCGCGACCGTCGCCCGCATCAGGGAGGCGGGCGGCCAGGTGATCACCGACCCCGTGCGGGCGGGCCGGGCGGGAGTGCTCGCCCAGGCGGCCGATCCCGGCGGAGCGGTCTTCGGGCTCTGGCAGGCCGGTGACCGCGAAGGCTTCCAGAAGCAGAACGAACCGGGCTCCTTCTGCTGGACCGAGGTCCGCACCCGGCAGAAGGACCGCGTCGACGCCTTCTACGAAGAGGTCTTCGGCTTCCAGGGCACCGATCTCGACGCCTTTGGCGCGGGCGAATCCGGTACAGCCGAGTCCGGCGTCGACTTCCGCATGTGGTCCCAAGCCGGCACGGAACCCGGACCGGACACCGCGGTCGGCGGGCGCAGCGTCATCACCGATGCCTTCCCGGCCGAGATGCCCAGCTACTTCCTCAGCTACTTCGCCGTCGAGAACTGCAATGCCGCCGCCGGACACGCCGTACGCCTCGGCGGCCGCATCTCCGCGCCGCCCTTCGACGTCCCGTACGGGAGGAAGGCGGTCCTCCAGGACGATCAGGGTGCCGTGTTCGCCGTACTTCAGCCCCCTGTGTCCGGGAAGAGGGCAGAGTGAGCTGTGACACCCCGGTCCGCCCCCGGGTTCGCAACCAGAGCCTCAGCCAGGAACAATCGGGGTGCGCACCGCCGGGTGGTGCCCAGTGGTGAGACGCCGTACAGGGCGGGTTTTCGCGGGCTTCTGTTCCTGAGGCCCGTACGGGGAGGTGGCAGGGCAAGTGGTGGAGCAGCTGACGCAGCACGACCCGAGACGGATCGGCCCGTTCGAGGTGCTGGGACGACTCGGGGCCGGTGGCATGGGGCTGGTCTATCTCGCCCGCTCGGCTTCGGGCCGGCGGGTGGCGATCAAGACGGTCCGTACGGAGCTCGCCGAGGACCAGCTGTTCCGGGTCCGCTTCACGCGCGAGGTGGAGGCAGCCCGGGCGGTCAGTGGCTTCTACACGGCCGCGGTGGTGGACGCCGACCCGCGGGCCGCCGTGCCGTGGCTGGCCACCGCTTATGTGCCCGCCCCGTCGCTCGAGGAGATAGTGAATGAGTGCGGGCCCATGCCGGTCCAGGCGGTGCGCTGGCTGGCCGCCGGTATCGCCGAGGCGCTCCAGTCGATCCATGGTGCGGGGCTCGTCCACCGCGACATGAAGCCGTCGAACGTGCTTGTCGTCGAGGACGGCCCGCGGGTGATCGACTTCGGGATCGCGTCCGGGGTCTCCAACACCCGGCTGACCATGACGAACGTCGCCGTCGGCACGCCCGCTTACATGTCGCCCGAGCAGGCGCGGGACTCGCGCAGCGTCACGGGCGCCAGCGATGTCTTCTCGCTCGGCTCGACGCTCGTCTTCGCCGCCACCGGCCATGCGCCGTTCCACGGCGCCAACCCCGTCGAGACGGTCTTCATGCTGCTGCGCGAGGGCCCCGATCTGGAGGGCCTGCCCGACGAACTGCGGCCGCTGATCGAGTCCTGCATGCAGATGGACGCCGGGCTGCGGCCCACCCCCGCCGATCTGCAGGCCCAGCTCGCTCCGCACCTCTTCGCCTCCGGCGGCGACGACAGCGGTACGGCTTCGGCATGGCTGCCGACCTCTGCCACCGTGATGATCGAGCAGCGCCGAGGCGGAGGCCGCAGGACCGCGGCTCCCGCGCCCGCTCCGGCCCCCGTGCCGCCGCCGCCCCAGCAACTGCCCGGTGCCGACCGGGAGACCGCCTGGCGCAGCGGCGCCGACCTGCGCTCCCCGGCCGCCGCATTCGCGCAGCTGCCCGACGGGGGCGGTCCGGTGCGGCTGCTCGGTGCGAAGGTGCCCATCGGCCCGGGCCCGCGCGCCCAGGACGTGCGGGCCACCGCCACGGCCACCGCGGACGCCGGCCCCGCGACCGGCTGGGTGCGCCCGCCCGCCGGGGCGAACGGCACAGCCTCCGCCGCCGCACCGGCCCCCCTGCCCGCGCCCGCGCACGCGCCCGAGACCGCGGCCCCGGGCCCGGACCGCTGGCGGCCCTGGCGGTTCCGGATGTCCAACGACGTCTGGGGGACGCCCATCGTCGCCGGGGACCTCCTCTACGTCACGTCGTTCGAGGTGCACGCCCTGGACGTCGGCAACGGGCGGCGCCAGTTCAAGACCCGGGACGTGGCCTGGGTGATGGCCGTCGAGGACGGCCGTATCCACGCCTCCGACGGGCCGTCGCTGTACGCCCTGGACGCGGCGACCGGCGCCGAGCGATGGCGGCTGCAGACAGATGCCTGGGTCTACTCCCTCAAGGCCGACCGCGGCACCGTCGTCACCGGCACCCGGGGCGGCGGCGTCCAGGCGTGGGAGGCGTCCACGGGCGAGAAGCTGTGGGAGAGCGGCGGCGTACAGACCGACTTCGAGACGGCGGAGGCCGGGCCCGCGATCCACGACGGCACGGTCTACCTGTGGCAGGACGCCCGGCTGCGCGCCGTCGACGCCCGTACCGGCATCGAACGCTGGTCGTACCCCATCGGTGACGCGGCCTCCTGCGGCGGTGTACCGGTCCGGGTGACCGCGGCGCCGGACGGTTTCGTGTACGTCAGCGCGGGGGCCCGGATCCTGGCCGTCGACACCGTGTCCGGTCATGTCCGCTGGCACTTCGAGTCGCCCGCGGTCTTCCTCTCCCCGCCCGCGTTCGCACCCGGGCCCGCCGTCACCGGCGGCGGCGTGTACCTCGCCGACTACCTCGGCACGGTGTACGCGATCGACGCCTCGACCGGCAAGGACCGCTGGCGCATCGCCACGGAGGCCCGCCAGTCGATCGAACCGGTCCTGGTCACGGCCGGAAACGTCCATGTCGGCAGCGGCAGCGCCCTGTACACGCTCGACGCGGTCACCGGCACCCCGAAGTGGCGGTTCGCGGCAGGCGGCGAGGTGGTGGGGGCCCCGGTGGTCGCCGACGGCCGGGTCCACTTCGGCTCCGCCGACCACGTCCTGTACACCCTGGACGCGGCGGGCGGCCAACTCCGCTGGAAGCTGGCGACGGGCGGTGAGATCACGGGTTCGCCGGTGGCACGAGGCGGTGTCGTGTACGCGTGCAGCAAGGACCGCTGCGTGTACGCGCTGGACGCGCTGAAGGGAACGGGCACGGGCAACCGGCCCCGGACATAGCGTCTCGCCGGGCTCGCCCGGCGACCGTTCTGTCCTCGATCGCCGGACGGGCCCGATTGTGCCGACCGCGGTCCGTCATGGGCGCGGGGGCCGGTGGGAGCCGGGCCCCTCGCCCGGTACGACGGGGTGCGGGGCCGCGTCCTGGTCCTCCGGGCCCGGGCGGCGGGGCGCCGCAGTGGGCCCCGTGTACGGGTCCGGCTCGGGCTCCGGCAGCGTACTCGTCTGCACGGAGGGCCCCGGCTCCTGCGTGGGCGGCCACGTATCCGGATTCTCCGATCCGGGCGCCGTATACGGCTGGTCACGGCCCCCGCGGGCAGGCCGCCGCCCACCCTGCCGCCCCGACATCACCACCGCACCCAGCAGCAACAGCACCGCGCCGCCCACCGCGTTCGCCACCCCCCACTGCAGCCCGGAACCGTCGGCCGCGACCGTCAGACTGCCCACCGACTCCCCCTGGCGCACCATCCACAGCACGGTGAACCCGAGCACCACCACACCCGCGGACGCCACCAGCAGACGCGACCGCAGCGCCACACCGACCACCGCCAGCAGGGCGGCGAAGAGAAAGGCCAGGAAGATCGAGCCCAGCGTTCCGGGCCGGCTGCCGGTGAGACCCGTGAACAGCTCGTCGATCCGGTAGTGACGCCCCGGACGGCCGTCGTACCAGTCACGGAAGGGGCTCAGCACGGCGGCCGCCGCTCCTGCGAGAGCCAGGACCGAGCCGAGGACGTTGCGGACCATCATCGGCCTCCTGCGTGTGCGCGGACCGGTGTCACGGATCAGCACCGCTCTCGGCCTCGACGCTACGCCCGGCCCCTGCCCCCCGCACCTTGCGCTAGCGTGTCGCGCGGTCGTTCGACAGCAGCAACAGCACATTCGGCAGCAAGAGCACAGACAACGGCACAGACAACAACACAAGGGGGGCTGCATCGATGATGCGGCAGCACATAAAGCTTTCCGCGGTACTGGTCGTGGTGGTACTCGCACTCACCGGCTTCTCGACCTCCAGTCACGGCGGCCGAAGTGGCAAGAGCAAGAGCAAGGGGTCGAGCAGCAGCAGCGGCGGCGGATGCTCCAACTCCGAGAAGAGCAACGGCAGCTACCGCCACAACGACTACGACGACAACGACTCGTCGAGCAGCTCCTCCGGCAACACCGGCTACGAGACGCCGACCCCGAGCGCCACCGCCTCGGACGCGCCCCAGGCGTACGTCTTCCGCTGCGCCCAGCCCCGCAAGGGCAAGCGCAAGGCCGTCACCACCTCCACCGTCCGGCTCACCGCGAACGCCGTCGGCTCGCACACCTATGAAGTCGATGTGACCTTCCTCGACGCACGGGGCAACACCGTCGACACCGGTGAGGCGAACGTGGACGTCGAGGGTGGCGAGACCAAGACCGTCTCGGTGCGGATGGACAGCCCGCGCACGGTCTCCCGGGTGAAGAAGTGCCGGGTCGAGGCCGAGCTGAGCTACTGACCTCACCGCATCCGGAACTCATTGCCGCCCCGCCCCCGGAACAACTCGGCCTGCCGCTCCGGCGGCAGGTTCCCGAGTGCGATCAGGTGCGGGGCGTGGGCCATGGCCTGCGCCCTGGCCGCCTCCTTCGCGGACCACACCGCCCGAACCGTCCCCTGCACCGCCCGGGTCGGGTACGAGGCGATCACCCCCGCCGCGCGCAGCGCCGCCGCCACCGCACCGCCGGGTGCCGTCACCTCACTGACCAGCCCGGTCTCGTACGCCCGGCGGGCCGTGACCCGTTCGGCCGTACCCATCAGGGACATCCGGGCCACCTCGCCGAACGGCATCCGCTGCGCCATGGAGATCGCCTCGTACGCGCTGACCATGCCGTACGTCGTGTGCGGGTCGAAGAACGTCGCCTCCTCGGACGCGATGACGAACTCCGCCTCGCCCAGCAGATAGAACGCCCCGCCGCAGGCCATCCCCTCCACGGCCGCGATCACCGGCTTCCACAGGTCGTTCGCCTTCGGCCCGATCGCGATCAGCGGATCGTCGATCGTGTACGGGGACGAGGGCTGCGGTACCTCCACGCCCCGGTCGATCCCCGTGCAGAAAGCCCGGCCGCCCGCACCCGTGACGACGACGGCCCGCACCCCGTCGTCGAATCGGAACGCCCGCCAGGCGGCGGCCAGTTCGGCGGCCGTCGCCAGGTCGATCGCATTGAGCTTGTCGGGCCGGTCGAGGGTGACGAGCGCGACCCCGGTCTCCTTGTCCGTCTCCGTCCGCAGAGCCATCACCGATCACCTCTCCAGCAGCCAACGCACCAGGGTCACCCCGGAACCGGCCGGGCAGAACACCACCCGCACCGGCGCCCCGATCCGCAGCCGCCCCGGATCGACCGAGTCCAGCGGGGCGTTCGCACCGCTCACCACATTCCCGACCAGCCGGATGTCCGGGGCGTCGGCCAGCTCGACCACGACGGCGTTGTACGGGGCCTGCGCGGCGTACGCGGGCAGCAGCGGCGGATGCGGCAGCACGTACGACCAGATGCGGCCGCGTCCGCTCATCGGCCGCCACTCGCTCTCGAAGGACTGGCAGTGCGGGCAGCACGGCCGGGGCGGGAAGCGGAGCCTTCCGCATTCCGGCTCGGCGCAGGCCTGGACGCGGAGTTCGCCGCGGGCCGCGTACTCCCAGAAGGGGGCGCCGTCCCCGTCCACGACGGGCAGCAGCAGAGCATCCATATCGGCTCCTCAACTCCTCAGCAGTACGGCGGAGGTGGGCACACCTTCCCCGGCGGTGACCAGGCACGTCCCGGCGTCCGGGACCTGGGCGGTGGAGACGCCGCGCAGCTGCTTCACGCCCTCGTTGATGAGGTTGAAGCCATGCACATATGCCTCACTGAGTCCGCCGCCCCCGGTGTTGATGGGCAGCCGCCCGCCGCTCTCCAGCGCCCCGCCCTCGGTGAACGCCGCGCCCTCGCCGCGCCCACAGAAGCCGTAGCCCTCCAGGGAGAGCGGAATGAGCGGGGTGAACGCGTCGTAGATCTGCGCGACATCCACATCGTCCGGGCCGAAGTCGGCCTGCTTCCACAGCTGCCGGGCGGCCGTCCAGGCGGGTCCGGTGAGCGGGTCGTCGTTCCAGTAATTGACCATGCCGTGGTGCTGGGCGGGCAGCCCCTGGGCGACGGAGTGGATGTAGACGGGCTTCTGCCGGCAGTCGCGGGCCCGCTCCGCCGAGACGATGACGCAGGCCAGCGCCCCGTCGGTCTCCAGGCAGTTGTCGAAGAGGCAGAGCGGCTCACTGATCCAGCGCGAGGTCATATACATGTCGCGGGTCAGCGGCCGCTCGTACATCACCGCGTCCGGGTTCTGGTTGGCGCGGTTGCGGCAGGCGAGTGCGACGTTGAAGAGATGGTCGCGGGTCGCCCCGTATTCGTGCATGTACCTGCGCGCCAGCATCCCGATCTCGTCGGCCGGCCGCAGCAGGCCGTACGGCCGGGTCCACTGGGCGGGGGTGGGCAGTTGCACGGCGGTGTTCCTCCAGGGCCGGGGTCCCGACCCCCGCTTCCGCGACCTCCAGGCGACACCGACGCTCGCCTGCCCGGTCGCCACGGCGGCGGCGAGATGCGCGATCGTCGCGCACGAGCCCCCGCCCCCGTACCCCACCTTGCTGAAGAAGGTGACATCGCCCGCCCCGATGGCCTTGGCGATCTCGACCTCGTCGGTCTCCTCCATCGTGTACGAGGCGAAGGCATCCACCTCCGAGGCGGCGATGCCCGCGTCGTCGAGCGCCGCGACGATGGCCCGGCAGGCCAATGTCTTCTCGGATTCGGGCAGTTGCTTCGCGAAGGCCGTCTGCCCTATGCCGGCTATCGCTGTCATGTCCTTGAGTGCCGCCACCGCCACCTCCGAGACCGTCATGACTGCTGACAGCGGCTGAGGCTACAGCTAATCTGACGGATAGTCAGCTACTGTGTCAGGGAGGGTGAGCGATGCGCGGCGACGAGGAATGGGGCAGCATCCCGAAGCTGATACGGGCGGCGGCGCGGCGGTACGGGGACCGGGAGGCGGTCGTCGAGGGCCGGACCCGGGTCTCGTACGCCGAACTCGGCGACCGCGTCGAACGTGCCGCCGCCGCGTGCATGGCCTCGGGCGTGGAGCCGGGGGACCGGGTCGCGGTCTGGGCCCCGAACACCCTGGACTGGATCGTCTCCGCACTCGGCGCGGTCACGGCGGGGGCGGTCCTCGTCCCCCTCAACACTCGCTTCAAGGGCACCGAGGCGGCGTACATCCTGGAACGCAGCCGGGCGAAACTGCTCTTCGTCACCGGCACCTTCCTCGGTACGTCGTACGTGGCGTCCCTGCGCCGGGCCGACGTGCGACTCCCGCATCTGGAACGGGTGGTGGTGCTGGCGGACAGCGCCCCCGACGACTACGTCACCTGGAAGGACTTCCTCGCGGCGGGGGAGGGGGTGTCCGGAGCGGAGGTACGCTCCCGCGCCGACGCGATCGCCCCCTCGGCCCCCTCCGACATCATCTACACCTCGGGCACCACGGGCCGGCCCAAGGGCGCCGTCATCACCCACGCCCAGACCCTGCGCTGCTACGCGATCTGGAGCGAACTGGCGGATCTGCGCGAGGGCGACCGCTATCTGATCGTGAACCCCTTCTTCCACACCTTCGGCTACAAGGCGGGCATCATCGCGTGCCTGATGCGGGGCGCGACGATGGTTCCGCAACCGGTGTTCAACGTGGACACCGCCCTGGCCAACATCGCCGCCGAACGCATCTCGGTCCTGCCGGGCCCGCCCACCCTCCACCAGTCCCTCCTGGACCACCCGGCCCGGGGCGCCCACGACCTCTCGGCCCTCCGCCTGGTGGTGACGGGCGCGGCGGTGGTCCCCCTGCGACTGGTGGAACGCCTGCGCACGGAGCTCGGCATAGCGACGGTCCTCACCGCGTACGGCCTCTCCGAAGCGAGCGGCATCGTCGCCATGTGCCGCCGCGGCGACCCGGTGGAGACGATCGCCTCGACGTCGGGCCGGGCGATCGACGACACCGAGATCCGCGTCCTGGCCGCCCCCGGCACGCCCGGCGAGGTCCTGGTCCGCGGGTTCAATGTGATGCAGGGCTACTTCGAGGACCCGGAGACCACGGCCGCCACGATCAACGCAGACGGCTGGCTCCACACGGGCGACGTGGGTGTCCTCGACGAGGACGGCAACCTCCGGATCACCGACCGGATCAAGGACATGTTCATCGTCGGCGGCTTCAACGCGTACCCCGCCGAGATCGAACAGCTCCTCGGCCTGCACCCGGACGTGGCCGACGTGGCGGTGATCGGCGTCCCGGACCCCCGACTGGGCGAGGTGGGCAAGGCGTACGCGGTCCGCAGACCGGGCGCGACGGTGACGGCCGACGACCTGATCGCCTGGTCGAGGCGCGAGATGGCGAACTACAAGGTCCCGAGGGCGGTGGAGTTCGTGACCGAGCTGCCGCGCAATGCGAGCGGCAAGGTGGTGAAGGGGGAGCTGCGGGGGCGGGAGCAGGAGTCTGCGGGCTCCTGACCGGTCAGACCTTCTCCGCCACCAGCCGGGGGTGGCCGGCGGTGAGCAGCCCGATGTCCTCCACATCGGAAGTCAGGACCGTCACCCGGCCCGGGTCTGCGCCAGGGCGGTTGCACAGAGCATCGCCTCGATCGCGTATTTGCCGGCTGTGCGTGGCCTCGCGGCGGGGTATGGTGCGAGGTATGGCAACCAAGAAGTACACGGTCACGCTGCCGGAGGAACTCGCGGAGGAGATCCGCAGCGAGGTGGGCCCGGGGGCGTTCAGCGCGTACGTCACCCACGCCATAGAGCGTCAGCGTGAGCGCGACCGGCTGGGGGAGCTGGTGGCGTGGATGCAGGAGAAAGGCGGGCCGCCCACCGAGGAGGAGCAGGCGGCCGCGGCGTCGGAGCTGCGCGACATCGAGCGGTGGTTCGAGGAGCGGGAGTCCGGTGCGCACAGTGGGGCGTCGGCTGCTTGATGACCGATCTCTGCTTCGTGCTGGACAGCGAGGCCCTGTCGAGGGCGGTGCGTCGTGAGCGGGCCATGACGGCCACGCTCACGAAGGCCCATCAGACAGGTGTCCGGGTCGTGACCAGCTCCATGACCCTCATCGAGGCGTATCACAGCAGGATCCGGCGCTCGGAATGGAACTGGGCGATGTCCCGGATCGTCGTCGAGCCCGTGACCAAGGAGGTCGCGGATGAGGCGATCGGGTTGCTGGCGGACGCCGGCCTGCATGGCCACAAGTACGCCATTGACGCGGCACTCGCGGTGATCGCGGGGCATCAGCGGGGGCGGGTGGCGGTGTTCACCTCGGACGAGGACGACATGCGGAAGCTGTGTCGGCCGGAGGTGCAGGTCAGGGGGTTGTAGGAGGTATGGCAGAGGGGCCCGAGCCGTGTGGCTGGCCCCCTCTCCGCAGACATGCAGCGGCCGCGACGGCTCCCCCTCCGCGCCGCCGCGGCCGCTCCCCGTGCGGGTGAGGTCTAGATGGGCTTCGGCGCCGAGGCGTGGCTGTCGAGGGTGGTGATCTCCTCGCCGGAGGCGTGGCTGTCCTGGACGGTGAGCTTCTCGCTGGAGGCGTGGCTGTCCAGAGGCTTGATGACGCCGCCCGAGGCGTGGCTGTCCTGAACCGTGAGCTCCTCGCCGGAGGCGTGGCTGTCCAGAGGCTTGACGGCAGGCTTCTTGGCGTCGCTCATTGTGGTCAACTCCCGTGAGTCATTTGGTGCTACAGGTAGGCGATGCCCGTCCGGAGGTTCCCCCGTGGATCGCCGGACGGGCATCACTGGGCCGTTCACCATAATGGGGCGGCCTCTTCGTCGATCCGTCTGCCCCCCGACGCGACGGCTCGATGTACGTAAGAGTGCAGCCTGCCGATAAACGAACGATGAACGCCGTCGAGGGGGGTTCCCTCACGCCGCCGCGACGGGTGAGAGAAGTCCGCGGACCTCGTCGGCCTCGGCCGAGCCCAGTTGCTCATAGATGGCCAACGCCTCTGTCCAGCAAGCCCTGGCCCGGTCGGGCTGTTCCAACTGCATCAGCGCTTTCCCCAGCACGGTGAGTACGGTGCCGCGGCGCCACTCGCCGCCGATACCTCGCAGGGCGATCGCCTGCTCCGCATGAGCTGCGGACAGTGTGTATCGCCCTGCTGTGAGATGCACTTCCGCCAGTCGGAAGTGGGTGACGCCCTCCCACAGAGGCTGACGATTCTCGTGGAAGATGCCCAGCGCCTGTGTCAGCTGTTCCAGCGCTTCGGGCAGTCGTTCGGCTTCGGCGAGTGCGAGGCCGAGAGCGTAACGACCGTTCGCCAGGCGCAGAGCAAGGCCCAGGCGGTCATAGATCTCGATCCCTTGTTTCGCGAGATCTACAGCACTGTCGGTCCGGAAAAGAGCCAGGTGGATCCTGGAGAGGTTGCACAGTGCGCTCGCCTCTCCAGGCTTGTTGCTATCGGCACGGAACGCTTCGATTGCTTTCTGGAGATAGGCCTCTCCCTCCGCATGATGGTTGCGGTAGATGGCGAGGATGCCTCGCTCATTGGGAGCGTTGCCGCTCGTCCAAGGATCACCTGCGGCAATTCCGAGCGACATGGCCTGGTGCGCCTCGACATCAGCCTGCTCGAACCGGCCGGCTGTGCTGTACACCTGCGTGAGGGTGGTGCGGGCACGACCCTCTGCGCGGGCGTCTCCCGCGGCCGCGGCCGCATCGCGCAGAGCGAGAGCAGCGGTTTCGTATCGGCGGGCATTCGCCCCCGATTCCGCGAGGTCCTTGACTGCCATGAGCAGATCGACCGCACGTCGCAGAGTCTCCTGCCCGAGGGACTGCAGTACGCACGCGAGCAGGCAGTCCGCCTCGGAGTAGAGCCAGTCGAGCGCCTTGGGCCTATCCGTGAACGCGAGCCCCGGATACTGGCTGGGCTCCAAATGATCGACTGTCCGATCCCCCGGCCGCTCCAGCGCATACACCCCCGCCGCCGTGGCCAGATAGAAGTCCAGCAGCCGGGACAACGCCAATGCCCGTTCCTGTGGCCGCTGTTCGTCCCGCTCCGCGCAGGAACGCGCGTAGAGGCGCACCAGGTCGTGGTAGCGGTAGCGGCCCGGTGCCGCCGACTCCAGGAGGCTGGTGTCCACCAGGGCCTCCAGCAGGTCTTCCGCCGCGTGGGCTTCCAGGTTGAGCAGGGCTGCCGCCGCGGCCAGGGAGATGTCGGGGCCGTCCGCCAGGCCCAGCAGGCGGAAGGCGCGGGCCTGGGCGGGTTCCAGTTGGCCGTAGCCGAGTTCGAAGGTGGCCTTCACCGCGAGGTCGCCGGCCTGGAGTTCGTCCAGGCGGCGGCGTTCGTCGGCGAGTTTGGCGGCCAGGACGGAGACCGTCCAGGTGCGGCGTGAGGCCAGGCGCGAGGCGGCGATGCGGATGGCCAGGGGGAGGAAGCCGCAGGCGGCGACCACGTCGAGGGCGGCCTCGCGTTCGGAGTTGATGCGCTCCTCGCCCACGATGCGGGTGAAGAGCTGGAGCGCCTCTTCCGGGGACATCACGTCCAGGTCGACCAGGTGGGCGCCGGCCAGGTCGACCATGCGGACGCGGCTGGTGACCAGGGCCGCGCAGCCCGCGGTGCCGGGGAGGAGGGGGCGGATCTGGGCCGCGTCATGGGCGTTGTCGAGGAGGACCAGTATGCGGCGGCCGTCGAGCGTGGAGCGGTAGAGGGCGGCGCGTTCGTCCAGGGAGTCGGGGATCGCCGAGTCGGCCGTGCCCAGGGCGCGCAGGAAGGCGCCGAGGACCGTCTCCGGTTCGGCGGCGCGGGCGCCGGCGCCCTGGAGGTCCACGTACAGCTGGCCGTCCGGGAAGTGCTGGCGCGCCTGGTGGGCGACGTGCACGGCGAGGGTCGTCTTGCCGACGCCGCCGATGCCGGCCAGCGCCGAGACGGCCATGACCGAACCCTCGGCGGTCGCCAGCCGGTCGCCCAGATCCCGTACGAAGGAGGCGCGGCCGGTGAAGTCCGGGACCGTGGCCGGGAGCTGGGCGGGGCGCACCGGTGCGGGGGCCGGGGCCGGTTCGTCGGCCGGACGGGCCAGTTCCTCATCGGCCCGCAGGATGCGCTGCTGGAGCTGGGAGAGCTCGGGGCGCGGGTCGACGCCCAGTTCGTCGGCGAGCAGCCGTCGGGTGTCGGCGTACACCGCGAGCGCCTCGGCCTGGCGGCCGCTGCGGTACAGGGCGACCATGAGGAGTTCGCGCAGCCGTTCGCGCAGCGGGTGCGCGGCGGTGAGCGCGGTCAGTTCGGAGACCGCCTCCGCGTGGGAGCCGACCTCCAGGTCCAGGTCGAGGCGGGTTTCGGTCAGCTGGAGCCGCCATTCCTCCAGACGGGTGCGCTGATTCTCGGCGTACGGTCCGGGCACGGAGGCCAGGGCCTCGCCGTCCCACAGGCCGAGCGCCTTGTTGAAGAGGGTGCGGGCCTGGCCGCGGTCGCCACCGGCCCGGGCCTTCTCCGCCTCGGCCGCAAGCTCCTGAGCCACGGTCAGGTCGAGGGCGTCGTGGCTGGTCCGGATCGCGTATCCACCGGCGTCGCTGACCAGCGTCTGCGGGTCGAGGAACTTGCGGAGCCGGGAGGCATACGTGCGTACGGCGGCGAGCGCCTGTGAGGGCGGGTCCTCGCCCCAGATGGCGTCGATGAGTTCGGAGGCAGTGGCCGTGCGGCCGCCGCGCAGAAGCAGTGCGGTCAGCAGGGCGCGCTGCTGAGGTGAACCGGACGGCAGCGCCTCGCCGCCCCGCCATGCCCGTACCGGGCCGAGCACGGAAAAGCGCAGATCGGCGTCGTCGGCCGATCGCTGCCCAGGAGCGCGCTGCTCCGGAACACGCGCGCGCGGCCCGTTGTCACGGTCCATTGCTGCCCCCTGTCCTGCTCGCCCCGCCGGTCCTGCCGATCGTGCTGGTGCTGTCTGTTTCGGATCGCTCGCCCATGTGCCGGTCCGGTACGGGTGGATCCGGATCGCTCGCTACCGCTGGTATCGCGCTCAACAGTCTGCCTTGTTATGGGCGGACACGTCAGCAGCGGGTGACTCTCTGCACAAGCCCTCGACAACGATTGTGGAACGGGGCTCGGCACAGAGAGCTGACGGTTCGTCAGATAAACGCTACCGTGGTGGGCATGGAGACCTTCCCGAAGATCATCTCGGTGGACGACCACACGGTGGAGCCCGCTCATGTCTGGCGGGACCGGCTCCCGTCCAAGTACCTCGACCGCGGCCCGCGCATCGTTCGCGCGCCGCTCAAGGAAATGACCTTCATGGGCGGCAAGTTCGCGCCTGTGATGGGTGCGAAGGGCGACGACGGGCCGATCGGCGACTGGTGGGTGTACGAGGATCTGCACCGCCCGCTCACCCGGCTCGACACCGCGGTCGGCTACGACCGGGACGAGATCAGGCTTGAGGTCATCACGTACGAGCAGATGCGCCCGGGTTCGTTCTCGGTCCCCGACCGGCTCGCCGACATGGACGTCAACCACGTCCAGTCCGCCCTCTGCTTCCCCACCTTCCCCCGCTTCTGCGGTCAGACCTTCACCGAAGCGAAGGACCGCGAGCTGGGGCTGCTCGGGGTGCGGGCGTACAACGACTGGATGGTGGAGGAGTGGTGCGGGCCCGAGGCGCGGGGCCGGCTCATCCCGCTCACCCTGATCCCGCTCTGGGACGCGCAGCTGGCCGCGGACGAGGTCCGGCGGAACGCGGCGCGAGGTGTGCGCGCGGTGGCGTTCTCCGAAATACCTCCGCATCTCGGGCTGCCGTCCATTCACACGGACGAGTGGGATCCGTTCCTGCGGGCCTGTGACGAGACGGGGACGGTGATCGCGATGCACATCGGCTCGTCCTCGAAGATGCCGTCCACCTCGGCCGACGCCCCGCCCGCCGTCGGTTCCACCATCACCTTCGCCAACTGCTGCTTCTCGATGGTCGACTGGCTGATGAGCGGCAAGTTCGAACGGTTCCCGAACCTGCGGATCATGTACGCGGAGGGCCAGATCGGCTGGATTCCGTACATCCTGGAACGTGCCGACGTGGTCTGGGAGGAGAACCGGGCCTGGGGCGGCGTCGCCGACAAGGTCCACCGCCCGCCGTCGGAGCTGTTCGCCGAGCACGTCTACGGCTGCTTCTTCGACGATGCCTTCGGGCTGAAGAACCTCGACTCGATCGGCGTCGGGAACGTTCTGTACGAGACGGACTACCCGCACTCCGACTCCACCTGGCCCAAGTCGCGCGAGGTCGGTGAGGCGCAGATGGGGCATCTGGACGCCGATCTCGTGGACCGGATCGTGCGCCGCAACGCGATCGACCTGCTGGGGCTGACGGACGACGGGCTGTGGGCGGGGCCCGGAGGACGGTAGAGGGTGCCGAGGAACGTGGTACCCGGGGGGTGCCACGTTCCTTTCGGCCTACGGGCATCCGGAGGGAGTCAGGCCCTGGTGACCGGCTCCTGGAGTTCCGTCACCCACTTGTCCTGGTCCTCGGGGCACTCCAGGCTGATCTCGCGGGCGTATCCCGCGGACCGGTAGCCGTTGGCGTCGATCCAGCGGGCCAGGGCCTGGGCCGTCGGCAGTACGCCGTCCATCGAACCCCGGTGGACAATGGTCGCCGCCTCGAACGGGGGCAGCTCGACCACCGTGATCCCGGTGTCGCCGAGCGGGCCCACCGGGGCGGAGACCGTCACCCCGGCGTGGACGACGACCGCGCCGCCACCCTCCGCGGCGTCCTCGTAGTGTGCGATCCCGGGGCCGCTCGGGCTGACACCCACCGTGCCCAGCAGCGGGAAGAGCCGGTCGTACAGCGGGCCGATCACCGGAGTGATGTCCTCCGGTTCGTAGCCCGCCGCGGTGCCGGTCAGCTCGGCCACCCGTACCGCAGCAACACTCTTGACCACCACATCGTCCGCAGACATGCGTCCCTCGCTCTCGATCGACCGGAGCCTCGCCTCGACCTGCGCCAGCCGTGCGGCCGCAGCCGCCATGGCCTCCTCCAGCTCCGCCCGCCGCAGCCGCAGCATCCCGCGCAGCTCCTCCGATCCCACCTGCTCGTCGAGGATGGCCTGCACCTGCTGGAGCGTGAAGCCGAGATCCTTGAGGGCGATGATGCGGTTGAGGCGTGCGAGCTGGGCGGCCCCGTAGAAGCGGTAGCCGGTGGCGGGGTCGGTGCGGTCGGGGTGCAGGAGCCCGATGGCGTCGTAGTGGCGCAGCATCCGGGCCGACACCCGTCCGTACCGGGCGAAGTCTCCGATGGTGAACATGATGTCTCCCACTGCACTGCTTCACACGGTGTCAAGGTCAAGCATCGCAGCGCCCCGATGCCGCCGAGAATCGCAGCGCCCCGATGCCGCCGAGAATCGCAGCGCCCCGATGCCGCCGAGAGAGGGGGAAAGGCGGGAGGAAAGGCAGGAGCCCCGCTCCTCCGCCGAGACGGAGGAGCGGGGCTCCTTGGGTACTACTAGCCGGCCGCGATCGGCCGACCCGGGCAACTAGGCCGGGGTGACGTTCTCAGCCTGCGGACCCTTGGGTCCCTGAGTGACGTCGAAGTTCACGACCTGGTTCTCCTCGAGGGAGCGGAACCCGGACGCGTTGATCGCGGAGTAGTGGACGAAGACATCCGGGCCGCCGCCGTCCTGGGCGATGAAGCCGAAGCCCTTTTCAGCGTTGAACCACTTGACGGTTCCGGTAGCCATAAGCCCTCCTTGGGCCAAAGGGTTGCCCTGCTCCAGAACCTGCAAAGAAGTCTGAAAACTACAAAAGCCTGCGGGTTACATGCTCCGCAGGCTCTGTACTGCAAGGGAAACCAAACTGCAACTTGCGTCGAGCCTAGCACGCAGTGTGTACGGAAGGGTAGAGGGAAAGATCACTTCACTCGGATGTTTGATAGCCGTGCCGATGAGCTGACGAAGTGGGTGTCCCGGAGGGTGTTGTGGAGGCGCCTTCAGGCGGTGCGGGGAAGGCTTTGACGCCGCTCCTCCGGGGCGGCATCGGTGCGTCCCTGGAGTGGGGTCGGGTGACGCCCCGCGCACCCGGTGCCGTCCGGGCGGCGCCACGGGTCTAGCCTCGCGATGTGGACCATTCAACCGTCTCAACCGTCGCAGGCGACGGCCGTCGCAGCCGGCCGCGCGTCGGCCACATCCAGTTCCTGAACTGCCTCCCCCTGTACTGGGGACTGGCGAGAACCGGAACCCTGCTCGACCTGGAACTCTCCAAGGACACCCCGGAGAAGCTCAGCGAGCAGCTGATCAGGGGCGATCTGGACATCGGCCCCGTCACGCTGGTGGAGTTCCTCCGCAACGCCGACGACCTGGTCGCCTTCCCGGACATCGCGGTGGGCTGCGACGGGCCCGTCATGTCGTGCGTGATCGTGTCGCAGGTGCCGCTCGACCAGCTGGACCGGGCCCGGGTGGCGCTCGGTTCGACCTCGCGCACCTCCGTGCGTCTGGCCCAGCTGCTGCTCGCCGAGCGGTACGGGGTCAGCCCGGACTACTACACCTGCCCGCCGGACCTCGGCGTGATGATGCAGGAGGCGGACGCCGCCGTACTGATCGGCGACGCCGCGCTGCGCGCCAACCTGCACGACGCACCCCGGCTCGGTCTCCAGGTCCACGACCTGGGCCAGATGTGGAAGGACTGGACCGGGCTGCCGTTCGTCTTCGCGGTCTGGGCGGCCCGCAAGGACTATCTGGCGGCCGAGCCCCACCACGTGAGCAAGGTGCACGAGGCCTTCCTGGCCTCGCGGGACGTCTCCCTGGAGGAGGTCACCAAGGTCGCGGAGCAGGCGGCGCGCTGGGAGGCCTTCGACGCGGAGGTGCTGGAGCGGTACTTCACGACCCTGGACTTCCGCTTCGGCCCGGACCAGCTGGCGGGCGTACAGGAGTTCGCACGCCGGGTCGGTCCGGCGACCGGCTTCCCGGCGGACGTGAAGGTCGAGCTGCTCGGCGGCTGACCGGGCGGCGGGGCGGGGCGGGACGCCGGACGTGCGCCGAGTACGCCGTGCGCGGGAATGGCCGGGGCTATAGGGGAATCCTGTACCTCTGCGGTTGATATCTCTTCCCGCCCCCGCTCTCGCCCCTTCTCCCGGCCCGGCTGTCGATTCGGGTAAATACGCGTCGAATAGCCGATTCCCGGATGGTGTCCGGGGAGAGTCCTGGTCCTGTTCCGGAATCGCTCGGGTGAACGACGCATTCACGCCTTTTGTTGTGTCGAAAGCCGTTGTTCGTTCCCTTAGGGGGGAAATCGGCGGATGGTTTCCCCTGTGACCCGATGACCTTCGCCCCTAGGCTTCGGTCGGAGGTCCGGCCGGTCCACAGGGGGAGTCCATATGCAGCCGCTGGAAGCCGGCGAACCGCTGACCATCGGTGCCTACCGACTGCTCGGCAGGCTCGGTGCGGGCGGAATGGGCCGGGTCTATCTGGGGCGCAGCGCGGGCGGACGTACTGTCGCGGTCAAGGTCGTGCACCCCCACTTCGCTCTCGACGAGCAGTTCCGGGCCCGCTTCCGGCGGGAGGTGGACGCGGCACGGCGGATCGGTGCGCAGTGGACGGCGCCCGTCCTGGACGCCGACCCGGACGCCCCCATTCCATGGGTCGCCACCGGCTATGTGGCCGGGCCCCCGCTGTCCACCGCGGTCGCCGAGCACGGGCCGCTGCCCGAGCACGCGGTGCGGACGCTGGGTGCCGGACTCGGGGAGGCGCTGGCCGCGGTGCACGAGCAGGGCCTCATCCACCGCGATGTGAAGCCGTCCAACGTGCTGCTCGCCCTCGACGGCCCCCGGCTGATCGACTTCGGGATCGCCCACGCCATCGGTGCCACCGCCTCGCTCACCTCCACCGGGGTCTCGGTCGGCTCGCCGGGCTACATGGCACCGGAGCAGATCCGGGGTGAGGGCATCTCGGGCGCGGCCGATGTCTTCTCGCTCGGCGCGGTGCTCGCGTACGCGGCGACCGGTACCGCTCCCTTCCTCGGCGACTCCTCGGCCGTACTGCTCTACAAGGTGGTGCACGAGGAGCCCGAGCTGGGGGAGCTGGAAGGGGAGCTGCGGGACGTCGTCGCCGGGTGTCTGGCGAAGTACCCGGAGGACCGGCCGACCCCCACGGAGCTGGCCCGGCAGCTGGCGCCGGGCGGGGCGGCGGCGCTGGTGGCGGCGGGCT
Organism: Streptomyces sp. NPDC088246; assembly: GCF_044741025.1. Taxonomy (NCBI): domain Bacteria; kingdom Bacillati; phylum Actinomycetota; class Actinomycetes; order Kitasatosporales; family Streptomycetaceae; genus Streptomyces; species Streptomyces sp. NPDC088246. Next base: position 342,639 of record NZ_JBIURV010000004.1, read on the forward strand.
GGCTGCCGGGTCCTCTGGTGCGCGAGGTCAGCCGGGCGGCGGTCGCACTGCTGGACCTGGAACCGCAGGACGCGCCGGTGCAGTCGGGGCCGGTGCCGTTCAGCAGTGCGGCGTGGGGCGCGAACGGCGCCAACGGCGCAGGTGGTGCGGGCGGTGGGTTCGGTCCGCCGATCGAGCCGTTCCCGTCGCATGAACCGGCTCGGCCGCCCCGGCCGAACGGGCCGCCCTCGTGGCCGGCGACCGCCGGTATGGCCGAGTCGGCCGGGACATCGCGGCCGACCGGGTCGTCCGGGCTGCCCGGGCAACGTACGCCCGACCCCCGTTTCTCCGTCACCGTCAGCGCGGACTCCGCCCCGGCCCGCCCCGATGCGAACCGCGGCCGGAGGCTGAGCTGCACCGTCGCCCTCGCCGTGGCGGGCGCCCTCGCCGCCGTGACCGTGGGCAGTGCGTACATCTTCGATCTGATGCCGGGCGGCGGCGGCCGGGACACGGCCGAACACGGCGATGTCGGCCACACCCCGCCGGCCGCCACGCCCTCCGGGCGGCCGTCGCAGCCATCGGACTCGGGCACGGGTGGCCCGGAGCAGATCAGCGAACTCCCGAAGGCGTTCATCGGCACGTGGAAGGGCCCGATCACCGAGAAGACCTCCGGGCAGTCGCACGGCACGCTCACCGCCGTGTTCACCGAGGGGAAGAAAGGCGCGGACGTGGTCCGTATGACCACGGAGGTCAGCGCTCTCGGACTGACCGTCCGCTGCAACAGCGTCGCCAGCCTCTCGTCCGGCACCGACAAGGAACTGACGCTCCGGGAGCGCGCCGATCCGCAGCGCCCCGGCGACCCGACCCTCTGCACCTCCACCACCACCGACGTCCACTTCACACGCGCCGCCGACGGCACCCTCCGCTTCCGGTCCGAGGAGAGCGGCGCGGGACGCCCGTACGGCACGCTCACCCGGTCCGGCAGCTGACCTCGACAGGGGCTGGCGTAGGCTGAACCGGTCCGTAGATCCGTTGAAAAACCGCCGAAAGGTGACAGCCCGGTGACCGAGAAGGCCGACCTTCAGCCCATCCTCGACCGAGCCGCCGAGGGCGGTCGGATCACTCCGGAGGAGGCCCTCGACCTCTACCGGTCGGCGCCGCTGCACGCACTGGGCGCGGCCGCCGATGCCGTACGCCGACGCCGTTACGCCGGTACGGAGCACATCGCGACGTACATCATCGAGCGCAACATCAACTACACGAACGTGTGCGTGACGGCCTGCAAGTTCTGCGCCTTCTACGCCGCGCCCAAGGACACCGCCAAGGGCTGGTCCCGCGACCTCGACGACATCCTGCGCCGCTGCGCGGAGACCGTCGAACTCGGCGGTACGCAGATCATGTTCCAGGGCGGGCACCACCCGGACTACGGCGTCGAGTACTACGAGGAGCACTTCTCCGCCATCAAGAAGGCGTTCCCGCAGCTCGTCATCCACTCGCTCGGCGCCTCCGAGGTCGAGCACATGGCCCGGATCTCCAAGGTCTCCGTCGAAGAGGCCATCCAGCGCATCCACGCAGCCGGTCTCGACTCCTTCGCGGGAGCGGGCGCCGAGCTGCTGCCGGCCAGGCCGCGCAAGGCGATCGCCCCGCTCAAGGAGTCCGGTGAGCGCTGGCTGGAGATCATGGAGGCCGCGCACCGCCTCGGTGTCGAGTCCACCTCCACCATGCTGATGGGCACCGGCGAGACCAACGCCGAGCGCATCGAGCACCTGCGGATGATCCGTGACGTACAGGACCGCACGGGTGGCTTCCGCGCGTTCATCCCGTACACGTACCAGCCGGAGAACAACCACCTGAAGGGCCGGACGCAGGCGACGCTCTTCGAGTACCTGCGGATGATCGCCATCGCCCGGATCTTCCTCGACAACGTCGCGCACATCCAGGGCTCCTGGCTGACCACCGGCAAGGAGGTCGGCCAGCTGTCACTGCACTACGGCGCCGACGACCTCGGCTCGATCATGCTGGAGGAGAACGTCGTCTCCTCGGCCGGTGCCAAGCACCGCTCCAACCGCCTGGAGATCATCGACCTGATCCGCAAGGCGGGCCGCGTACCGGCGCAGCGCGCCACGACGTACGAGCACCTCGTCGTCCACGACGACCCGGCGAACGACCCGGTCGACGAGCGCGTCGTCTCGCACATCTCGTCCACGGCGATCGAGGGCGGCACGGCCCATCCGGAGCTGAAGCTCCTCAACGCCAACTGAGGCCGCCTTGCTGACCGTTCATGCCGCGCCGCTGGTTCTTCCGGTCGGCGCGGCTGCCGTTGCGCAGGGTGCGGTGGCCGTGGAGGGCGACCGGATCGTCGCCCTCGGACCGTACGACGAGGTCGTGGCCGCCCACCCCACGGCCCGGGTCCGCACATGGCCGGGCGTCATCACGCCGGGACTGCGGCAGTGGCACGGGCTGTGGCTGCTCACCCGCTGCTACCACCCCGACCCGCGCGAGGCGGACGCGCTCGGCGACCAGCCGCTGTGGGGCGAGGCGTTCGAGCGGCTGGTCGGTGAAATGGACGCGACGCGGCGGGCGGGCAGCGTACGGCGCGGGCTGCAGCAGATGCTGCGGTACGGCACGACGCACCTCGCGGGCCGCTTTCACGACCCGGCCGTCCGCACTGCCGTTGCCCGCTCGGGTATGACGGAGGTCTCGGTCGTCGGCGCCCCCGGCATCCTGGTCGGCGAACCGAGCCTGGACCCGTTCGTGGAGGGGTACGACCTGCCCGGTTCCGTGCACGGCCCGCTCACCGTCGGCGGCCGCGCCGACCTCGCCGTCTTCGACGTACCCGACGAGGCGGCGCTGTGCGCGGCGGGGGCGGGGCGGTGCGTGGCCACGGTGCTGGGCGGGCGGCTGGTGTACCGGCGGCGCTAGGCGCTCCGGAGCCCGTCAGGGAACGGACGGGCCACTTATGTACCTGCCCGTGGCCGTGTACGGCCAGGCGTTGGCGACGCACCCCTTCAGCCCGTCGATCTGCTGCATCATCGCGGGCGCGTGGCGTCCGGGTCCCGGGCAGGTCTCATGGCCGTGGCCCAGCCAGTGGCCGACCTCGTGATTGATGATCAGCGCCCGGTACTCGGCCAGCGGCCCGTCGAACTGCGGTGACCCCCGCATCCACCGCTTCAGGTTCACCACGACCGTGGTGCCGACACGGCAGTTGACCTCGCCGTGTGTGTTCAGCCCGTACGCCCCGCAGAGCCGGTCGACGGTGTCCGGTGTCGCGATCCGGATCACCAGACCGGCCGGGCCCGAGTCGACCTGCCGGAACGCGTCGTGCCCCGTGCGGGTCCAGCCGCGCGGGTCGCCGAACACCTCGGAGATCGCGGCCGCGGCGGGACGTGTGGCCAGACCGGTGCCCCGCTCCACCTCGACGCGGTAGCGGTGGACGGTGCCGGTGCCATGGCTGCCGGTGCGCGCAGCGGCGGCGGTGACGAACGTACCGGAGCCATGTACGGGCACGGACCCGCGCGAGGTCCGGGACTCGTCCGCCCGCTTCCTCGGCTCGGGCCTCGTCTTCGCCTCGCGTTTCTTCCCGGCGTCGGAGGTGGCACCCGAGGCGGAGGGGAGCGGACGGCCGGGCACGGAACGGGAGTCCGGTCCGGGGGCCGAGGCCGGGGACGACGACACCGCCACCCGGTCCGACGGGGCGTCCGCCACCGCAGACGCCCCATCACCGCCGCCCCACGGCCCCCACACCAGCGCCCCGCAGAGCAGCGCGCCCGGCACCAGCAGAGCACCCATCACCCGTATCCGGGTCCGTCGGCGGCGGGCCCGCCGGGTTGCAGCACGACCCCGGCCCCGCCCCCGGCGGCCCCGTTCCTCACCCGCCATGGACGGACCCCCGCTCCGGCTCCATCGGGAACGCGGCCGCGTACTGCACGAGGCGCAGGAAGCGGGCGTCCCGGGCGACCTGGAGCAGCTGGTCGGCGGTGACCGGCGCCGAGACCATGGCGGAGTCGTCGCCGTCGGCCGAGAGGACGACGGTGCTGTCCTTGACAGCGAAGCGGACACTGACGCCGACGATGTCCTTCCCGCCCTTCGAGCTCCCGACGGCGGTGACGGTGCGGGCCACGATGCCGTCCGGCAGCGCCGCCTTTTCGCACTGGTACTTCTTCTTCGGGCCGTAGTGGCACGGCTCCTGTGCCGGGCTGCCGGACACGTCGCCGGCGGGCTGTATGGAGAAGACGACGGGAAAGACATGCCCCCCGGACCCGCCCTGGTACCGGCTGACGGCCAGGTCGACCGGGCGTACCGTGCCGAAGGCCGCAGGAAGCAGCTCGTCCAGCACGGCCGCCGCCTGCTGCTGGAACTCCTCCTGCCGCCCGCGCTCGGTGGCGGGCAGATCGGCCATGGACGACTCGCCCGGAGTGGGCTGGATGTGGACGGGCGTACGTGACGGCCCGGGGAACGAGGGGAGCGAGGGGGGCGGCGTCGGGAAGTCGGTCGTGGGCCTGGTGGGCACGGGGGACGGGGTCCCGTGCCCCGTGCTCGGTGCGGCAGGCGCCCCGACCCGCGCGGCGCCCTCGCCCGTACCGGCGCCCGTACCCCAGGACGGCAGCGTCACGCCGAGCACTCCGAGCGCCACCACTGCCACCATCCCGCCGCCGATCGCCGCCCGCGCCCTGGTGCGGCGCCTGCGGCCCTCGGCCAGGGCGACCGGCACCAGGTCCGGCAGCGGTGGCGCACCCTCGGCCGCCTCCGCCATGGCCTCCCTCATCAGCCGCGCCTCGCTCTCCTGCGGCGCACCTTCCGGAAACATGTCCATGACGTTCTCCTCAGCTGCGGGTGGTGTAGAGGTGCGGGTCGCCCAGCCGCGTACGAAGCGTGGCGAGCGAGCGTGAGCACTGGCTCTTGACGGTGGACTCGCTGCAGCGCAGCAGCTCGGCGACCGTCTGCACGCCCAGGTCCTCCCAGTAGCGCAGGACGACCATCGCCCGGGCGCGGGGCGGCAGTTCGGCGAGCGCGGTCAGCAGCGTCACCGTCAGCTCGGGGCCCACCGCGGAGGGCGGGGCGTCGACATGGCTGTGGGCCAGGAAGTCGCGGAGCCGGCGCCGGCGCTCGGCGAGATACGTCCGGGTGAGGACGGTGCGCGCATAGGCTGCGGGATGGTCGGCTTTGCTCGCCCGGTGCCAGTACTGGAAGAGCTTGGCCAGCGTCGTCTGGGTCAGATCGCGGGCGCTGTCCGCATCACCGCACAGCAGATATGCGGTCCGGTACAGACGCCGTTGGTTCGCCCGGGCGAACTCCTCGAATCCGGTGGAGTCCCGACTGCCGTCTGCGGTCATCTGTCCCCCTCTCCGGGGTCTCGGTGGTCTCTCACCTCTCTACTGAGTAATGCCGTGGCCAAAAGGTTGAAGCCGAGTTCCGGAACGTTCCGGCGCCGGCGCACGACCGGCGCGAGGCGGCGCCGACCGGGCAGCGGTGTTCGGTGTACGGGCCCTGGCGGCGCTGCGCACCGCAGGCGCCGGGAGCTGCACGGCGACGGTGCTCGGCGGACGGCTGGTCTTCCGCCGGACAGGCCCTGGCCGCCTGGTCGGCCTTCTCCGGGATCACATGCCGAAGGCCCCGGCACCGCAGGTAGGCCCGTGTGCGCCGGTTGCTGTACTGCGCGGCAGCTCAGGGCCGGCCTGCGGGGACCGGGCACGCTCTCTCCCCGAAGAGCAGGCCGTGGTGAGGTTTCTCGGATGTGGCCGCAACCTCGGGGGGTGTCGCACGTCTGGTGGGTTGAAGGCGCACTTCAGCTGTTGTTCCAGACCGCTTTTCCGCCACTTCCTCGGGAGAATCCCATGTCTTCGCACGCCAAGTGGAACCACCGTCTCCGCCCCCGGGTCCTGGGTGCCGTCACCGGTGTCGCGCTGCTGCTGGGCGGCGGCTTCGCCGTGCAGGCCGTTGCCGACTCCGGCGTGAAGCCGGCCGCGCCGAAGGTCACCACGACCGGGGACGCAGCCCCGCAGACCGCGTCGAAGCCCGTCGGCTCGAAGCCCGTCGGCTCGAAGCCCGCCGGTACTCCGAAGGTCGTCGAGGCGGGCAAGCCGGCCGGCGCGGGCAAGCCCGGCACCGTGCCCGTCCCGTCCGATGCGTCCCTGGTGATCCAGCCGGGCAGCGCGGTCCAGAAGTAGCAACAGCGGCAGCACCACGGGGCGGGCCGGCCTTTCCGCAGGCCCGCCCGCCCCTCCCGCGACGGATCGAGGTCCATGCAGTACGCCATTCCCGCAGCGCCACCCTGGTGGTCCCGTCTGCTCTCCCGCATGCCCCGGACCGAGGACGTGCCGAAGCAGGGACATCATCTGCGGGCACTCGGTACGCCGTACGACGACGAGCCGCCGCCCACGCTGACCGAGCTGTACCAGGCACGGCGACTCGACATGGTGCGGCTCGCGCTCTTCCTGGTGGACGATCTGCACACTGCCGAGGATGTCGTCCAGGACGCCTTCGCCGCTGTCTGCCGCATGCACGGCACCTTGCTGGACGGGCTCCAGGACCCCGGGGCCTACCTGTACACCGCCGTGGTCAACGCGGCCCGCTCCGTGCTGCGCAGACGTCGCACCGCCCGTGCCTACAACCCGCCCCACCAGGGTTATGGGCCGCCCGTCGACGAGGGGCTACTGCTCGCCGAGGAGCACCGTCAAGTTCTTGAAGCACTAGCACAGTTGACGAGGCGTCAACGCGAGGTACTGGTGCTGCGCTACTGGTCGGAGCTCACCGAGGCGCAGATCGCGCAGACGCTCGGGCTGTCCCGCGGCACGGTGAAGTCCACTGCGAGCCGCGCGCTGGATGTCCTGGAAAAGAAGCTGAAGGCGGGCCGATGAAGCCGAGTGCCGAAGACCGCCGACTTGCGACCGAGGACCGGCTGCGCGCCGCGCTGGCCGCCCGCGCCGTGCTCGTCACGCACCGCGACCTGCGCCGCGACGCACCTCCGCAGGGACGCAGTTGGGGAGTGCGCCGGGTGCGCAGGGTTGCCTTCGCCGCGCTCGGTGTGGCTGCTGCCGTGGTGGCCGTGTGCCTGCTGGTGCTGCTGCCCGGAAGCCCGCTGGACCCGGCTCCGGTGCCACCCGCTCGCGCCCCGGGCATCAGTGAACCAGTACCGGCCACACCTGCGCGCCCGGCAGGCCCGTCCGATGCGGACTCCCGTGTGATCAGCCCGCCATAGATCATGTCCCGATCGCGGCCGGTACGGCATACTCGCCTGCCCGTCGGCACCTTTGGCGCCGTACCCCGGAACAGCTCCCACGGACCGCCCGCAACCTGCTGCTCTACGCTCCATGTGACGAGGGCGACGAACCTGAATATCACAGCCACCTTCGCGACCGTGATCATCCGGCTTCGCCCGTGATCGCAGAGACAGCCCCTGGGCCCGTCCGACGGACGGGCCCGTCACGGTACCGACGGGCCGCCCAGGTAATGCCCCTTGGCGTCGTACGGCCAGGGGTTGGAGACGCACCCCTTCAGTCCGTAGATCTGCTGCATCATCGCGGGGGCGGGGCGGCCCTTGCCCGGGCAGGTCTCGTGGCCGTGGCCCAGCCAGTGTCCGACCTCGTGGTTGATGATGAGGGCCCGGTAGTCGGCGAGCGGGCCGTGGAATTCGGGTGATCCCTGCTGCCAGCGCTTGAGGTTGACCATGACGTCGGCGCCGACCCGGCAGTTGACCTCGCCGTGGGTGTCCAGGCCGCTCCGCCCGCAGATGGCGTCGGTGGTCCTGGGGGTGGCGATACGGATGACCAGTCCCGCCGGACCGTCGGTCACCTGGCGGAAGGTGTGCTCGCCGTGGTGCGACCAGCCCCGTGGCGCGGCCAGGATGCGGGCGATCTCGGCGGCGGCACGGTCGGGATCGACGCCCGAACCGTCCTCCACCTCGACCCGGTAGGCGTTGCCCCTGCCGGTGTCCGGGGCGCCTGCGCGGGCGACGGTGAACGTGCCGACGTCCGACGAGGTCCCGGACGCGGACGGTGCGGCCGTCTTCCCCCCGGCGTCGGTGCTCCACCGGGGCCCCACCACAGCGGCGGCACAGATCAGCGCCGCCGGGACGACAACAGCGACGAACAACCCTTTCCGGCCGCGTTCCGGCCGTAGCCGCCGACGTGCCCCCTGTGCGGACATCTGGGCTCCCCCCTGGTTCCCGATGGCACTGTGTTCTGTGTCCCCTCTGTACTGACTGCCGATGGACCCAATTGGTTCAGTCCACCCGGCGCCGACTCGCGACCGGCGCGAAGCACCGCGGACCGGGCTGCTTGAATGGGTGGGTGACCCGAGCCTCCCTGGACAAGCAGCCGCACGAAGTCGCCACGATGTTCGACGACGTGGCGGCGAACTACGACCTCACCAACGATGTGCTGTCGCTCGGCCAGGCCCGGCTGTGGCGCAAGGAGGTCGCGAAGGCGGTGCACGCCCGACCCGCGGAGAAGGTCCTCGACCTGGCCGCGGGCACGGCGACGTCCTCGCTGCCCTTCGCCGCGACGGGCGCGTACGTCGTGCCCTGCGACTTCTCCCTCGGCATGCTGCAGGAGGGCAAGAAGCGCAACTCCTGGCTCCCCTTCACCGCGGGCGACGCCACCAGGCTGCCGTTCCGCGACGAGACCTTCGACGCGGTGACGATCTCCTTCGGGCTGCGCAACGTCCAGGACACGGATGCGGCGCTGCGCGAGCTGTACCGGGTGACGAAGCCGGGCGGCCGGGTGGTGATCTGCGAGTTCTCGCAGCCGACCTGGACGCCGTTTCGCACGGTGTACACCGAGTACCTGATGCGGGCGCTGCCGCCGGTCGCGCGCGCGGTTTCGTCCAACCCCGACGCGTACGTCTATCTCGCCGAGTCCATCCGCGCCTGGCCCGACCAGGCCGGACTTGCGGCGAAGCTCCAGCGGGCCGGCTGGTCGAAGGTCGCCTGGCGCAATCTCACCGGTGGTGTGGTGGCGCTGCACCGGGGCGTACGCCCCTGAAGCAACGCTCCGGTGACTCCCGTTGAGGGGAACCGGACGGTGGGGAAGATGTGTCCGTCGATACGCCGCACGTCTTCCCCGTCCCCGTTCTGCCGCCGGAGCTCTCATGCCCCGTCCGACAGTCCGAGCCCGCCGGCCCTGGCCACCTGGATGCTCAACGACATCGACTGATCCGGCTCGTCACGCATTCAGCGCCAGCCGGAAGCACTGCACCACCTGTCCCGCCCGCTCAGTCGTGAAGCTCTCCGCCCGCTCCATCCCCAGCCGCCGGGCCACGGCGATCGACCGTTCGTTGCGCGCGTCGATCGTCGCCACCACCTTCTCCACCCCGGCGGCGCGCAGCCGTTCCAGGGTGAGGCGCGCGGCGGCGGTGGCGTAACCCCGGCCCCAGGCGGAGCGGGCCAGCCGCCAGCCGATCTCGATCTCGCCCACCGGGCCGTACTCGGTCTGCGGCCAGGGCTGGGCGCCGGTGAAGCCGGCCACGTCGCCGTCCTCGCCGAGCACCGTCCACAGGCAGTAGCCCAGCTCGGCGTCGAGTCGGCGCTGGCGGGCGGTCCACTCCTCGTACATCGAAATCTCCTCCGACGTCCCGCCGAAGAACTCCATCACCTCGGGGTCGTCGAACGCGCGGTGCCAGGACAGCGCGTCCTCGTCGGTGGGGACGCGCAACTGTACGGAGGGAGCGGCGGAAGGCGCGGTCGACATCGGGGAGCCCTTCGGAAGGTCGGTCAGCAGGCCCCCATAGACTGCACGGGACAGGTGCCGCGCGGCACGCGATTTCGAGTCTTCGGGAGATCCGACCGTGACCGAGCAGCCCCTCTCCGAACACAGCGCGGATGTGATCGTCGTCGGGGCAGGCCCGGCCGGCTCCACGACCGCGTACTACCTCGCCAAGGCCGGACTGGACGTTCTGCTCCTGGAGAAGACGGCCTTCCCCCGCGAGAAGGTCTGCGGCGACGGACTCACCCCGCGCGCCACCAAGCAGCTCGTCTCCATGGGCATCGACATCTCCGAAGAGGCCGGCTGGCTGCGCAACAAGGGCCTGCGCATCATCGGCGGCGGCGTCCGCCTCCAGCTGGACTGGCCCGATCTCGCCTCGTACCCGGACTACGGACTGGTCCGCAAGCGCGACGACTTCGACGAGCAACTGGCCCGCCAGGCGCAGAAGGCGGGCGCGCGGCTGTACGAGCGCTGCAATGTCGGCGCCCCGATCGTCGACGACCGCACCGGCCGCATCACCGGCGTCAACGCGAAGCTCGGCGAGGAGAAGACCCCGGTCACCTTCCACGCCCCGCTCGTCGTCGCCGCCGACGGCAACTCCACCCGGCTGTCGCTCGCCATGGGCCTGCACCGCCGCGAGGACCGCCCGATGGGCGTGGCCGTGCGTACGTACTTCACCTCGCCCCGCCACGACGACGACTACCTGGAGTCCTGGCTGGAGCTGTGGGACCGGCGCGGCCCCCAGGACAGGCTGCTGCCCGGCTACGGCTGGATCTTCGGCATGGGCGACGGCACGTCCAACGTCGGCCTCGGCATCCTCAACTCCTCCTCCGCATTCAAGGAGCTGGACTGGCGCGAGGTCCTCAAGGCGTGGTGCGCGTCGATGCCGGAGGACTGGGGCTACACCCCGGAGAACATGACGACGCCGATCCGCGGTGCCGCCCTCCCGATGGCCTTCAACCGCCAGCCGCACTACACCAAGGGCCTGCTGCTGGTCGGTGACGCGGGCGGCATGGTCAACCCGTTCAACGGCGAAGGCATCGCGTACGCCATGGAGTCGGGCCAGATCGCCGCGGACGTCATCGTCCAGGCCCACGCCCGTGCGACCCCGGCCCAGCGCGAACTGGTGCTGAACAACTACCCGAAGGTGCTCAAGGAGACCTACGGCGGCTACTACACGATGGGCCGCGCCTTCGTGAAGCTGATCGGCAACCCCAAGGTCATGAAGGTCGCCACCCAGCGCGGCCTGACGCACCCCCTGCTGATGAAGTTCACCCTGAAGATGCTCGCCAACCTCACCGACCCCACGGGCGGCGACGCGATGGACCGCATCATCAACGGCCTCTCGAAGGTGGCCCCGAAGGCCTGAGCCGCCATCCGGACCGGCCACGGCCGTGCTCAGTCGGTGAGCGCGGCCGTGGCCGGCCGGTCCTTTTGATGTACGTATGCCCACGGAGGAGCAGCGACCGGCTGCCGGTCGCTGCGGCACAGGAAGGCATCGAGTTGTTGACCGGACTACCGGGTTCAGCCCACTGAACCTCAGTTGCACGTGGCTTTGGGACGCCGCAGAAGCCGGCTGCGGGCAGTAAAGATCAGCAGGGCCCCACCCGCCAGAAATGCCGACCGCAGCGTCTTCCTACCGTGCTCCGGCCGCACCCTGTGTTGGGTCCACGCGCTCAAGCTTGGTCCAGCCGGTCCAGCCTCGCTTCGTCAGCAACTCGATCAGCCGACGGGTCGGCGGCAGGGTGTCGAACACATCATTCTCCTAGTTCGCAGCCCGGGTCCGATAGAGACGCCGCGACCAGAGGTAGCCGACCAGCCCGATCACCACACACCAGCCGATGGCCCCGAGCACGTCCGAACCACCCGGTGATCCGGCAAGCAGACCGCGGAAGGCGTTCATGATCGGCGTGAACGGCTGGTACCCGGCGAACCACCGCAGCCCGGTCGGCATTGACTCGACCGGCACGAACCCGCTGCCCACGAACGGCAGCATGATGAAGATCACCGGCCAGTTGCTCGCGGCCTCCGGGTTCGGGCTGGCCAGCCCCAGCGCCACGGTGAACCAGGTCATCGCGAACGACAGCAGCGCGAGCAGACCGGCCAGGCCCAACCACTGCATCGCCGAGGCGGCGGTCTCCAAACCGAGCAGGAACGCCACGCCAAAGACCGTTGCGAGTGCCAGCGCGGTCTGGACCATCGCGCCCAGCACGTGGCCGGTGAGCACCGAGGCCCTGGCGATGGCCATGGTCCGGAACCGGTCGATGATCCCGCCTGTCATGTCGGTGGCGACCGAGACCGCGGTGCTGATGGACACGCTTGCCACCGCCATCACCAAGATCCCGGGAGTGATGAACGTCAGGTAGTCGCCGCGGTCCCCCGCCGGGGCTCCGGGCAGACCCGCGCCCATGGTGCCGCCGAAGACGTAGACGAACAGCAGCAGGAACAGCAGCAGGAACAGCAGCGGCAGGTGGGGTGGGGAAAATTATCCGTCCAACCGCAACACCAGCTCGTCGATCTCCGCTCCCCGCGCGTTCGCGAAGCCCCGGTCCTCGCCGACGACCTTGAAGCCGCACTTCTCCAGGACCCGCACCGATCCGGTGTTGTCCGCCGCCGCCCGGGCGAGCAGCGGGCGTTCGGGGACCTCGGCGAGCAGCCCCCACAGCGCCGCGGTCGCGATGCCCCGCCCCCAGTAGTAGCGATCGATGAAGTACGTGACCTCCCGCTCGCCCGGCTCGCCGTACACGGCCGCGTGCCCGACCACATCGCCGTCCGCGAGCACGGTGCGGGTGACGACGTCGGGCGAGGCGAGGATGCGCTTCCAATGCGCGTCGAAGTGGGCCCGGTCCGTCGG